>NZ_JBFODD010000018.1:0-111342 GCF_040908115.1 Aeromonas sp. R7-1 | reverse complement strand
GGACACGCCGGTCACCATGCCTTTGTCGGGACCACTGCTATGGATAGTGGCGATGGCAGGATCGCTGGAGTGCCAGCTCACGGCGTCGTCAGCGGTGACATCCAGCACCTGACCATTGGACAGAGTGACTTTCCCTGTGAGCCGTTCACTCCAGCCTGCTGGCAGGGTGGAGACGGTGGGGGTGATTTGTACTTCCGCCACAACTGCCTTGGTAATGGTCACTTTGGCAGTCGCGCTGAAGTGCTGTCCATTGGCCTCACCGGAAGCTGTGATGGTGACAGTCCCTGGGGACACGCCGGTCACCCTGCCTTTGTCGGCGCCACTGCTGCTGATGGTGGCGACGGCCGGGTCGCTGGAGCGCCAGCTCACGGCGTCGTCAGCGGTGACATCCAGCACCTGACCATCGGAAAGAAGGGCTTCCCCTGTGATCTGTTCACTCAAGCCAACCGGCAGAGAAGAAACGGCGGGGGTGATCTGTAGCTGGGTCACGACGGCATGGGTAATGGTCACCTCGGCAGTCGCGCTGAAGGACTGGCCATTGGCCTTGCCGGAGGCGGTAATGGTGACGGTTCCTGCGGAGACACCGGTCACCCTGCCTTTGTCGGCGCCACTGTTGCTGACGGTGGCAACGGCCGAGTCGCTGGAGCGCCAGCTCACCACGTCGTCAGCGGTGACATCCAGCACCTGACCATCGGAAAGAAGGGCTTCCCCTGTGAGCTGTTCACTCAAGCCAACGGGCAGAGAGGAAACGGCGGGGGTGATCTGTACCCGGGTCACGACGGCATCCGTGATGGTCACCTCGGCGGTGGCGCTGAAGTGCTGGCCATTGGCCTCACCGGAGGCGGTGATGGTGACGGTTCCTGCGGACACGCCGGTCACCCTGCCTTTGTCGGTGCCACTGCTGCTGATGGTGGCGACGGCCGGGTCGCTGGAGCGCCAGCTCACAAGGTCGTCAGCGGTGACATCCAGCACTTGGCCATCGGACAGAATGACTTCCCCTGTGAGCTGTTCACTCAAGCCAACCGGCAGAGAAGAAACGGCGGGGGTGATCTGTAGCTGGGCCACAACGGCATGGGTGATGGTCACCTCGGCCGTCGCGCTGAAGGATTGGCCATTGGCTTCACCGGAGGCAGTGATGGTGACGGTTCCTGCGGAGACGCCCGTCACCCTGCCTTTGTCGGTGCCACTGTTGCTGACGGTGGCAACGGCCGGGTCGCTGGAACGCCAGCTCACGGCATCGTCAGCGGTGACATCCAGCACCTGGCCATTGGACAGAATGACTTCCCCTTTGAGTTGTTCACTCAGGCCAACCGGCAGGGAGGAAACGGCGGGGGTGATCTGCAATCCGGATATGGAGATATCTGGTGGTATTACAGTGGATGAGTCATTGTTATTACCATTACAACCCAGTAATAAAAATGAGAAGAGTAGGGCGACATATGACCGTAACATCTTTGTCATAAGCAAGGTCCTCTATATTTATATTTTTGGAGCAAGCCAGAGGGCTTGGGCAATCATAAACAGGGGCGAGCTACAGCTATGCAAGGATGTGGGAAAGTACGAACAAAAAAGTATGTACGACGATCTTTAAGGCGGCTATGGTTGGTAACTCTATAATGTGACTGAATAATAACCTGAGATATTAATCACGACCAGCATTTTAAAAAATGTACTTTTGTTATTCCTTTTTGTTTGCTTTCAGCATGAATGAACTCTGAATGGAATTAGTTATATTTTCGCCTGAAATATCCTGTAACAAATTATATTGTTCGATGCATTCAACGTGCTTTTTGTTTAACTGGTTTTGATGAACTAACTCTGAATGAATTTTGCTAAATTCCCCTCAGACATATTTTGATACAATTTTTATGGGGGCCATTTTCAATCGGCTATTCATGTTTTGTGCCCTCCATATGGATGGGGGTCGTACGAAGAGCCGTATTCAATTGGCATGGTGTGCGGGGGGATGGGCGCGGCGCCTTTCCTGGCATGACATGCAGATCCCGATTCATCTTGTTTGCATTGCCTGTCGTGGAGGGGCGATTGTGCAGCGCCCCTGTCTGCCCCGTGGGCGACTGGGCTGACAGGGGCATTGTCAGCGCGTCGGCTCAGAGCCCCTGCCAGAGCGGCCAGCCGAGCCAGATCCCGAGCAGCAGCAACTGCCCCCAGACGATGGCCCAGAACCGCAGGCGGTAGCTCCCCTTCTGAGTCTTGTGGCGCAGCCACTGGCGGGCGACCAGGGCGCCGGGCCAGCCGCCGCACAGCTCAAGCAGGTGCAGGCGGGCCTCGGGCACGCGCCAGCCGCCACGAATGGCCTGGCGCTTGTCCCAGGCGTAGGCGACCAGGGTCAGCAGGCTCATCAGCAGGATCAGGGCCAGCGGCCACCAGTTGGCATCGTGCGCGCCGAGCCAGCCTGCCCAACCCAAAGGCAGCAGGGCAAGGGCCATCATGACAGGCACGCCTGATCCCGAGTCTCGCCCGGTTGTAGCGTGCGGATCACCCGGGCCGGATTGCCCACCGCCAGGGAGTCCGCCGGGATGTCCCGGGTGACCACGGCGCCAGCCCCTATGATGGAGCGGGGCCCTATGGTGACGCCTGGGCAGATGATGGCCCCGCCGCCAATCCAGCAGTCATCGCCGATCCGCACCGGCTTGTTGTAGGCGGTCCAGTTGCGTCGCTCCAGATGATCCATGGTGTGGGTGGCGGTGTAGATCTGCACGTTGGGGGCCAGCAACACATGGTTGCCGATGTGCACCTCGCCCACGTCGAGTATGGTGACGTTGAAGTTGAAGAAGGTCTTCTCGCCGATGTGGATGTTGCGGCCGAATTCGCAGGTGAAGGGGGTGCTGATCCAGCAGGAGTCGGGACAGTGGGCGAAGAGGTCGCGGCAGATCTGCTGGCGCAGGACGTGATCCCCCGCCGGTGAGGCGTTGAGTCGGCTCAGCAGCGCCTGGCCGCGAATGCGGTCGTTCGCTATCTCCTCGCTCTGGCTGTCCAGGGCGCCCCCAGCCAATAGCTTGTCCCAGTCGCTTGCCATGGTCATCTCCTCCTGCTGCAAGAGGGGGCAGTATACGCGACAAGGGGAAAGGGTGTCAGAGTGCCGGGCCCGTCAGGTGATCCCCGTCATCATGTCATCAGGACAAGGGGCAGGATGAGCAGGATGGAGACGAGGTAGGGGAGCAAGACCCGCCGCCCCAGGCTGCGTCCGCCAATCACCAGTGCCAGCACCCCTTTCACCAGGGAGTTGACCAGCCCGGCGAGCAGTATGCCCCTGGCCGCCACCTCCAGGGCCAGCTCCTTCTGGGCGAGCTGGGAGAGGGAGAGGGTGATGGCGTCCACGTCCGTGATGCCGGAGACCAGCGACAGCAGATAGACCCCGGAGTTGCCCACCTTGCTTTGCAGCAGGGTGGCCATGAAGCCGATGAGGGCGAGCAGCAGACCGAACTTGATGGCGGTGGCGAGATCCAGCGGGTTGCGGGTTTCGGGCTGTACCGGGCCGTCCGGCATCTCTTCCCGCTGGCGCCAGAACCAGAAGGCAAAGCCGTAGACGATGGCTGCCAGCAGCAGCAGGGGGGCGGCCAGACGCAGCGCCAGCTCTCCGTGGATGATCAGCACCAGTGCCAGCAGCCTGAGCCACATGGTGGCTCCCGCCAGCAGAATGCCGGTGGCCAGCAGCCGCTCCAGCCCTCCCTGCTCCTTGTTGAGGCGGGCAAATTGCAGGGTGAGGGCGGTGGAGGAGGCGAGCCCCGCCAGCATGCTGGTGAGCACCAGCCCGGAGCGGGTGCCGAGCAGGCGCACCGCGAAGTGACCACAGAACGAGATGCCGGCGATCACCACCACCATGAGCCAGATCTTGAAGGGATTGAAGGCATTGAGGGGACCCATCTCGGTATCGGGGAGCACCGGCAGCAGCACCAGGGAGATGAGCAGAAAGCGCAGGGTGGCGTGAAACTCCATTTCGCTCAAGAACAGCATTCCCTGCTGGATCTTGCCCTTGAGCCCCATCAGGAGGGCCGCCAGCACGGCGCAGGCCACTGCCTCGCTCGGGCTCTGCAGCACCGACATCAGCCCCAGCAGGTAGGTGAGCACCATGGCTACCGAGCTGGTGAGGCCGAACTCCCCCTGCCAGCGCTGGGCCAGCCAGACCGAGAGGCCGCACCCCGTCACCACGGTCAGCAGACCGAGCAGGGCCAGCCAGGCGCCCAGGGTGGGCAGCAGCAGGGCGCAGACCCCGCCGAGCAGACCGATGAGGCCATAGGTGCGCATCCCGGCGATGCGCTGGTTGTCTCCGAGCTGGCGCACCTGCCAGCCCCGCTCCAGCCCGATGATGAGCCCGATGGCCAGGGACACCAGGGCGCCGTAGACGGGCTCGGCCTCTATCCACATGGGTTTCTCCTCCCGCTGCCGTTTCAGTGAGGATGGCACAGGGCATCCCGGGGCAGGGGGAGCTGGCTCACAGAGCGGGTGTCCAGTCTGCCGGTGTCTTGCAAACAAAAAAAGGCGCCACCTGGAGGGGGCGCCTGGAAAGGTCAAACCTTGCGGTTTGCAGACCAACGGAACCAAAGATCACACACTTCACACTCAGCACTGCTGTGGGGGCAGGGCTCAACCCTGCCACTTGCCTCCTTCCACTATCACGTCGTTGGGATCGGTATCGGCGCTCAGTTTGTCACGCACATACCGGTCGTAGAGTTTGAGCAGGTACTTCTCTTCCCCCAGCTTGGCGAGACGGTCGTTGACCCAGTCACGCAGCTCGATATTGCCCTTCTTCACCGCCGGCGCGATGGGGTCTTCCGAGCCCAGTTTCTCGGGCAGCACCCGATAGCCCGGGTTCTCCTTGGCCCAGCTGAACAGTACCAGGTTGTCCTGGGCATAGGCGTCGCCACGGCCCTGGGCCAGCGCCTGCAGGGATTCGGTGTTCTTCTCGAACTTGAGCACCTTCCAGTCCGGGTGGTTGCGGGTCAGCCAGATGTCCGCCGTGGTGCCGGTAGTGACGATAAGCCGCTTGCCGGCCAGATCGTCGAGCTTCTTGGCGTCGCTGCCTTCCGGCACCAGCACCTGTACCGCCACTCGCAGGTTCGGGTTGGTGAAGTCCACCACCTGCCGCCGCTCCGGGGTCACAGTCATGTTGGCGAGGATGAGATCCACCTTGTCGCTCTGCAGGAAGGGGATGCGGCTGGCGGGCTCCACCGCCACGAACTCGACCTTGTTCTCGTCTCCCAGCAGGTCCTTGGCGAAACGGCGACCGAGGTCGGTGTCAAAGCCGACGTAGTTGCCCTTCTCGTCCACGTAGCCAAACGGGGGCTTGTCGGTGAAGACGCCGACGATGAGCTTGTCGCGGGCCTTGATCTTGGCGAGGGAACCGTCTTCTGCCTGGGCGGCGCCGCTGGCGAGGCCCAGGCCGATGAGGGCGCTAAACAGGACCGAGGTAATTATCTTCATGCTGACTCCTTTCGTTTGCTGACAGTTGTATAAGAAAACTTGGCGAGGAACTGGCGGGCACGCTGGCTGCGCGGGCTCTCGAAAAATTGATGGGGGGCGGCCTGCTCCAGGATGTGGCCGCCGTCCATGAAGACGATGCGATCCGCCACCGCCTGGGCGAAGGCCAGCTCGTGGGTGACGATGAGCAGGGTCATGCCGCTGCCGGCGAGATCCCGGATCACCTCCAGCACCTCCTGTACCATCTCGGGATCCAGCGCAGCGGTCACCTCGTCAAACAGCATCACCTGGGGGTTCATGCACAGGGCCCGCACGATGGCGATGCGCTGCTGCTGGCCGCCGGAGAGCTGGCGCGGATAGTCGTGGCGCCGCTCCCACAGGCCGATGCGGGTCAGCAGCTGCTCCGCCTGCAGCAGGGCCTCGGCCCGCTCCCGCTTCTGCACCTGCACAGGGCCGAGCAGCACGTTCTCCAGCACCGTCAGGTTGGGGAAGAGGTGATAGCTCTGGAACACCATGCCGATGCGCTGGCGCAGCCGCTGCCAGTCGGTGCTGGCATCCAGCAACTCTCCGTCGAAGCGAATGTCGCCCCCCTGAATGGGTTCGAGCCCGTTGAGAGTGCGTAGCAATGTGCTCTTGCCGCAGCCGCTCGGCCCCAGGATGACGATCACTTCCCCTGGGTTCACCGTGAGGCTGACCCCGTCCAGTACCCGGTGTTGGCCGAATTGTTTGCTGACAGCATTGAGCTCAAGCAGAGGTGTCATACCGCATTACCCCATTGTTGCTCCAGCCGGCGCGAGGCGAGCGAGAGCGGATAGCAGACCAGAAAGAAAAACAGGAACAGCAGACCGTAGATGAGCAGCGAGCCATAGGTGCGCTCGATGATCTGCTGGCCCACCTTGATCACCTCCACCACCCCGATCAGCACCGCCAGCGAGCTGGTCTTGATGATGCGGGTGTAGATGTTGATGGTCGGCGGCGTCAGCCGTTGCAGCGCCTGGGGCAGCAGCACGTGGCGATAGAGCTGCCAGCGGGAGAGCCCGAGCGCCAGGCCAGCCTCCTGCTGGCCGCGGGCGAGGGACTTGAGACCGCCGCGCACCACTTCGCCTACCTCGCTCGACCCCCACAGGGCCAGCACCAGCACGGCACACCAGAAGGCCGGGATATCCAGGCCAAAGAAGATCGGCAACCCGAAGAAGAAGAGGTAGAGCCAGACCAGCACGGGCACCACCCGAAACAGCTCGAGATAGACCCGCAGCACTCCCCGAGTCAGCCTTCCCCCCTGCTGGGCCAGCACGCCGTAACCGACCCCGCCCAGGGTGGCGAACAGGATGGCGAGCAGGGAGATGGCGAGGGTCTGACCCGCGCCCACCGCCAGCAGCGGCAGCGCCTGCGCCAACTGCTCAGTGACCGGACTGGCCATAGTGATCCCTCCCTTCTTGTGTATGGGTGACGAGTGACGGCGGCTGCAGCTGCAGGAAGATAAGTGCCCACATCGGGATCCTCGCCTGCATCAGCGATTCAGTGACCGAACTGACCATATTGATCCCTCCTTTCCTCTGCATGGGTGGCGAGTGAGGGTGGCAGCAGGACAATAGGTGTCTGCATCAGTTGCTCAATGACCGAACTGACCATGTTGCAGCCTCCTTTCAACGACGCGCAGGGCAAGGGAGAGCGGCAGAAAGATCAGCACGCACATCAAGGTCAGCACCGCCAGCATCTCGTAGGTCTTGTAGTAGAGGGCGATGTAGTTCCTGGTGGTGTAGAGCAGCTCGGGCACCGCCACTGCCGAGGCCACCGTGGTCTCTTTGAGCAGAAAGATGAAGTTGGCAAACAGCGCCGGCAGGCTGGCGAGCCAGGCCTGGGGCAGCTGGACGTGGCGCAGCAGCTGCCAGCGGGAGAGGCCGATGGCCCGGCCCGCTTCCAGCTGGCTGGGGGGGATTGCCTGAACGCCTGCACGCAGCGCCTCGGTCAGGTAACCGCCGCCGAGGAAGGTCATGGCGATCACCGCCGTGGCAAAGCCGGAGAGCGAGATGCCGAGCGCCGGCAGCCCGAAGTAGAGAAAGAACAGCTGGATCAAGAGCGGCGTGTTGCGGGCCAGCTCCACATAGGCGCGGAGCAGCCCGTTCAGCCAGGGCTTGTGCAGGCTTTGCAGCGTCACGTTGAGCAGCGCCACGACGAGCGAGGTGAGGATCACGATGGCGCCGAGCTGCAAGGTGACCCAGACCGATTGGCCGAACGCCGGCAGGGTGGTGAGAACAAAAGACCAGTCGAAGCTCATGCCGGGATCCTCCCGTCACGGCGCAGCCGCTGGGGCACGACCGTGATGGCGTCCGGGTACTTGATGCCGGCGCCGGTGTTGAGCACCACCACCCGCTCGCCCCCCCGTATCCAGCCCGCTTCCCGCAGCTGGCGGGCGGCGGCGAAGGCGGCCGCCCCTTCCGGGCAGACGAAGCTGCCTTCGCGCGCGGCGAGCTGGCGGATCTCGCGCTGGATGGCGCTATCGTCCACCGCGATGGCGCACCCCTCGGTGCGATAGAGGGCGTCCAGCACCAGAAAGTCCCCCAGCGCCTTGGGCACGTTGATGCCAAAGGCGAGGGTCTGGGAATCGGGCCAGAAGCGCGATTCGCGCTCCCCCTGCTGCCACGCCTGGACGATGGGGGCGCAGCCGCTCGCCTGCACCGCCACCAGTCGCGGCAGCGGCCCCTTGACCCAGCCCAGCTCCTGCAACTCCCGCAGCGCCTTGTAGATGCCGATGAGACCGACTCCGCCGCCGGTGGGGTAGAGGATGACGTCCGGCAGGGTCCAGCCGAGCTGCTCGGCGATCTCCAGCCCCATGGTCTTCTTGCCCTCGATGCGATAGGGCTCCTTGAGGGTGGAGGCATCGAACAGCCCCTGCTCGGCCACCGCCTCGGCCACCTGGCGACCGGCGTCGCTGATGAGGCCATCCACCAGATAGAGGCGGGCACCGGCCAGCGAGGTCTCCAGTCTTGTGATGGCGGGTGCCGCCTGGGGCATGACTATGGTGCTGCGCAAGCCGGCGCGGGCGCCGTAAAGCGCCCAGGCCGCACCGGCGTTGCCGTTGGTGGGCATGGCGAAGTGGGTGATGCCGAGCTCCCGGGCGCGGGAGACGCCGACCGCGGCGCCGCGGGCCTTGAAAGAACCGGTGGGGATGATGCTCTCATCCTTCATCCAGAGATCCGGAATGCCGATCTGTTTGCCGAAAGCGGGCAGGGGCAGCAGAGGGGTGAAGCCTTCCCCCAGGGTGATCACCTGGGCGGGGTCGCGCACCGGCAGCAGCTCGTGGTAGCGCCACAGGCTGGCGGGGCGGCCCAGCAGCGCGGCCGGGTGCCAGGCCTGCTTCAGGGCCTCGAGGTCGTAGCTGGCCAACAAGGGGGCACCGACCGGGCTCAACTGCTGGGGCTGATCGGCATCCACTATCTCGCCGGTCTTGCTGCAACGCAGATGTGATAGGTAGCTGTACGGCATGCTTTATCCTGAATGGCTCACGTTGGCTGGTGTCTTATTCCATCCTGTGACCCAAGGGCCGGATAACAAACAAAATAAAGCGGCAAACTTAAGCGAAAAAATTCATATGGCTCCCCCGTGCCGACGGGCCACCCTCTGCCACCGGTCGGGGGGTTGGGCCATCCGGCGCGCTTTGTTAACCTGCCCGCTCACTCAAACCGCAGGGAGCCGCCTCGATGCGAGCCATTGTCAGCCTGCTGGCCCTGTCACTGCTCTGTGCGTGCAGCGGCCAGCCAACCAGAGAGGATGCCATGTCAGGGAATACGCGCCTTCACTACCCCGTCACTCGCCAGGGTGAGCAGGTGGATCACTATTTCGGCCAGGCCGTGGCCGACCCCTATCGCTGGCTGGAGGATGATCGCAGCCCCGAGACCGAGGCCTGGGTCAAGGCCCAGAACCGGGTGACTCAGGGTTACCTGGCGCAGATCCCGTATCGCGCCGCCATCAAGGAGAAGCTGGCCGCCTCCTGGAACTACGCCAAGGAGGGGGCACCGTTTCGCGAGGGGCGCTACCACTACTTCTTCAAGAACGACGGCCTGCAGAACCAGAACGTGCTGTGGCGCCAGCAGGAGGGCAAGCCGGCCGAGGTGTTCCTCGATCCCAATACCCTCAGCCCCGACGGCACCACGGCGCTGGATCAGCTGAGCTTCTCCCGCGATGGCCGCATCCTGGCCTACTCCTTGTCGCTGGCCGGCAGCGACTGGCGCGAGATCCACCTGATGGACGTAGAGAGCAAGCAGCCGCTGGAGGCGCCCCTCAAGGACGTGAAGTTCAGCGGTATCAGCTGGCTCGGCAACGAGGGCTTCTTCTACTCGAGCTACGACAAGCCCGACGGCAGCGAGCTGTCGGCCAGGACCGATCAGCACAAGGTCTATTTCCACCGGCTCGGTACGGCGCAGGAGGATGACCGACTGGTGTTCGGCGCCATCCCGGCCCAGCACCACCGTTACGTGGGGGCGACCGTCACCGAAGATGACCGCTTCCTGCTTATCTCGGCGGCGAACTCCACCTCAGGCAACCGCCTCTATGTGAAGGATCTGAGCCAGGAGAACGCGCCGCTGCTGACGGTGCAGGGGGATGTGGATGCGGACGTGAGCCTGGTGGACAACAAGGGCAGCACCCTTTACCTGCTGACCAACCGGGACGCCCCCAACGGCCGGCTGGTGACGGTGGATGCCGCCAACCCGGGCCCGGCCCACTGGCGGGATCTCATCCCCGAGCGTCAGCAGGTGCTGACGGTGCACAGCGGCAGCGGCTATCTGTTTGCCGAGTACATGGTGGATGCCACCGCCCGGGTCGAGCAGTTCGACTACGAGGGCAAGCGGGTGCGCGAGGTGGCGCTGCCCGGCCTTGGCAGCGTCAGTGGCTTCAACGGCAAGCACGACGACCCCGCCCTCTACTTCGGCTTCGAGCACTATGCCCAGCCGCCGACCCTCTACCGGTTCGAGCCCAAGAGCGGCGCCATCAGCCTCTATCGGGCCTCGGCGGCGCCGTTCAAACCGGAGGATTACGTCTCCGAGCAGCGCTTCTACCAGAGCAAGGACGGCACCCGGGTGCCGCTCATCATCAGCTACCGCAAGGGGCTCAAGCTTGATGGCAGCAACCCGACCATCCTCTATGGCTACGGCGGTTTCGACGTGAGCCTGACCCCGAGCTTCAGCGTGTCGGTGGCCAACTGGCTGGATCTGGGGGGCGTCTATGCGGTGGCCAACCTGCGCGGGGGCGGCGAGTACGGCCAGGCCTGGCACCTGGCGGGCACCCAGCAGAACAAGCAGAACGTGTTCGACGATTTCATCGCGGCGGCCGAGTACCTCAAGGCCGAGGGCTACACCCGCACCGATCGGCTGGCGATCCGAGGTGGCTCCAACGGCGGTCTGCTGGTGGGGGCGGTCATGACCCAGCGGCCGGATCTGATGCGGGTCGCCCTGCCGGCGGTGGGGGTGCTCGACATGCTGCGTTACCACACCTTCACCGCCGGGGCGGGCTGGGCCTATGACTATGGCACCAGCGCCGACAGCGAGGCGATGTTCGACTACCTGAAGGGCTACTCGCCGCTGCACAACGTCCGGACCGGGGTCAGCTACCCCTCGACCCTGGTGACCACGGCGGATCACGACGATCGGGTGGTGCCAGCCCACTCCTTCAAGTTTGCCGCCACCCTGCAAGCCGACAATGCCGGCCCCCATCCCCAGCTCATCCGCATCGAGACCAATGCCGGGCACGGGGCGGGCACGCCGGTGGCCAAGCTTATCGAGCAGAGTGCGGACATCTATGCCTTCACTCTGTACGAGATGGGCTATCAGCAGTTGCCGCGTCAGCCTTGACCCGGGCGAGGCGGGCGTCAGCCATCCACTATCATCAGGGCCCTGCGGGGCCCTTTTTATTGCCGCGTGTTTGAACGTGGGCCTGCGACCATCCCTGTCTCGCCGCTGGTCCGTTTTGGCAGACGGGCCCCATCTGTCATCCCCCCGGTGGTATAGTCAGCCACAAGATCCGCATTCAAGGAGTCCATCGTGAAGAAGATCATCTACATCCTGCTGGGGTTGGCGCTGGCGGCCGTGGTGGCCATCGCCGCCCTGGTGTCCCTCATCGATCCCAACCAGTTCAAGCCCCAGCTGGTGGAACAGGTGCGCAAGAGCACCGGCCGCGAGCTGGTGATACAAGGGGATATCGGCTGGCGTTTCTGGCCAAGCCTGGGCCTCTCCCTCGAGAAGGTGGCGCTACGCAACCCCGCCGGCTTTGCCGAGCCCGACCTGGTGCGATTCGAGCAGGGTGAGGCCTCGGTAGGCTTGCTGCCGCTGCTCTCCCACAAGCTTGAGATCGGCAAGGTGACCCTGAGCGGCGCCCATCTCTTTATCCAGACCAAGGCTGACGGCAGCTCCAACCTGAGGGAGCTACTCCAGGCCTCCGCCGACCCCAAGGAGGAGGCGGCCTCCGAGCCTGCCGCAACGACGCCCCCAGCCGCCAGTGACAAGCAGCCCTGGCAGATCAGCCTGCAAGGCATCGCGCTGGTGGATGCCAGCGCCCTGGTGCGGGACGACCGTAGCGGTACCGTCTCCCGGCTCGACAGGCTGGCTCTCGATCTGGGGCAGTTGACCCCGGGGGAGTGGGTACCGGTGACCCTGGCCGCCAAGGGGGCCCAGGGTGAGCTGGCGTTTGATCTCAAGGGGTCGGCCCAGCTCAAGCTGGCGTCCTATGCCAGCCGCAGCGAGCTGAAAGATGTCGCACTGGCGGGGAGCCTGAGCGAACCGACCCAGCGGCTGGATGCCTTCTCCCTCAAGGCCGATCGGCTGGCACTGGGGCAGTGGAGCAGCCTCACCCTCAGTCTGCAAGGGGCACAGGGGGCAGCGAACAAGCCGACCCTGGCCGGTACGCTGGAGGGGACCCTCAAGGCGCGGCTCGATGAAAACCGGCAACTGCTGGAGCTGTCGGATGCCGTGCTGGCCGCCAAGCTCAGCGGCGATGCCCTGCCACGCCCACAGATGCAGCTCAAGCTCGCTGGCTTTGCCCGCGCGGAGCTCGACAAGCAGGCCGTCACCCTCAGCAACCTGGTGATGGGGGTGGATGATGCTCTGCTGAGAGGCAACGGCGCTGTTCGTCTGGGGGCCGTACCCAAAGTGGACTTTGACCTCAAGGGGGACAAGCTCGACCTGGACAGTTGGCTGGGTCAGCCAGCCAGGGCGGCGCCCGCTGCGGCCACGTCGGGGGCGGCTGTACCGGCCGGAGCAAAGGAGCAGGCTGCGGCGCCTGCCGCCCAGGCGCTCTCCACGGTAGAGCCTGATCTGACCGCCCTCAAGTCGGTGGACCTGTCTGGCCGCCTGCAACTGGGTA
Organism: Aeromonas sp. R7-1; assembly: GCF_040908115.1. Taxonomy (NCBI): domain Bacteria; kingdom Pseudomonadati; phylum Pseudomonadota; class Gammaproteobacteria; order Aeromonadales; family Aeromonadaceae; genus Aeromonas; species Aeromonas sp. R7-1. The sequence continues at coordinate 98,547 of NZ_JBFODD010000018.1, read as the reverse complement.
GCCTGCGCCTCAAGGGGCTGGATCTGAGCGCCGTCGATCTGCAACTGGCCCTGGCCGGTGGTCAGCTCACCCTCAAGCAGTTCAGTGCCGGGGTGGCCGGCGGCAAGGTGACCGCCAGCGGTCTGCTCGATGCCCGTCAGCAACCCGCCCGCTATCAGGTGCACAAGCGGGTGCAGGGGGTCGATGTGCGGCCCCTGCTGCAGACCCTGGCCCAGACCGACCTGCTGGAAGGCAAGGGGGATCTGGAGGTTGAGGCGCAGGGCTCAGGCCTCTCCGAGCAGGCGCTGCGCAGCCGGATGCAGGGCAAGGTGAACCTCAAGTTGAGCGATGGCGCCCTGCACGGCATCAACCTGGCGGAGATGATCCGCGAGGCGCGGGCCACCCTGACCGGCAAGGGGGCGGATCAGGTGAAGGAGGTGCGCAAGACCGACTTCAGTGCCCTCACCGCCAGCTTCCAGATTGCCAATGGCGTTGCCAGGAGCGACGACATCCAGCTCTTTGCCCCCGCCCTGCGAGTGAAGGGGCAGGGCCAGACCGCCCTGGTGCCGGAGACCCTCGACTTCCTGTTCCTCACCTCCGTGGTGGAGAGCAGCAAGGGGCAGGGGGGCAAGACGGTGGATGAGCTCAAGGACATCACCATACCGGTGCGCATCGGCGGCCACTGGCAGGCGCCGAGCTACAAGCTCGACGTGAAGGCACTGCTCAGCAACAACAAGGTGCTGGAGGAGAAGGCCCGCAAGGAGGCCGAGCGCGGTCTCAAGAAGCTGCTGGGTGACAAGGCCGACAACGAAGGGGTGAAGGGGGTGGCGGACCAGCTGCTCAAGGGCCTGTTCAAATAGCCAGCCTCCCGTTGTTGTCATCAAGAGCCCGCCCCGTGCGGGCTCTTTGCTGTGGTGCCGGGCGTCACGGGACGAGGTGTGGTCGTCAACATGAGGTACTATGCGAAGCAGTCATCGAAACCGGGAACCAGGAGGGTTCATGAACAAACGGGTGCTGATCACCGGCGGTGGCAGAGGTATCGGGGCCGCGACAGCCCGCTATCTGGCGGCGCAGGGTTACCATCTCTGTCTCAACTATCGTCAGGACAGGGCGTCCGCCGAGGCGGTGGTGGCCGAGATCCTGGCCACCCATCCGGTCGAGTGCATTGCGGTGCAGGCCGATGTCAGCGTGGAGGCCGAGGTGGTGCGCCTGTTCGAGGAGATGGACGCGCGGCTCGGCCCCGTTACCCACCTGGTGAACAACGCCGGCAGGTTGCAGCCCCAGATGCGGGTGCTGGAGATGAGCGCAGAGCGCATCAACCAGACCCTGACCACCAATGTCACCAGCTGCTTTCTCTGCTGCCGCGAGGCGGTGCGCCGCATGACGGCGGGGGGCGCCATCGTCAACGTCTCTTCCGCCGCTGCCCGGCTGGGCTCCCCCGGGGAGTACGTGGATTATGCCGCCGCCAAGGGGGCCGTCGACGTGCTGACCAGAGGCTTGTCGCTGGAGCTGGCGGCCCAGGGGATCCGGGTCAACGGGGTGCGTCCGGGTTTCATCTACACCGACATGCATGCCGACGGCGGCGAGCCCGGCCGGGTGGACAGGATCAAGGGGGCCATTCCGCTGCAACGGGGCGGCGAACCCCGTGAGGTAGCGGCCGCCATCGCCTGGCTGCTGTCGGACGAGGCCTCCTATGCCACCGGCACCTTTATCGATGTGGCGGGCGGGCGCTAGGTCATCTTCAACAAGCCTTTCGTCAACGAGAAGGGGCGCCATGGCGCCCCTTCTGCTTATTCTCCCAGCAGCTGTTGCCAGACCGCCAGCACATGGCCCCGCTCTCGCCGCAACTGATCGTCCCCCACCTTGCGGGAGATCTCCGAGAGATTGAGGCGATGGCCGAGGTTGCGGATCTCCAGATAGGCCTGCTTGAGCCCCTCCGCCTGCTCCAGTGTGAGTACCCCCGCCATCACGCACTCATCGAAGATGCGCACATTGTCTGACCAGCGGGTGAGGGCGTCCGGCTCACCGCAGGCATGGGCCAGCACCAGGTACTGGGCGATGAACTCGATGTCCACCATGCCGCCGGGGGACTGCTTGAGATCGAACTCTCCCTCTCCCGCTTTGAGCAGGTGATCCCGCATCTTCTGGCGCATCTCCCGCACTTCGCGGGCCAGGGTGGGCAGATCCCGCTCCTTGGCCAGCACGTCGCGGCGGATGCGGGCAAATTCGGCGACCACGGCATCATCGCCATAGATGGGACGGGCTCGCACCAGGGCCTGATGCTCCCAGGTCCAGGCTTCCTGTTGCTGGTACTGCTCATAGGCCGACAGCGATGAGACCAGCAGGCCTGCGTCGCCGGAGGGGCGCAGCCGCATGTCGATCTCGTAGAGGATGCCGGACGGAGTGCGGGTGCTGAACAGATGCAGGATCCGTTGGGCCAGGCGCAGGTAGAACTGGCGGCTGTCGATGGGCTTGCGACCGTCGGTGTAGCTGTTGGGGTCGCCGCCGTGCAGGAACACCAGATCGAGATCCGAGCCGTAGCCGAGTTCGATGCCCCCCAGCTTGCCGTAGGCCACCACCGCAAAGCCGCGCTCACCGCTCACCGCCACCTCGGGCGGCACCCCGTAGCGTTCGCTCATCTGGGCCCAGGCCTGATTGACCACCTCCTCGGTGATCGCCTCCGCCAGCCAGGTGAGGTGGTCGCTCACCTTCATCAGCGGCAGGGCACCGGCGATGTCGGCGGCGACGATGCGCAGGAGCTGCACCTGCTTGAACTGGCGCAGCGCCTCCATCTGCTGCTCCACGTCCTCCTCGGGGATGCGCAGCAGGAACTGGCGCAGCTGGGGCTTGTACTGATCGAGCGGGGTGGGATGGTAGAGGTGCTGGGGATCCAGCAGCTCGTCCAGCAGGATGGGGTAGCGGGCCAGCTGCTCGCTCACCAGGTTGCTCTCGTCACACAGGCGCACCAGCTGGCGCAGGGCGGCAGGGTTTTCCGCCAGCAGTTGCAGATAGGCGCTGCGGGTGAAGATGCGGGTCAGCAGGGTGCAGACCCGCTCGAACAGGCGGGCAGGCTCGCGGCTCGCCACCACCAGGCGCAGCAGCTCCGGCATCAGCCAGTCCAGGGCGATGCGCCCCTGAGGCCCCACCTGACGGCGCTTGTACTCCTCCTTGAAACGCAGCAGGGCGGCGCAGAGGGGGGCGGGCTCCACCACTCCCTGCGTGGTCAGCAGTTTTTCCAGCTCGGCGGCATCAAGCTCGGTGCGCCAGAGATCGAGCCAGAGCTGTTCCAGGTGGGCGGGGGCCTCCTTCTCTTCCCCCACCACGGCGACGAACTCCTGATGGACGGCGGCCATCTCCTCATTGAGGTGGGCCATGAAGGCGTCCCAGTCCGTAAAGCCGAGGGTGGCGATGAGCCGCTGGCGATCCCGATCCTCGGTGGGCAGAGTCTGGGTCTGCTGATCGCCGATCTCCTGCAAGATGTTTTCCACCCGGCGCAGGAAGCGATAGGCGGTGAGCAGGCGTTCGCACTGGCTCCCCTCCAGGGCACCCCCCTGGGCGATGGCGGCCAGCGCCTCGGGCAGGTGGCGTACCCGCAGGGCGGGCTCGCGCCCGCCACGGATGAGTTGCAGCGCCTGGGCGATGAACTCCACCTCGCGAATGCCCCCGGCCCCCAGCTTGATGTTGCCCTCCAGTCCCTTGCGGCGCACCTCGGCGGCGATCATCGCCTTCATCTGGCGCAGGCCGTCGATGACGCCGAAGTCGATATAGCGGCGGAACACGAAGGGGCGCAGCAGTTCGGTCAGGGCCATGGCGTGTTCGCACTGGGGGCCCAGCACCCGCGCCTTGACCATGGCGTAGCGTTCCCAGTTGCGGCCGTGATGCTGGTAGTAGTCCTCCATGGCGGCGAAGGAGATGGCGAGCGGCCCCGCATCGCCAAAGGGGCGCAGCCGCATGTCGACCCGGAACACCTGACCATCCTGGGTGGGCTGGTGGAGGGCGTTGATGAGACGCTGCCCCAGCTTGATGAAGAACTGCTGATTGGCGAGCTCCCGCCGCCCGCCAACGGTGTAGCCGTTCTCGGGGAAGGTGAAGATAAGGTCGATGTCCGAGGAGAAGTTGAGCTCGCCGCCGCCGAGCTTGCCCATCCCGAGGATGAGCAGCGGCTGGGGGTTACCATCGCCGTCCATGGGGGTGCCCAGCTCGCTGCACTGTTTGGCGTAGAGCCAGTCGCGGGCTCCACAGATGAGGGCATCCGCCAGCTTGGTGAGATGGATGAAGCTCTCTTCGACCTCGGACTCCCCGAGCAGCTCGCGCCAGGCGATCACCAGCATGCGGCTGCGGCGGAACTGGCGCAGGATGCGCTTGAGCGCCTCCTCGTCCGCGACCTCGGCGAGCAGGGCTGCGAGTTCAGGTTCATAGGCGGGCCAGCGCTCGGCCCGGGTCAGTGCGTCCGATGCCAGGGTCTCGGCCAGCAGCCCCGGTTGCTTGATGAGGGAGTCAGCGACAAAGTCGGAGAGGCCGAGCAGGGTCAGCAGGGTCTGGCGGGTGGGCTCGGGCAGTGCGTCATACTGGGGCGCCAGGGCGAGCAGCCGCTGCCAGTGGCGCAGGGCCTGCTCCTGCAACAAGGGAGAGAAGGCGGAGAAAGAGGGAGAGTGCTGGGCCACGGTTGCCATCCTTGTGGTTGACGAGTCTGCAGGGAGAGTGAAATGCCGGCTGCCAATCTAGCACTCCCGGGCGCTGGCGTCACAGCGCCGCTGCCCGGAAGGTGATCCGGCGACGGATCTGGCGATCGGCCGGGCTCAGGGACGCCGGTAGATCTCGGGGTCGTAGATTTCCATCAGGCTGCCGGGGCTTCTCGGCGGCACAAAACCGAAGCCGGCGTAGAGGCCGTGGGCATCGGAGGTGGCGAGAGAGAGACGGCGCAGCCCTTGCAGCTCCGGGTGGGCGAGGATGGCTGCCACCAGGGCCTTGCTGTGGCCGCGCCCGCGATGTTCGGGCAGCACGAAGACGTCGGCGAGATAACCGAAGGTGGCCTTGTCGGTGATGACCCGGGCGAAGGCGACCTGCTGGCCGTCGAGATAGGTTCCGAAGCACAGGGAGTGGTTGATGGCCCGCTGCAGGGTAGCGAGGGGAATGCCGAGGCACCAGTAGGCCTCTTCACTGAGGAAACGGTGAATGAGCGGGACGTCGAGGCGCCCCTTGTCGTCGCTTATCTCAAGCGCACGTTCTGTGGTCTGCATCCTGGCTCCTTGCCGTGATGAAAAAAGAAAGGCCCCTAAGGGGGCCTTCCAGTGTACTCAAATCACGACCTCAGGCCAGCCTGAAGGTTTGACGATGGGCGCCAGCATCAGGCCAGCTTGAAGGCCTGGATATGGCTGTCCAGCGTCTGGCTGTGGTGTTCCACCAGTTCGGAGGCATCTTTCAGCTCCCGCAGCACCACGACGGAGCCTTCCACCACCTGTTTGACCTGCTCCAGGTTGGCATTCATCTCCTCGGCCACCGAGCTCTGCTGCTCGGAGGCGGCGGCGATCTGGCGGTTCATGTCGGCCACTCCCTGCACCCGCTGCACTATGGTGTCGAGCTGGGTACCAGCCTGGGTCACCTGCTCCACCCCCTTGTCCGCCTGCTGCACGCTCTCGGCCATCAGGCCGACGGCCTGGCGGGCGTTGCCCTGAAGCTGCTCGATCATCTTCTGGATCTCGACGGTGGCCGCCTGGGCACGGTTCGCGAGTTCGCGCACCTCGGAGGCGACCACGGCAAAACCGCGACCCGCCTCACCGGCGCGGGCGGCCTCGATGGCAGCGTTCAGGGCCAGCAGGTTGGTCTGCTCGGAGATGCTGCGGATGGTGTCCACCACGGAGCCGATGCGATCGACCCCGTGCTCCACTTCGTTGACCACGGTGGAGGAGCGCTGGATGTTGCCGGAGAGAGTGTCGATGGTGTTGACGGTAGCCGCCACGCAGCGGCTGCCCTCCTCGGCCAGCTGGCTGGTTTCGGCGGTGGCGTGGGACGCCTGCTCCGCGTGGTTGGCCACCTCTCGAATGGCACCCACCATCTGGCTCATGGCGCTGGCAAGCTGCTCAATCTGGGTGAACTCCTCGTTGATGGCCTCGTTCGCCTCATCCATGCAGAGAGTCACCTGGGAGGCGATCTCGTTGAGCTCCTTGCAGGCGGCACGCTGGGTCCCGAACACCTCCTTGAGGTTCTCCTGGGAGTGGGCCACCGCCTTGGCGATGTCGCCGAACTCGTCCCGGGACTTGAGCAGCACGCTGTGGCTGAGATCCTTGTTGGCGAAACGCTCCAGCAGCCCCACCAGGTAGTGGACCTGCTTGACCATGAGGCGGGAGCCGGTGAGCAGCAGCACCACGAAGACGACCCCCATGAGCGCCGTCTCCACCAGCCCGGTCCAGAGCAGGCGATCGGCGATGGTGTTGGCCATGGCGGCATCAATGCCCTCGCTGAGCAGGGTCGCTTCCAGGTTGCTGGCATCGAACCAGAGTTTGGCCAGCAGCAGCAGGGTGCTGAACACCATGAGCAGCACCACCTTGGGCACCAGTCGGATGTTGCTCATGCGCCTCTCCAGCGGGTTCAACTGCATAATTTTTCTCCTTTCAACGTCCATTATTCCTTTGCCGTCATAGCTATCGGCATTATCTTCCTTTTTATTAATTTGCACCGTGCTTAAAGTTGGAAAATGTATGCGACATCACTTAACTCATTTGCGTACCATGGATCTGCTGATGGGGTTTCTCTCCGTGATTTCGGTCTGCCTGGTGGCTGCTCGCTGGCTGGGGCACGGTGAACTGAGCCCCCAGACTTTGCAGCTCTTTTATGATGTCGACAGCCTGATCTGCTACTTCTTCCTCGCTCACTTCGCCTATGGCTGGGCGCGCGCCTCCGACAGGATGGCCTTCTTCAAGAGCAACTGGTTCTATCTGCCCGGCAGCCTGCCCATGGTGGAACAACTGCGCTGGGCGCGGCTCATCCAGCTGTGGCGGGTCTACCAGTTGCTCCGGGACAGACCGGATCTGCTGGCCATGTTCCGTCGTGAACGCAACGAAACCACCCTCTCCGGCATTCTCTTCCTCTTCTTCCTGTTGCTGGGGGTCGGCTCCGGCGTCATGTACTGGCTGGAAACGGGGCAACCCGGCAGCCAGATCCAGACTCCTTACGATGCCTTCTGGTGGACGCTGGTGACCCTCTCTACCGTGGGGTACGGGGATCTGGTGCCCAAGACGGAGGAGGGGCGCTTCGTCGCCAGCCTGCTGATCCTCTTTGGCGTGGGGTTGTTTGGCGCCCTCAGCGGCTTCATGGCCAGCCTGTTCGTCCATCCCGGCAAGACCAACGACGACACCGCGGTGTGGCGACGCCAACAGAGCGAACAGCAGGCGCAACTGCTCAAAGAGCTCAAAGCCCTGCGCGCCGAGGTGCAGGCGCTGAAACAGAAGTAGGTGCGACGTCTGGAATGGTCGCGTCGTAAACCGGCGGCGCTGCGAGACAGCTCTCACTCGGGGAGATGGCGCTTTTCTTTGCTTGTCCTTTGACCCGCAGGCGGCTTAACATTCGGCCTGCAACCTAATCCAACGAAGAGAATCGATCGACCATGCGCGCCCTTCTCGGGATCCTGATCTGCTTGTGTGCCCAACAGGCACTGGCCGATACCCGCTATGTTTCAGACAACATCTTTACCTATATCCACAACGGTCCGGGTACCCAGTACCGGATCCTCGGCAGCGTCAAGGCCGGTGAGCCGCTGGAGGTCAAGGCGGTGAACCAGGAGGCCGGATTCACCCAGGTGGTGGACGGTCGTGGCCGCGAGGGCTGGATCAAGAACAGCGAGCTGCAGGGGGAGATCAGCCTGCGTGAACGCCTTCCCCAGGTTCAGAAAGAGCTGGACGAAGCCAAGGCCCGTCTGCTGAACCTCAATGGTGACAACGAGAAACGCTTCGCCGAGAAGGATGGCAAGATCGCCGAGCAGAGCAAGGAGATCGCCAGCCTCAAAGCCCGTCTGGACAGCCAGAGCGCCGAGATGAGCAGCCTCAAGGAACAGAACGACGCCCTGACCCAGAGCTATGACAACCGTGAGCACGACATGCAGATGGACTGGTTCATCCGCGGTGGTGCCATGGTGGGGGGCGGCATCCTGCTCGGGATCCTCCTGCCCATGCTCCCGCGCCGTCGCAAGAGCAGCGAGCGCTGGATGAACTGATCGCACCGGCGGTCAACAGGATGAAAGGTCGCCAGAGGCGGCCTTTTTTCATGGTGTGTCTGGCGAGAAGAGGGCCATGTCGGGGGTCGCCATCGGCCCTTCCCGCTCGTAAGATGAGGCGAACGATCCTGTGCCGCGCGCATTCTCAACAAGAGCCTTCATCATATGTCATCAACTGAACAGGCCTTCTGGTTCGTGCTGGGGGGCGATCACCTCGTCCTGCTGGATGAACAGGGGCGCATTCCACAAGGGGCCCGCGCCGTTTTGCCCACCCATCTGCACACCGCCCCCTTCGAGCGCTTCGACGAGTGGGACGGCCTGCCTTGCCATCTGCTGGATCTGGGGGCTGAGGCGGAGACCGGGGCCATGGCCCCGCTGCGCCAGCTCATGGTGGCGGGGGACGAAGAGGGCTTTCGCCTCGCAGGACGAGCCTGGCAGCTCGCCACTTTTCGCCGCACCCACCGCTTCTGCGGCGAATGCGGTGCCCCCATGACTCCGAGGGAAGGGGAGTGGGCCCAGGGGTGTCATCATGGCCATGTCGTCTATCCGCGCATCTCCCCCTGCATCATCGTCGCGGTACGCAAGGGGCCGGCTATCTTGCTGGCAGCCCACCGCCGTCACTATCAGGCGGATGATCCCATGTATACCGTGCTGGCCGGCTTCGTGGAGGCAGGGGAGAATCTGGAGCAGTGCGTGGCGCGGGAGGTGTTCGAGGAGAGCGGCATCCGGGTGACCAATGTGCGTTACGTGGCGAGCCAGCCCTGGCCCTTCCCCCACAGCCTGATGATGGGCTTCACCGCCGACTACGAGAGCGGCGAGATCCGGGTGCAGGATGACGAACTGGTGGCGGCAGGCTTCTTTGAGGCTGACCGGCTGCCGCGCTTGCCCCCTCATGGCACCATAGCGCGCCGGCTCATCGAACAGTGCCTCGCCGAGGCGCGTTGAGGGAAAACAGGGGCGCTTGTATGCGCCCCCTCACATCTTTGCACTCCTGCGGCGATGTGCGGCGTCAGGGGCGCCCTCAGCCTTGCACAAAGTGGTATCATGTCCGCCATTTTATGCGTGACATGACTCAGGAACTGGGATGAAAGAGCTGAAAAACGATCGATACCTGCGTGCCCTGCTGCGCCAGGAAGTGGACATGACCCCGGTATGGATGATGCGTCAGGCTGGCCGTTATCTGCCGGAATACAAGGCGACCCGCGCCGTTGCGGGGGATTTCATGTCCCTGTGTCGCAACGCCGAGCTGGCCTGTGAAGTCACCTTGCAGCCCCTGCGCCGCTATCCACTCGATGCTGCCATCCTCTTCTCCGACATCCTGACCGTGCCCGATGCCATGGGGCTGGGCCTCTACTTCGAACACGGGGAAGGCCCGCGCTTCGAGCGCCCGATCACCTCCATGGCCGACGTGCAGGCCCTGCCCATCCCGGATCCGGAAGACGAGCTCGGCTACGTGATGAATGCGGTGTGCACCATCCGCCGCGAGCTCAAGGGCGACGTGCCGCTCATCGGCTTCTCCGGCAGCCCCTGGACCCTGGCCACCTACATGGTGGAGGGGGGCAGCTCCAAGGCGTTCACCAAGATCAAGCAGATGATGTATGCAGAGCCGCAGACCCTGCACCTGCTGCTCGACAAGCTGGCGGACAGCGTGATTAGCTATCTCAACGCCCAGATCAGGGCGGGTGCCCAGGCGGTCATGGTGTTCGATACCTGGGGCGGCGTGCTCACCCCGCGGGATTACCGCGACTTTTCCCTGCAGTACATGCACAAGATCGTCGATGGCCTGATCCGTGAACATGAGGGCCGCCGCGTGCCGGTCACCCTGTTCACCAAGAACGGCGGCCAGTGGCTGGAGCAGATCGCCGCCACCGGCTGTGATGCCCTGGGGCTGGACTGGACCACCGACATCGCGGACGCCAAACGCCGGGTGGGCGACAAGGTGGCGCTGCAGGGCAACATGGATCCCTCCATGCTCTACGCCACCCCGGAGCGGATCCGCGAAGAGGTCGCCACCATTCTGGCCGGTTTCGGTCATGGCAACGGTCATGTCTTCAACCTGGGGCACGGCATCCATCAGGATGTGGACCCGGAACATGCCGGCGTGTTCGTCAACGCGGTGCATGAGCTCTCCGCCCGATACCACGGTCGCTGAGGGCGGCATACAGCGTGATGAACGGGGCCTGCGGGCCCCGTTTTGCTGTCCGTGACACAGGGGGCTGCATCCTGGTCGCGGCTCGGGTTACACTGCACCCCCATGTTGGCCGTCGTGGCCGGGATGGGGTCGTTGAGGGGCAGGAGGCTGGATGGAGAAGCGGGCGTGGGATTGGGGCATCGACCTTGGCGGTACCAAGTGCGAGTGCGTGGTGCTCGATGGCGACGAGGTGTTGCTGCGCCACCGCATTCCCACTGAACGGCACGGCGGCTACCAGCACATGCTGGGCCAGATCGCCAAACTGGTGGACGAGTGTGCCGCCAAACTCGGTCAGCGTCCTGTACTCATCGGCATGGGGACGCCGGGGGCCCGGGACCCCCAGACCGGGCTGCTGAAAAACAGCAACACCACCGAGTTCAACGGCAAGCCGCTCAAGGAAGATCTGGAGCGCAGGCTGGGCGTCCCCGTGCTCATCGCCAACGACGCCAACTGTTTCGCCCTGGCGGAAACCCACCTGGGGGCGGTGCGCCAGCATCATCCCGATGCAAAAGTGGTGTTCGGCATCATCATGGGCACCGGGGTCGGGGCCGGCATCGTCATCAACGGCCAGATCCTCAACGGTCACCACGGCATCGCCGGGGAGTGGGGGCACAACGTCCTGTTGCCGGAGGGGCCAGAGTGCTACTGCGGCAAGCGCGGCTGCGTCGAAACCCTCATCAGCGGCCCGGCCCTGGAGGCCTGGTACGAGGCCAGGACCAAACGCCGTCTCTCGCTCGCCCAGATTGCTGCGGCCAGTGCCCATGATCATGTCGCCAGGCTCACCATGGACAGGTTGCACCTGCTGTTCGGCCAGGCGCTGGCCAACGTGATCAATATTCTCGATCCGGACGTCATCGTCATCGGTGGCGGCGTGGGCAATGTGCAGAGCCTCTATCGCGCCGGGCGCGAAACGGTATTGCCCTTCCTGTTCAACCCCCGTTTCGCCACCCCCATGATAGCGCCGGCCCTGGGGGACAGCGCCGGGGTATTCGGTGCCGCACTGCTGGCCCGCGGCGTCTTTCGCGAGGCACTGCTCTCGTGAGTCGCCCCTTCCTCCCATCCCTTTGTCGCAGCTAAGGACACAACGTTTCCATGATCAAGATTGCCATCAACGGCTATGGCCGCATCGGCCGCAACGTGCTGCGGGCCCTCTACGAGAGCGGCCGCGACAAGACCATCAAGATAGTGGCTATCAACGAGCTGGCGGCCCCCGAGGCCATGGTGCACCTGACCCGCTTCGACACCAGCCACGGCCGGTTCCGCTATCCGGTGCAACTGGCGGGCAACAGCATGCAGGTGGGGGAGGATCTCATTGCCCTGTTTGCCGAGCGGGATCCGTCGAACTTGCCGTGGCGGGCGCTGGGGGTGGACGTGGTGCTGGACTGCACCGGGGTGTTCGGCTCCCGGGCCGATGCCGAGCTGCATCTGGGGACGGGAGCGGGCAAGGTGCTCTTCTCCCATCCGGCGGATGCGGACGTGGACGCCACCATCGTCTACGGGGTCAACCACCAGGTGCTGACCGGGCGGGAGCGGATCGTCTCCAACGCCTCCTGCACCACCAACTGCGTGGTCCCCGTCATCGAAACATTGCATCGAGAATTCGAGATAAATTGTGGTACTATTACGACAATTCATTCGGCCATGCACGATCAGCAAGTCATCGATGCCTATCACGGCGACTTGCGCAGAACCCGGGCAGCCAGCCAGTCCATCATCCCGGTGGACACCAAGCTGGCAAAGGGGTTGGAACGTATCCTTCCCCACTTCGCCGGCAAGTTCGAGGCGATCGCGGTACGGGTACCGACCATCAATGTAACCGCCATGGATCTGAGCATTACTGTTCGTAAAAAAGTGACAGTTAGTGACGTAAATCAAGCCCTGCAACGGGCATCCAGAGGTACATTACACGGTATTCTGGACTACACGGAAGAGCCACTGGTCTCCGTAGACTTTAATCATGATGCACACTCCTGCATCATTGATGGTACCCAGACTCGGGTCAGCGATGCCAACCTCGTCAAGATGTTGATGTGGTGCGATAACGAATGGGGCTTCGCCAACCGCATGCTGGATACCACCCGGGCCATGATGGCCGCAGGCTGAAAGTCTGCACCGGGCGCAAGGTTACTGTTTTTTTAACATTACCTGAAAATATATAGAGGACTGAATATGTCTGTTATCAAGATGACCGACCTGGATCTGGCGGGCAAACGCGTTCTGATCCGTGCTGACCTGAACGTGCCGGTAAAAGACGGCAAGGTCACTTCCGATGCACGTATCGTTGCGACTCTGCCGACCATCAAGCTGGCTCTGGAAAAAGGCGCCAAGCTGATGATCACCTCCCACCTGGGTCGTCCGACCGAGGGTGAATACAACGAAGAATTCTCCCTGGCTCCGGTTGTCAACTATCTGAAAGACGCACTGTCCTGCCCGGTTCGTCTGGCCAAAGACTACCTGGATGGCGTAGACGTCGCCGCCGGTGAGCTGGTTGTGCTGGAAAACTGCCGCTTCAACAAAGGCGAGAAGAAGAACACCATCGATCTGGCCAAAAAATACGCCGCCCTGTGTGACGTCTTTGTAATGGATGCGTTCGGTACTGCTCACCGCGCCGAAGGTTCTACCTACGGTGTGGCCCAGTTCGCGCCGGTTGCCTGTGCAGGCCCCCTGCTGGCCGGTGAACTGGAAGCCCTGGGCAAAGCCATGCTCAAGCCCGAGCGCCCCATGGTTGCCATCGTGGGCGGCTCCAAGGTCTCCACCAAGCTGACCGTACTGGAATCCCTCTCCAAGATCGCTGACCAGCTGGTGGTCGGTGGTGGCATCGCCAACACCTTCATCGCTGCTGCCGGTCACAACGTCGGCAAGTCCCTGTGCGAGCACGATCTGATCGACACCGCCAAGAAACTGGCTGCCGAAACCAACATTCCGGTGACCACCGACGTGGTTGTGGGTAGCGAATTCTCCGAATCCACCCCGGCCACCATCAAGTCCGTGTCCGACGTGACTGACGGCGACATGATCTTCGACATCGGTCCGGATTCCGCCAAGGCCCTGGCCGACATCATCATGAACGCCAAGACCATCCTGTGGAACGGCCCGGTCGGCGTGTTCGAGTTCGACCAGTTCGCTGAAGGCACCAAGGTGATCGCCGAAGCCATCGCCGCTTCCCCGGCCTTCTCCATCGCTGGCGGTGGTGACACCCTGGCTGCCATCGACAAGTTCGGCATCGCCGACAAGGTCTCCTACATCTCCACCGGCGGCGGCGCCTTCCTGGAGTTCGTAGAAGGCAAGGTACTGCCGGCTGTCGCGATTCTCGAAGAGCGCGCCAAAGCCTAATTGACCCGGGACGGGGGGCAAAAGCCTCCCGTTTCGTTTATCATGTGGCCGCTGTGCCGGTTCATGATGAACCCCCCACTTTTTATTAACGGCATACGAGACAGGACGATTAAACATGTCTAAGAAAATTTTCGACTTCGTAAAACCCGGCGTGATCACTGGTGATGACGTTCAGAAAGTGTTCGCCATCGCCAAGGAAAACGGCTTCGCTCTGCCGGCCGTCAACTGCGTCGGTACCGACTCCGTGAACGCCGTGCTGGAAGCTGCTGCCAAGGTCAAAGCCCCGGTTATCGTACAGTTCTCCAACGGTGGTGCCGTGTTCACCGCCGGCAAGGGTCTGAAGCTGGAAGGCCAGCAAGCTGCCATCCTGGGTGCCATCTCCGGTGCCAAGCACGTGCACGCCGTTGCCGAAGCCTACGGTGTGCCGGTGATCCTGCACACCGACCACGCCGCCAAGAAGCTGCTGCCGTGGATCGACGGTCTGCTGGACGCGGGCGAGAAGCACTTTGCCGAAACCGGCAAGCCGCTGTTCTCCTCCCACATGCTGGATCTGTCCGAAGAGTCTCTGGAAGAGAACATCGACATCTGCTGCGAGTACCTGACCCGCATGGCCAAGATGAACATGACTCTGGAGCTGGAACTGGGCTGCACCGGCGGTGAAGAAGACGGCGTGGACAACAGCCACCTGGACCAATCCTCCCTGTACACCCAGCCGGAAGACGTGGCCTACGCCTACGAGCGTCTGTCCAAGATCAGCCCGCGCTTCACCATCGCTGCCTCCTTCGGCAACGTGCACGGTGTGTACAAGCCGGGTAACGTCAAGCTGACTCCGAAGATCCTGGACAACTCCCAGAAGTACGTCTCCGAGAAGTTCGGTCTGCCTGCCAAGTCCCTGGACTTCGTGTTCCACGGTGGCTCCGGCTCTACCCTGGAAGAGATCCGCGAATCCATCTCCTACGGCGTGGTGAAGATGAACATCGACACCGACACCCAGTGGGCGACCTGGGAAGGCGTGCTGAACTTCTACAAGTCCAACGAAGCCTACCTGCAAGGCCAGCTGGGCAACCCGGAAGGTGCCGACAAGCCGAACAAGAAGTTCTACGATCCGCGCGTATGGCTGCGTGCCGGTCAGACTTCCATGATCGCGCGTCTGGAGAAGGCCTTCTCCGACCTGAACGCCATCGACGTACTGTAATTCGCAGCACCTTGATTGCATGAAAAGGCGCCCTTCGGGGCGCCTTTTGCATTTCTGTGATCCTGACGGGCTGGATTGGGGATGGGGGGCTGGGTATTATCGATGACATCCGTTTAATTTAGTAAACGAATGCAACCAGGCAGGATGCTGAGCATGCAGACAGGAAGACAGGGACATCAGGAACACACGGCCTCCTATTACGCGGCCACTCGCAACGACCATCGGCAGTGGCCCGAGCTCAGTGGTGAGCTGGATGCGGACGTCTGCGTCATCGGTGGCGGTTTCACCGGCCTCAACACCGCCATCAACCTGGCCGATGCCGGTTACAAGGTGGTGCTGCTGGAGGCCAACCGCATCGGCTGGGGAGCGTCGGGGCGCAACGGCGGCCAGCTGATCCGCGGCATCGGCCACGATACCAGCCAGTTCGCCCGCTGGATTGGCGAGGCGGGCGTGCGGGAGCTGGATCTCATGGGGATCGAAGCGGTGCAGCTGGTGCGCGAGCGGGTCGAGCGTTTCAATATCGAGTGCGATCTGACCTGGGGCTATTGCGATCTCGCCACCAAGGCGCGCCACCTGAAGGGGTTCGAGGAGGATGCCGAGCACCTGGCGAGCCTGGGTTACCGGCACGCACTGAAAATGGTGGCGCGGGAGGAGATGCACACCGTGGTCGGATCGGATCGCTATATCGGCGGGATGATCGACATGGGCTCCGGTCACCTGCATCCTCTCAACCTGGCCCTCGGCGAAGCGCGTGCGGCAGCCAGTCTCGGGGTCTCCCTGTTCGAACACTCAAGGGTGACCCACATCGACTACGGCGAGCGGGTCGAGGTGACCACGGCCCACGGCCGGGTCAGCGCGGACTACCTGGTGATCGGCTGCAACGCTTACCTGGGCGACCTCCAGCCCGATCTCGGGGGCAAGGTGCTGCCGGCGGGCTCCTACATTCTCGCTACCCAGGTGCTGGAGAAGCGCCTGCGCCAGCGCCTGCTGCCACAGAACATGGCGGTGTGCGATCAGAACGTGGCGCTCGACTACTATCGGCTGTCGGCGGACGGTCGCCTGCTGTTCGGCGGGGCCTGCAACTACTCGGGCCGTGACCCCCGTGATATCAAGGCCTTTATGCTGCCCAAGCTGCTGCGGGTCTTCCCCGAGCTCGCGGGTACCGCCATCGAGTTCCAGTGGGGGGGCATGATAGGCATAGGCGCCAACCGGCTGCCCCAGATAGGCCGCCTCGAGCAGCATCCCAACGTCTTCTATGCCCAGGCCTATTCGGGCCATGGCCTCAATGCCACCCACATGGCGGGCAAGCTGGTGGCGGAGGCGATCAAGGGGGAGAGCCGGGGCTTCGATCTCTTCAGCCGCGTCCCCCACATGACTTTCCCGGGTGGCCCGGCGTTGCGCTCTCCGCTGCTGGCGCTCGGGATGCTCTGGTATCGGCTGAAGGATCTGCTCTAGGGAGAGGGGGGGCTCGGGATTATCCCTGCTGCGTCGCGTCTGGCTCGGCCAGGCGCCAGCCCTGCTCCGTCTTCATCATCCAGACCTGGGTCTCCTGCGCCAGGGCCTGGCCTGCCTCAAAGTCGCCATATTTGCGCTCGAGCTCCATCAGTCCCATCTCCTGCTGGAAGGGGCCGACCCTGTCATAGACGAGATCCTCGTCGTGCAACACCTGCAACTGATCCAGTCCCTGCTTGAAGTGGAGCTGGTAGCTCACCTTGACCAGATAGACCCCCTCCATCCGCTCCTCCTTGCCGAGCACGGCGAAGTCGCGGATGTCGAACAGGTCAGCATCTGTGCCCGTCTGCAACCTGGCGGTGACCTGGCTCTGGATGGTCTCTTCACCGGGACCTGCGTTGCAGCCATAAAGCCAGAGGGCCAGCAGGGGGATGAACCACTTTTTCATCAAAACTCCGGATGATGCGAGACAGGAGGGGCAAAGTTTGCCACGGTACGGGCCAGATACAAGAGATAGCCAGAAAAATCAGCAGTCTATGGCAGGTCCGAGGGAAGGGGACGGCGAACGATGCAGGTCATGACCAGGGTATCGCCGCTGAACCCGGCGATCTGTTTGCGATCTACTTGCTGGAAGCCGTGCTTGGTCCAAAAATGCAGGGCTGGCAGGTTGGTTTCTATGACCCCGAGCCGCATGTTGGTGCAACCCCAGTTTGCCGCCATCTCCATGAGCCGTAGGACGACTTGGCTGCCGATGCCACGGCCTTGCCTGCACTCCTTCAACAGCAGCAGACCGAGATAGGCGGTATCCGGTGTGGGATAGCCACGGATGAGATCGACGCAGCCAAGCAATTCTTCCCCCTCCAGCACGGCCAGCACAAACTTGTCCTCTTGCCCCATCCCCGGTGGACAGACCTTGAGTATCTCTTCGGCATCCGCAGGGGCAGGCCCCTTGCTTTCGGTCAGCCAGCTGTAGGCTGGGGCTGCCATGACAACTTCCTCCAGCCAGCCCCTGTGCTCTGGGTGAAACGCTGACAGTCGCCGAAGCTCCATCTAGCGCAGCTTGTCCAGCTGGCCGAGAAATTCGACAGGCCCCATGAAGCCGGTCACCCGCTGGCCGTTCACCTCGTTGCCATCGCGATCGAAGAAGAGGAGGGTCGGCAATCCCAGCACGTTGAGGCCGTTGAGCAGATCCACGTCGGCGTCGTCGTTGGCGGTGACGTCCGCCTGCAGCAGCACCATCTCGCTGAAGCGCGCCTGCACATCGGGGTCGCTGAAGGTCTTGTGCTCGAACTCCTTGCAGGCCACGCACCAGTCGGCGTAGAGGTCCAGCAACACCGGCTTGCCGCGGGCGGCGGCAAGCTGCACCTTGAGATCGTCCAGGGTCTTGATGCGAATGAAGCGGGGGGCCTGGGTCTGGGCGGCGGCATTGGCCCCCTCGGGTGGCAGCAGCAGATCCTTGCCCACCACCACCAGGCCCATCATCGCCAGCAGCAGGACGAAGCCGCCGAGGCTCTTGCCCACCGAATGGGCGCGATGCTGGTTGTGGTGATAGAGATAACCGCACAGCACCAGCCCCCAGCCGAGCCAGAGCAGGGTGGCGACGAGGTCGCTCAGGAGCCTTGAGAGCAGCAGGATGGGTACCGCCAGCAGCGCAAAACCGAAGAGTTGCTTGATCACATCCATCCAGGCGCCGGCCCTGGGCAGCAGCTTGCCGCCAGAGGTGCCGAGCAAGAGCAGCGGCAGCCCCATGCCCAGGGAGAGGGCATAGAGGGCCGCACCGCCGAGCCAGAGATCGCCACTCTGGGCCACGTAGATAAGGGCCCCGGAGAGCGGCGCCGTGGTGCAGGGGGAGCAGACCAGTCCCGAGATCATGCCCATGATGGCGACGCCGGCCACGGATCCGCCCTGCTGGCGGTTGGAGAAGCCCGAGAGACGGGTTTGCAGGCTGCTCGGCAGTTGCAGGGTGTAGAGCCCGAACATGGAGAGGGCGAGCAGCACGAACATCACCGAGAGGCCGATGAGCACATAGGGGTGCTGCAGAGCCGCCTGGAATTGCAGGCCCGCCGAGGCGACGACGAGCCCGAGCAGGGTATAGGTGACCGCCATCCCCTGCACATAGACGAAGGAGAGCAGGAAGGCGCGACGGGTGGAGAGGCGATGCCCTGCCCCGGCGATGATCCCGGTCAGGATGGGATACATGGGGAAGACGCAGGGGGTGAAGGCGAGGCCGAGACCCAGGGCGAAGAAGGCGGCGACGCTGATCCAGAACCCCTGGCTGCCGAGGGCGGCCGCCAGCCTGTCCTGCTGGCTGCCCGGCACGTCGGTGGCCTGAAGGGGGGCCGCCGCTTCCGCCCGGGCGGGGGCGGCGAGGGGCTCGACGGCGATCCGCTTGTCGGTGGGTGGGTAGCAGAGTCCCTCGGTGCAGCCCTGGTAACTCAGAGTGAGGCTGGCCGCGTCCCCGACCCGGGTCAGCGCCACGGGGATCTGCACCTCCTGGTAATAGACCCGGCTCTTGCCGAAGAAGTCATCCTCGTGCTCGGTGCCGGGGGGCAGGACGGGCTCGTCGAAGGCGAGGTTCTCTCCCTTCACACGGATGCTGTGGCGATAGAGGTAGTAGCCGTCGGCGATGCGTATCCGGAGCAGCAGCCGATCACCCTGTTGTTCGCTCTCGAGGGCGAAGGCCTGATCCACCTTGAGGAATCTTGGCTGGGTCTCGATGCCGAGGCTGCCGAGCAGATCCTGGCTGCTGGCCCGGGCGGGGGCCGTCGTCAGGACGCAGAGCAGGCCCAGCAGCATCAGCAGGAAGGAGAGGGGGCGAGAGGCGGTCATGAGGTCTCCTGTGTCAACCAGTCGAGATAGGCAGGGTGGCCCTGGCTTGCCGGGAGCGCCAGGATCTCCGGTACCTCGTAGGGATGGTGGGCGAGAATGCACTGGCGCAGGGGTTCGAACAGAGCGGCCCGACTCTTGATGACGAGCTGGATCTCCCGGGTTCGTTCCGTCTTGCCCTGCCAGCGATAGACGGAGGTGACCCCGGGCAGCTGGTTGATGCAGGCGGCGAGGCGCTGGTCGAGCAGCTGCTCGCAGAGGCGGTCTGCACTGGTCTCGTCGGGGCAGGTGCAGAGCACCAGAATGGCGTCGGTCATAGGGATGGACGGTCTCGGCAACGGGGCGCACGGGCCCCCTGGATCAGCCGTTACTATACCGGGCCGGGGGGCAAATAGCACCCGGCCCCCCGCACCCGGAATAAGTCATGCGCCCGAGATGGACGCTGTGAAAAGGACAGGGCAGAATGAGCGGGCTTGTTCCAATTCTACGTAAGGAAATGTATGACCCAACAGAATGAGCAGCAGAGAAACCGCATGTTGAGCCTGTTGCGTGAAGGGGAGCGCCGCATGCTGGTGCAACTGGCCGGTCTGCTGCGTACCAGTGTCGACGAGATCAATGCGGAGCTGGAAAAAGAGGAGCTGTTGTCGGCGTTGGAGCAACCCATCACGGTGGAGTACCTCAACGGCGTGGTGCAGCATCATCTGTTCGAGCGCCTGCACAAGGGGGACATGGTGGCGGCCCAGCGCATGCTGAACCAGTACCAGAGCGACCTCGAAGCCATGATGCGCCAGGAAACCAGGCAGGACGATACCCCGCCGGAAGAGGTCAAGGCCCAGGCCTGACCCCGCGAGGCCCTCTTCAGCACCATCATGCCATCGCATGATGGTGCCTCGCCCTTACCCCTCGAATCGCTTATCCCAGCGCCTTCTGCACCTGTCCCATGGGAATGGGGAACACCTTGTCGTAGCTCCAGTTGTAGACGAAGGCATAGACCAGGTAGAAGAGCACGAAGCCCATATCCAGCACCAGCGCCTCCAGCAGGCCGATGTCGAGCCACCAGGACATCACCGGCAGGGCCACGATCAGCAGGCCCCCCTCGAACCCCAGGGTGTGCAGCACCCGCTGCCACAGCGCCTTGTGGGTGTGGCCCTGATAGCGCAGCAGCAGCTTGTCCACCCCGATGTTGTAGACATAGTTCCAGACGGTGGCGACCACCGAGAAGAACAGGGCCAGGGGGCCCATGTGGTTGAGCCCGACGCCGGTCACCCAGCTGGCCAGCGGGGCGGCGATCAGCAGGCCAATCAATTCGAAGCCGATGGCGTGGCGCAGGCGGTCACGGGTCGTACGCATGGTCTGTCTCTCTCTTTGGTCAGGGAATGGCGGCAATGTATCGCCAAAACCGGATAGATTCACGTTGGTATCTATCGCTAAAATAGATAGATGTGACGACACAACAGCACGGCGGAGCAGGCTCATGACCCCTTCACTGGAACACTTCAAGGCATTGCTGGCGACGGCCGAGACCGGGTCGTTCTCGGCGGCGGCGCGCAGGCTGGGCAAGGCCCAGTCGGTGGTGAGTGCCGCCATCGCCAACCTGGAGATCGATCTCGGCCTTGCGCTGTTCGATCGCAGCGGCCGCTATCCCGTGCTGACCGAGGCGGGTGCCCGCATCTGTCAGGAGGCGGGGGTGCTGCTGGCCCAGAGCGAGCGACTGCAGGCCATCGCCGGCGAGCTGGCCAACGGTGTCGAGTCGCGCCTCACCCTGGCCATCGACGATGACTCCCACCTGCCCTGGCTTGGTTCCCTGCTGGAGGAGTTCGCCAGCCGTTACCCGGCGGTGGAGCTGGAGCTGCTGTTTCCGCTGATGGAAGACGTGACCGAGCTGCTCAAGAGCGGCCGTGCCCAGCTCGGCATCAGCTACCAGAAGGCGCACCCCGAGCGGGAGCTGGTCTCCCGCTCCCTGGGGACGGTCACCATGCCCCTGGTGGTCTCTCCGGATCACCCCCTGGCCCACAAGACGCCGTTGAAGGAGAGCGACCTGCAAGGGGCTCGCCAGTTGATGGTGACCGGACGGCGGGAGGGGACGGAGCGCCATCGCTTCCGCCTCTCGGCGCAAGTGTGGTGGGTGGAGGGGGATCTCGGGATCCTGGAGCTGGTGAAACTGGGGCTGGGATGGGCGGCGGTGCCCGAGTTTCTGCTGCACCGGCCCCTGGCGCGGGGGGAGCTGGTGGTGCTCAAGCCGGACTTCATCGCTGAGGCAGAACTGGCGCTGGAGTTGCAGTGGTATCGCGCCCGCCCGCTCGGGCAGGCGGGGCGCTGGTTGCAGGAGGCACTGCTGGCGCGGGTGCCTCGCTAGGGGGGATTCAGTCGATCAACGCATAGGGCAGGGGTTGCAGACTGAGGCTGGAGCCCTCTTCCAGCTTGAGGCGGAAGCGGGCGTCGGCCTCGGTGTCCTTGGGTAGCACGGCGGTGAGCCACACCTGACCCTGCTGCTGCCAGGCATTGAGCACCAGACCGCTGCGACGCCAGTTGTCACCGAGCTGGATCTCCAGGGTGTCACCGCTGGCCACCTGCGTTGCGGCAGTGCCGCTCAGCACGAAGAGGGCGCGGTTGTTGGCGCCGCGATACTTGGCGCGCGCCACCGTCTCCTGCCCCATGTAGCAGCCCTTGTTGAAGCTGATGCCATCAAGGGCTTGCAGGTTCAGCATCTGGGGGATGTATTCCCCCTGATGGACCGCTTCCAGATGGGGGAGACCGGCTTTGATTTCCAGCCCCCACCAGAGTCCTTCGTCGCCCACCGGCAGGTTCAGGGCCTGCGGGGATGTGCTCGCCAGCAGCCAGCGGTCCGCCTCCACCCTGACTGCCATGCCGCCCTCCACCAGGCCGGTGCCGGTCAGCGCGAAGTGCTGTGCCATCCAGTCGTCCGTCCCCTGACCGGCCAGTCCGGCCAGGCTGCCCTGAAACTCGCCGATCTCGACCTTGGCAAAGATCGCAAACTTCTTGAGCTCCGGCAGCTGGCGGGCCAGCACCGAGGGCTTGGTCAGCATCAGCAGGCTGTCTTCCAGGCAGAGCAGGCGAAAATCGCTCCACAGCTTGCCCTTGGGATCGCAGTGGCCGCCGAGGGTGCTCTGGCCCGGTTGCAGGGCGTTGACGTCGCAGGTGACCTGACCTTGCAGATACTTGGCGCGATCCGGGCCGCCGAGGCGGGTGATGGCCAGGTTGGTCAGGGAAAACAGGGTCGGCTCGGCAGGAAGAAGAGGGGTCGGCAGGCTCACGATGGGATTCCAGAGACAGAAAGTATGTGACCTGCATGGTAAAGACGTAAGGAATGTTTGTCAGCCGGAAAATCCTGCTGCTACCATTCCCCGGTCTTTGTAAGGAGAGTTCCATGTTGAACCCAAGTGAGAAGTCCCGCCTGAAGTGGGCCTGCCGTCGCGGCATGCTCGAGCTGGATGTGATCTTTATGCCCTTCTTTGAGCACGAGTTCGATGGCCTCGGCGAGGCCGAACAG
This sequence comes from Aeromonas sp. R7-1, assembly GCF_040908115.1. Classification (NCBI taxonomy): domain Bacteria; kingdom Pseudomonadati; phylum Pseudomonadota; class Gammaproteobacteria; order Aeromonadales; family Aeromonadaceae; genus Aeromonas; species Aeromonas sp. R7-1. The sequence goes on along the minus strand of NZ_JBFODD010000018.1, from coordinate 75,851 downwards.
CGCACCTTCATCCGCCTGCTGGAGTGCGAGGATCCCGAGCTGTTCCGCTGGTGCATGGGTCACGGCGTGCCCGAGGATCCCGCTTTTGCCGCCATGATCCCCCTGATCCTCGAGCGCAACCAGGCCCGTCACGACAGCCTGCGCTGAGCCCGACTCGCGACCGCCACCCCTCATGGCCAGCCTCGCGTCTCCCCAGCGGGTAGTGATGCCCGTGATCCCCTCCCGCCAGCAGCGTCTGCTGCTGTGCATCCTGTTTCTGTTGCTGCTCTTGCCCGTCGCCAGCCTGATCCAGGGCTGGCAATGGGGGCTGTTCCTCCCTGTCTGGGGGCTGAGTCTGTGGCGCGCGTTGCGCCGCCATCCGGCGGCGAGCGGCGTGCTCGTCTGGGATGGGGAGTGGCTCGAGTGGCAAGGGGCGCGCCATCGGCTGGATCCCCGCAGCCGCATCCTGCCCGGGGTGCTCTGGTTGCGGCTGAAGACGGTGGAGGGCTCCGAGGGGCAGCTCTGGCTCTTCTCCGATGCCCTGGCCCCTGCACACTACCGCGCCCTGGCCCGCGCCATCCACCTCGCTGTCCGCTAGGGGCGTCTCTCTCTACCTGCTACATCTGCCGCTCATAGCAGATGACCCCGCCTGGGCGGGGTCATCTGGGGGAGGGCATACGCCCGAATCGAACGCAACGGCCTTATTCCCGATCCGGGGTCAGCACGGTCGGCTTGGAGTCCGGCTGCATGTCCGGATAATCCAGGTTGTAGTGCAGACCCCGGGACTCCTTGCGCTCCAGGGCACAGTTGACGATGAGCTCGGCCACCTGCAGCAGGTTGCGCAGCTCCAGCAGGTTGTTGGAGACGCGGAAGTTGGCGTAGTACTCCTGCACCTCTTGCTTGAGCAGGTCGATGCGGCGCTTGGCCCGGGCCAGGCGCTTGTTGGTGCGCACTATCCCCACGTAATCCCACATCATCAGCCGCAGCTCGTGCCAGTTGTGCTGGATCACCACCTGCTCGTCCGAGTCATCCACCTGGCTCTCGTCCCAGGCCGGCAGGCTGGGGGGCGCCACGCTGGTGGGCAGCTTGGCCAGGATGTCGGCTCCCGCCTGATGGGCATAGACCACGCATTCGAGCAGGGAGTTGGAGGCCATGCGATTGGCGCCGTGCAACCCGGTATAGGTCACCTCGCCGATGGCATAGAGGCCGGGGATGTCGGTCTGGCCGTTGTTGTCGATCATCACGCCGCCACAGGTGTAGTGGGCCGCCGGGACGATGGGCATCGCCTCCCTGGTGATGTCGATACCGACCGCGAGGCAGCGCTCATAAATGGTCGGGAAGTGCTTGATGATGAAATCCGCCGGCTTGTGGCTGATGTCCAGATACATGCAATCCGCCCCGAGGCGCTTCATCTCGTGGTCGATGGCGCGGGCGACGATGTCCCGAGGGGCCAGCTCGGCCCGCTCGTCAAACTCCGGCATGAAGCGGCTGCCGTCGGGACGGCGCAGGTAGGCCCCTTCGCCGCGCAGGGCCTCGGTCAGCAGGAAGTTGGGGTCGTCCGGGTGGAACAGGCTGGTGGGGTGGAACTGGTTGAACTCCAGGTTCGCCACCCGGCAACCAGCGCGCCATGCCATGGCGATGCCGTCGCCGGAGCTCACATCGGGGTTGGAGGTGTACTGGTATACCTTGGAGGCCCCGCCGGTGGCCAGCGCCACGAAGCGGGCGCGGATCACCTCGACCTGCTCGGCGTTGCGATTCCAGACATAGGCTCCCAGTACCTTGTTGCCCGGCAGACCCAGCTTGCGGGTGGTGATGAGATCGACCGCGTTGAAGCGCTCCATCAGCTGGATGTTGGGGTGGGCGCGCACCTGGTCGATCAGGGTGAGCTGCACCGCCTTGCCGGTGGCGTCGGCCGCGTGGAAGATGCGGCGATGGCTGTGGCCCCCTTCCCGGGTCAGGTGATAGTGGGATTCCCCCTCGGCATCCTCTTCCTGATCGAAGGGGACCCCTTGCTGAATGAGCCACTGGATGGAGTCGCGGGCGTTGCGGGCGGTGAACTCCACCACCGCCGGGTCGCACAACCCGGCGCCGGCGTTGAGCGTGTCGCTCACGTGGGATTCGATGCTGTCGGTCTCGTCGAACACGGCAGCGATGCCTCCTTGCGCATAGAGAGTGGCCCCCTCACTGATGGGCCCCTTGCTCAGAACCAGGACTTTGGCCTGGTCTGCCAATCGCAACGCGAGGGACAGACCGGCGGCACCGCTGCCAATGATGAGTACGTCGCAAAGGTATTCAACACTTGCTTTCATAAGTATCATTGGCCTGGATTAAGAACTGGCCCCATGGTAGCCCAAGGGGGGTTGTGATGCAGCCCGCATCACATTTTTTTCAATGCAAGCGAACTTTCCCTGATTCCTCCTGTCTGAACTTGTGCGCTTAGAAGGGGCCGGAAAAGAAAAACGATAACCTGATGGGGGTTTTACGGCTCTGATGAGCGACCAGAATCTACTGGACGAACAGCTGGTTGAACGGGTCCAGCGTGGCGATAAAAATGCATTCAACCTGTTGGTACGCAAGTACCAGCACAAGGTGGTCAACCTGGTGGCCAGGTATGTCAACAATCCGGGCGATGTACCGGATGTGGCGCAGGAGGCATTCATCAAGGCCTACCGTGCGTTGCCGACATTCCGTGGCGAGAGCGCGTTTTACACCTGGTTGTACCGGATCGCCGTCAACACGGCCAAAAACTACCTGACGTCACAGGGGCGCAGACCGCCCAGCAGTGATGTCGAAGCGGACGAGGCTGAATATTATGGTGGTGGTGAAGCCCTGCAAGAGGTGGCCACCCCGGAAAACCTGGCGCTGACCGACGAGATCAAGCGAACCGTGTTTACCGCCATAGAAGCCTTGCCAGAAGATTTGAGAACGGCGATCACCCTTCGTGAAATGGAAGGGCTGAGCTACGAGGAGATTGCGGAGATCATGGATTGCCCTGTGGGTACGGTGAGATCCCGCATCTTCCGGGCGAGGGAAGCAATCGATAAAAAGCTGCAACCTCTGATCGAGCATTAACTGGGGAAAGACAGGCAAACTTATGGCAAATAAAGAGCAACTTTCAGCCCTGATGGATGGCGACCTCAGCGAAATCGAGGTACTGAACGAGCTGGGAACGGATCCCGCTCTGCAGGATACCTGGTCGCGTTACCATCTGATCGGTGATGCCATGCGGGGTGACCTGCCGGTCAATCTGCAACTGGATCTCAGCGACAGCATCATGCTGGCGCTGGAGGATGAACCCGCCATACTGGCGCCCAAGCCGGCACAGCCTGCTGCGCCCCAGGTGCAGCCCGCCGGCAAGGTGATCCCCTTCGTTCGCCGCTTTGGCCAGCAAGTGGGGCAGTATGCCATTGCCGCCTCCGTGGCTGCCGCCGTCATCTTCGGCGTGCAGCAGTACCAGGGCAAGGATGGTGTGCCGACCAGCCCGGTGCTCAATACCATACCCGTGGGTGGCAGTGCTGCGCCGGTGAGCGTGCACTATCCCCAGGATGGCAGCCGGACCGGTGTGCGTCAGCAAGGTCTGAGCGAGCAGCAGATGCAGGAGCAGCGCGAGCGCATCAATGCCTTCCTGCGCGACCATCAACTGCAACAGCGTCTGCTGCAAGACAAGCAGATTCAGGAATAACGCATTTTTAGGGATCAGATCGTGCGCCAGTCCAGCCGTATCCTGCTGGCCTCTCTCCTGTTGATTTGTGCCAAGGCCTCGGCCGACGATCTGTCGGCCGAGGCCTTGTTGCAGCAGATGCAGAGTGCCGTTTCGCAACAAAACTTCGAATTGTCCATGGTCAAGGCCCGCCAGGGGCGCCTCGAGCCTATCCGTTTCAGCCACGGGATCATCGATGGCAAGGAGGTGGCTCACTTGAGCTATCTCGACGGCAAGGCCGTGGAGTTCCTGCAACGCCAGAACGAATACACCTTCTTCGAAAACACCCATGAACCCTACACCCTCAAGGGGGCGCGTTTCCCCGGGGTCTGGTCGAGCCTGGTGAGGATGCCGCTGCCCCGGGTGATGGAGAGTTATGACCCCGTGCTGGCGGGCCGCAGCCGGGTGGCCGGCCTGGTGGCACAAGTGGTACGGCTGGTGCCCAAGGAGGCGGACAAGTACGGCTTCGTGCTCTGGATTGACGAACAGAGCCATCTGCTGCTGCGGGTGGACATGGTGGATCGAGAAGGCAATCTGGTGGAGCAGGTGCTGGGGGTGGATCTGGACAGGCAATCTGCGCCGGCCCCCTGGCTGGTCACCCTGGCACGCAGCAAGCTGCCGGATGCGCTGGCGCTGGAAGATGCCTATCCCGCTCCCCAGCAGACCCTCAACTGGCACCTGACCTGGTTGCCCGATGGCTTCAAGGTGCTCTCTCAGGATCGGCATCAGCTGGTCAGCACCAGTCTGCCGGTGGATTACATGATGCTCTCCGACGGGCTGGTGGATCTCTCCGTCTACGTCTCACGGGTCGATCCCAAGCAGGCGGTGCGCCAGCAGTTGATTCGCCAGGGGGCCACCTCGCTGGTGAGCTTCGTCAACGAGGTCGGGGTGGAGATCACCGTGGTGGGTGAGGTGCCCGCCGAAACCGCCAAGCGCATCGCCGAGGCAGTGCAGCCCCTGGCCCGCAACGAGGCGGTGCAGTGAGTCTTTGCCGTGAGACTTGCCCTGAGGATGCCGCCGTGCTGAGATCCGGTGCATCCACCGCCCCCTGTGAGGAGTCATCAGGTGAGTAACATGAGTGAAGAGCTGGCCACAGTAGTGGCTATCGACGGCAATCACGCCTGGGTGGAGTGCGAGCGGCGATCCGCCTGCAGCGGTTGCCACCAACAATCCAGCTGCGGGACCGGCACCGTCGCCAAGGCCTTTCCCATGAAGGCGCAGCGGCTGCGGGTCGCCCTCACCGGCGATGTGGCGGTGGGCCAGCAGATCCGCCTGGGCATCCCTCAGGCCAGCATCCTGCGCGGTGCGGCTCTGGTGTACGTGCTGCCGCTCTTCTGTCTGCTGCTGGGCGCCCTGCTCGGCCAGCTCTGGCTGGTGCCGCTCTTGTCGGCGGGAGAGGGGGTGACCATCCTCTGCTGTCTGCTGGGCGGCGCCATCGGATTTTTACTGGTTCGTTACTTTTCTGACCGGCTCGAGCAGGGGGAATACGGTCCCCGCATGCTCGGGGTGGTGCTCAATACCCGTCATCTCTCTTGAGGGGCCGGGTCTGGCGGAGGGCATCCAGGTGCCCAACGCCCGCCAGACAAGGCGCTATTTGTGGGGCCCGCCGACTAAAGATTGGCCGTCGACCGGGTTATCCAGTAAAATCCTGCCCTCATATCCGACCCTAACTTAATTTTGAGTGATTCTTGCTCGATGAAACACATTCGTAACTTTTCGATTATTGCGCACATCGACCACGGTAAGTCGACCCTGTCGGACCGTCTGATCCAGACTTGCGGCGGCCTGTCCGATCGCGAGATGCAGGCCCAGGTGCTGGACTCCATGGATCTGGAGCGCGAGCGCGGCATTACCATCAAGGCACAGAGTGTGACCCTGAACTACCAGGCACAAGACGGTAACACCTATCAGCTGAACTTTATCGACACCCCGGGCCACGTGGATTTCTCCTACGAGGTTTCTCGCTCCCTGGCTGCCTGTGAAGGGGCACTGCTGGTGGTGGATGCCGGTCAGGGGGTTGAGGCACAGACTCTGGCCAACTGCTACACCGCCATGGAAATGGAGCTGGAAGTGGTGCCGGTGCTGAACAAGATCGACCTGCCGGCCGCAGAGCCCGAGCGGGTTGCCGAGGAGATCGAGGACATCGTCGGCATCGACGCGGTGGACGCGGTGCGCTGCTCCGCCAAGACCGGCCTCGGTGTCGATCTGGTGCTGGAAGAGATCGTCGCCAAGATCCCGTCCCCGGAAGGGGATCCGGAGGCGCCGCTGCAGGCGCTGATCATCGACTCCTGGTTCGACTCCTACCTCGGGGTCGTGTCGCTCGTGCGGATCAAGAACGGTTCCCTGAAAAAGAACGACAAGATCAAGGTGATGAGCACCGGTCAGGTATGGGGTGTGGATCGCATCGGTATCTTCACGCCGAAGCAGGTGGACACCGACGGCCTGGGTTGTGGCGAGGTAGGTTGGGTCGTCTGCGGCATCAAGGACATCCACGGTGCGCCGGTGGGGGATACCCTGACCCTGGCCAAGCACGGTGCCGAGAAGGCGCTGGCCGGCTTCAAGAAGGTGAAGCCCCAGGTCTATGCGGGCCTGTTCCCCATCTCCAGCGATGACTACGAGTCCTTCCGCGATGCGCTGGAGAAGCTCTCCCTCAACGACGCCTCCCTGTTCTACGAACCGGAGAGCTCCACGGCGCTGGGCTTCGGCTTCCGCTGCGGCTTCCTCGGGATGCTGCACATGGAGATCATCCAGGAGCGTCTGGAGCGTGAATACGACCTGGATCTCATCACCACAGCGCCAACCGTGGTCTACGAGATCGAGCTGAACGATGGCTCCACCATCCACATCGACAGCCCGGCCCAGATGCCCGCCATCAACAACATCAAGGAGATGCGCGAGCCCATCGCCGAGTGCCACATCCTGCTGCCGCAGGAGTACATGGGCAACGTCATCACCCTCTGCATCGAGAAGCGCGGCGTACAGACCAACATGGTCTACCACGGCAAGCAGGTGGCGCTGACCTACGAGATCCCGATGGCGGAAGTGGTGCTCGACTTCTTCGACCGTCTGAAGTCCACCAGTCGCGGCTACGCCTCCCTGGACTACGGCTTCAAGCGTTTCGAAACCTCCGACATGGTCCGTCTGGACATCATGATCAACGGCGAGCGGGTCGACGCCCTGGCCATCATCACCCACAAGGAGAACGCCCAGTATCGCGGTCGCCAGGTGGTGGAGAAGATGCGCGAGCTGATCCCGCGCCAGATGTTCGACATCGCCATTCAGGCCGCCATCGGCAACCAGATCATCGCCCGTAGCACCGTCAAGGCATTGCGTAAAGACGTCACCGCCAAGTGCTACGGTGGTGACGTGAGCCGGAAGAAGAAGCTGCTGAACAAGCAGAAAGAAGGCAAGAAGCGGATGAAGTCTCTGGGCCGTGTGGACGTGCCGCAAGAGGCCTTCCTCGCCATTCTCCACGTCGGAAAGGATTAATCGATGGCAAGCACCTTTTCCCTGATCCTCGTCGTCGTCACCCTGCTGACCGGCATCATCTGGACGCTCGACAAGCTGGTCTGGGCCAAGCAGCGGGCGGCCAAGATTGCCGCCGCCCGTGCCAATGCCGGTCCGGATGTGGACGAGAAGACACTGGCCAAGGTGGCCCCCATGCCGGTCTGGATCGAACAGACCGGCGGGGTTTTCCCGGTGATCGCGCTGGTGCTGATCCTGCGCTCCTTCATCTTCGAGCCGTTCCAGATCCCGTCCGGCTCCATGATGCCGACCCTGCTGGTGGGCGACTTCATCCTGGTGGAGAAGTTTGCCTACGGCCTCAAGGACCCGGTGACCAACACCAAGTTCCTCGAGACCGGTGAGCCGAAGCGCGGTGATGTGGTGGTCTTCAAGTATCCGCTGGATACCCGGGTGGACTACATCAAGCGGGTGGTCGGCATGCCCGGCGATCGGGTCATCTATCGCAACAAGGAGCTGATGATCCGGCCCAAGTGCGATGAGCAGGAAGGGAAAACGTGCCCCGGCTTCCAGAAGCTGGACGTCAAGTTCGAGCAGCGCGGCGAGTTCAGCCAGATGGGGATCCCGCTGGATCGCTACACCGAACAGCTGGGCGATGTCTCCCACGAGACCTTGCGCAACCCGCTGATGCCGGACCTGGTGGACCGCTACTATCGCCAGCCCGGCACCTACCCCGACGAGTGGGTGGTGCCGGAAGGCCACTATTTCGTGATGGGTGACAACCGCGACAACAGCACCGACAGCCGTTTCTGGGGCTTCGTGCCCGAGCAGAACCTGGTGGGCAAGGCGGTCGCCATCTGGATCAGTTTCGAATTCGAGCGCGAGGAAGGGTCCAGCTTGCCGAGCTGGGTGCCGACCGGTGTGCGCTTCAACCGCATTGGCGGAATCAAGTAAATGAATATCAAGATGAACAGACTGCAGTCCCGTCTCGGGCATGTCTTTCAGGATCCTGAGCTGCTGACCCGGGCTCTGACCCATCGCAGCGCAGGGTCCCGTCACAACGAGCGCCTGGAATTTCTGGGGGACTCCATCCTGAGTCTGGTGATTGCCGATGACCTCTTCCACCGCTTCCCGCAGGCAGCGGAAGGGGATCTCAGCCGGATGCGCGCCACCCTGGTGCGCGAGAAGACGCTGGCCGAGCTGGGCCGGGAATTCGACCTCGGGGATCACCTGATCCTGGGGCCGGGGGAGCTGAAAAGCGGCGGTTTTCGCCGCGAGTCCATCCTGGCCGACACCGTCGAGGCGGTGATCGGCGCCGTCTATCTGGACACGGATCTGGAGCGGGTGCGCAGCCTCCTGCTCGGCTGGTATGCCAGCCGCCTTGGCGAGATCAAGCCCGGGATCGAACAGAAGGATCCCAAGACCCGTCTGCAAGAGATCCTGCAGGGCAGCCGCAAATCCCTGCCGACCTACACGGTGACCAACGTCAAGGGCGAGGCCCACAACCAGGAGTTCACCGTCCAGTGCGAAGTGGATGGGCTGGATGGCCCCCTGGTCGGGATCGGCTCCAGCCGCCGCAAGGCCGAACAGGCCGCGGCGCAGCAAGCACTGGAACGGCTGTCATGAGCATCATGACGGATCCGGCACTGTGCGCTCTTTTCACTCCATCAGCATTGGGAACGCGGTCATGACAGATACCACCTATTGCGGCTTTGTCGCCATCGTGGGCCGCCCCAACGTGGGCAAGTCCACCCTGCTCAACAAGTTGCTCGGCCAGAAGGTCAGCATCACCTCGAAGAAGCCCCAGACTACCCGTCACCGGATCCTGGGGATCGACACCGAGGAGAACCATCAGACCATCTATGTGGATACCCCGGGTCTGCACATCGAGGAGAAGCGGGCCATCAACCGCCTGATGAACCGCGCCGCCACCAGTTCCCTGGGGGACGTGGCCATGGTGGTGTTCGTGGTGGACGGCACTCACTGGACCAAGGATGACGAGATGGTGCTGGGCAAGCTGCGCCACCTCAAGTGCCCCGTGGTGCTGGCGGTCAACAAGATCGACAACGTCAAGGAGAAAGAGGATCTGCTGCCGCACCTCAAGTGGCTGGGTCAGCAGATGAACTTTGCCCACATCCTGCCCATCAGCGCCGAGAAGGGCACCAACGTGGAGAAGATCCGCGAGTGGGCCAAGGATCTGCTGCCGGAGAACGTCCACTTCTTCCCGGAAGATTACGTGACCGACCGCTCTTCCCGCTTCATGGCCTCCGAGATCATCCGCGAGAAGCTGATGCGCTTCACCGGCGAGGAGCTGCCCTATTCGGTGACGGTGGAGATCGAGCGCTTCAAGGTCGAGGAAAACGGTCTCTACCACATCCACGGGCTCATCCTGGTGGAGCGCGAAGGCCAGAAAAAGATGGTCATCGGCAACAAGGGCGAGAAGATCAAGACCATCGGCACAGAGGCGCGCATCGACATGGAACGGCTGTTCCAGAACAAGGTGCATCTCGAGTTGTGGGTCAAGGTCAAGTCCGGCTGGGCCGACGACGAGCGGGCCCTGCGCAGCCTCGGGTATGGCGACGACTGATTGCTGACCCCGGCTTTCGTCATCCACAGTCGGCCCTATCGGGAGACCAGCCAGCTGGTCGAGGTCTTCACCCAGGATAGCGGTCGATTCACCCTGGTGGCTCGCGGTTCCCGCGGGCCACGCTCCTCTCTGAAGGGGCTGCTTCAGCCCTTCACCCTGCTCACCATTGCCTGGCGCGGCAAGGGGGATCTCAAGAACCTCACCCAGGTGGAGTGCCCGGATCACTCGTTGCGCCTCGGCGGGGATCGTCTCTTCTACGGCCTCTATCTCAACGAGCTGGTCTACTACCTGCTGGAAGCGCACACCCCCTTCCCCGAGGTGTTCGACGCCTATGCCCGTGCCATCATGGCCCTGGCGGACGGCGAGACCCCGGAGCTGCCCCTGCGCCGCTTCGAGTTCCTGCTGCTGCAGGCCCTGGGCTACGCGGTGGACTTCGAATATGCCGCGGACGACGACTCCCCCATCGACCCCACCCTGCTTTACGGCTTCGAGCGGGAGCTCGGCTTTGTCGCTTGCGAGCGGGCGCCGGATCCCCGTACCCTGTTCCTCGGCGCCCACCTGCTGGCCTTCGCCGAAGGGCGTTTCGACACGCCTCCCTTGCTGCAGGCGGCCAAGCGTTTCAGCCGGCTGGCGCTGCAGCCCTATCTCGGCAAGCGTCAACTGAAGAGCAGGGAGCTCTTTTTGAAGCGAAAAGGCAGTGTTTCAAGCTGATTTTTATTATCTGGTGATGTTTTGTGTTTATGACATCGCCTTTCATGAACAATAATGCTGTCGCCGTGGCCAGAACCGGCCTGCGGCGGCACATGGACAGAGGGGCGGGCACCACCCGCTCCGGCATTCACAGATGACCTGTATCAAGGAGTAAGCAATGAGCGAGATCTACCTGGGTGTGAACATCGACCATATCGCCACCCTGCGCAACGCCCGCGGCACCCAGTATCCGGATCCGGTACAGGCCGCCTTCGTGGCCGAGCAGGCCGGTGCCGATGGCATCACGGTCCACCTGCGGGAAGATCGCCGCCACATCACCGACCGGGACGTGGAGATCCTGCGCCAGACCATCCAGACCAGGATGAACCTGGAGATGGCGGTGACCGAGGAGATGATCGGCATCGCCTGCCGCATCAAGCCCCACTTCGTCTGCCTGGTGCCGGAGAAGCGCACCGAGGTGACCACCGAGGGTGGTCTGGACGTGGCGGGCCAGCTGGACAAGGTGACCGATGCGGTGACCCGCCTGGCCGCCGTGGGCGCCCAGGTGTCCCTCTTTATCGATGCGGATCCGTTGCAGATCGATGCGGCCGCCGCGAGCGGTGCTCCCTTCATCGAGATCCACACCGGCCGCTACGCCGATGCCACCACGGATGCCGAGCGCAACGCCGAGTTCAAGCGCATCGCCGCCGGTGCTTCCTACGCCGCTGGCAAGGGCTTGAAGGTCAATGCGGGCCACGGTCTGCACTACCACAACGTCAAGGCTATCGCCGCCATCCCCGAGCTCTATGAGCTCAACATCGGTCACGCCATCATCGGCCGCGCCGCCTTCGACGGTCTGGCCAAGGCGGTCAGCGACATGCGTGCGCTGATGCAGGAAGCCCGTCAGGGGATCTGATGCCGCTTCGCAGGTATGAAAACGACAAGGGACGCTTCGGCGTCCCTTGTCGTTTTCAGGAATGGAAGGCGGGGTGAACCCCGTGCTCATCTGGCATGGGGCCGGGCATCCGTGTGCAGAGGGCGAAAGGGAAGGGGCGCCTCAGCCTGGTTCCGGGAAGTAGCGCTCCAGCAGGGCGGTGAGGATGGCCTGGCACTCGGCATCCGGCTCGCCGGTGACCAGGGCGGGGCGAAAGTGAAGCTGGAAGGCGCGCAGGGCGGCGCGGCTCTGCTCATCCCAGGCGCCGTGCTGGGGGAGGCCGTAGCCGTAACGGGCAAGCTGCTGCTGCCATTGCAGCGCATCCCAGGGGATGAGCTGCGTCTGGCGCAGCTCGGCCACCCGGGCCTCGTCGGGCCAGGCGCCGACACCGTAGCGCAGGGCGAGCTCGCGCCAGGGGAACCGGGGGCCGGGATCCTGCTTGCGCTCGGGGGCGACGTCGCTGTGGGCCAGCACCTGGGTGGGGGGGATCTGGTAGCGTTCGACCAGATCCCGGGCGAGGGCGCCGAGGGCGGCGATCTGGGCAGAGGGATAGGGTTGCCAGTGTCTCAGATGGGCTGGCAGGGCCGCGTCTTTCTCGTCATACCCGAGATTCACTATCTCGATGCCGAGCGAACTGGCGTTGAGCCCGGCGTAGTGATGCCAGCGACTGCGTCCGGCGTGCCAGGCCCGCTGGCTGTCGGGCACCAGCTGGTAGACCGGGAACGGTTGTTCGTCGGTGTCGCGGGGGATCAGGTAGTGGGCGCTCACCTTGTGCTCCGGCTCGGTCAGCAGGCGCAGGGAGCGGGCATCCTCTTCATCCGTGTAGTGCAGGATGAGAAAGGCGATGCGCTCGTTCTGGCTGGCGCTCTGATGATCCTGATTGAGCCGATAGGGTGCAGGCTGGCAGGCGCCGAGCAGCAGGATGAGGGGCAGTGACCAGAACCAGCGCGCCGTGAACCGACACGCACCGCCGCTCGCCGACGGGCGTGGAGTCAGCAGGCGGCGCCAGCCCATGGTCTAGCCTCGCACCTGGCCGGAGGCGGTCATCAGGGCCCGGGCCTGTATTTGGCGGTGAGGCCAATCAGGAAGTTGCGCAGGATCTGATCCCCGCAATCCTGATAGTGCTTGTGATCCCTGGCGCGGAACAGGGCGCTCAGCTCGGACTTGGAGAGGTTGAAGTTCGCGAGCTTGAGGGTGCCCAGCATCTCCTCTTCCTTGTAGTTGAGGCCGATGCGCAGCTTGCGCAGGATCAGGTTGTTGTTGATCCGGTTCGGGATCACCTGGGGCGGGGCATCTTCCCGCACACCGCGGCGCAGGGCGATGAAGCCGTCGAGGAACTGGCTCAGTGCCGAGTCCGGGCAGGCGGCGAAGCCCGCTTCCTGTGCCTCGCCCTCTTCGGCCTCTTTCATCAGCCAGCCGTGCAACTGGGCATGGGTGATGGCCAGATTGCCCTTGGCAAAGATCTCGACCATCTGGTCGTTACTGATGCTGAGGGCATAGCGCAGGCGGCGCAGAATATCGTTGTTGGTCATGTTGACTCCTGTGGAAACGGCGCAGATGTTACCACCTGCCGCCTGTCCAGTCAGAAAAAGCGCCTCAGTCGGTCAGGGCCAGGTAGCGGGGTGCCTCCTGCCTCACCTGCTCCAGGGCATCCTGCAGCTCCAGCAATTCGGGTTCCAGATCGCTCACGGCGACCCCGTCGCGCAGCTGCTGCTCGAGCTGGGAGAGCAGGCGTTGCAGACCCGGCACCCCGGAGTAGGCGCAGCCACCGTTGAGGCGGTGGAGCTGGGCCAGCACGTCTGCATCGTCGGCACTCCCTTCCAGCGCCGCCGCCAGGATGGGCTCCACCTCGTCGAAGCTGGCCAGCAGCATGGTCAGCATCTCCCGGGCGAGGGCCGGCTTGCCGGCGGCCTGACGCACGGCGAGGGGCCAGTCTATCTGCTGATCCCCGTGATTCTGGTGCCGCCGGTGGGCGAAGTCGGTGATGAGCTGCGCCAGCATCCCCTCGTCGATGGGTTTGGCCAGGTAGTCGTCCATGCCCTGGCGAATGAGGCGCTCCCGCTCACCGGGAATGGCATGGGCGGTGACCGCGACGATGGGGGTCTCGGTGTTGAGGGAGTGGTGGCGGATCGCCTGGGTGGCGCTGATGCCGTCCATGACGGGCATCTGGATATCCATGAAGATGATGTCGAACGGCTGGCTCTGGGCCAGGTTGACCGCCTCCTTGCCGTTCTTGCACACCACCACCTCGGTCACCATCTCCTTGAGCATGGCGGCGATGAGCTTGAGGTTGGCGGCGTTGTCATCCACCGCCAGCACCTTGACCGCCTGCACGCAGCGCGGCGTCGGCGCGGGCAGGGGGGCACGGCGTACCGCCTCGGGGGAGAGCAGGGCGTGCAGCAATTTGCGATGGTTGATGGGCTTGGAGAGGCAGTGGACGGCGCCGTGGGCCAGCATGGCATCGTAGAGGGCCGGCTCGTGGCTGCTGAGCAGCACTATGGTGTTCTGCTGGCCGTCCAGCCCGTCGAGACGGGCAATCACCTGCTGTGGGCTGTGCAGGGTGCTGCTGCCGATGAGCACCATGTCCTGGCTGCTCATCGGGGGCCACTCCTCGTCCACCGTCAGGGAGTGCACATCCAGGTGCCACTCTCCCAACAGGGCGAGCAGGGAGGCGTGAGTGAAGGGATCCGGCTCCAGCAGCCAGACCCGCTTGCCCTGGATGCGATCCAGCGGAAGCCGCTCGCTCTGGGGAAGGGGAGAGACATCCAGATCCAGGTGGAACGAGAAGACCGACCCCTTGCCGAGTTCGGATTCGAAGCGGATCTGGCCCCCCATCTGCTGCACCAGCTTCTGGGTGATGACGAGCCCGAGCCCGGTGCCCCCATAGCGGCGGGAGATGGAGGAGTCTGCCTGGTTGAAGGCCTGGAACAACTGGCGCTGCTGCTCTTCCGAGATGCCGATGCCGGTATCGCGAATCAGCACCCGCAGGCGCACCTTGTTGCCGCTGGATTCTCCGGTCTGCTCGACACGCACGTCCACGTTGCCACGCTCGGTGAACTTGATGGCGTTGCCGGTGAGGTTGGTGAGCACCTGCTGCAGGCGCATGGGGTCGCCGGTGAGGTAGTCCGGCACGGCGGCATCCACCTGGAGGGAGAGTTCGAGCTGCTTGTCGTGGGCGCTCGGCCCCAGCAGGTGCATGGTCTCGTTGAGGGTGTCCCGCAGGCTGAAGGGGATGTGCTCGAGCTGCAGCTTGCCCGCCTCCAGCTTGGAGAAGTCGAGGATGTCGTTGATGATCCCAAGGAGGTTGCGCGCCGACTTCTCGATGGTCTGCATGTAGTCGGTCTGGCTCGGGGTCAGGCTGGTCTTGAGCAGCTGGCGGGTGAAGCCGATGACCCCGTTGAGCGGGGTGCGCAGCTCGTGGGACATGTTGGCGAGGAACTCGGACTTGACCCTGGCGGCCTCCTGGGCGCGCTTCTTCGCCATGTCGAGCTCGACGTTCTGGATTTCGATCTGCTCGAGGGTCTCCCGCAGATCCGACGTCGCCTGATCGATGTTCTGCTGCATCTCCTCGTGATATTCGGAGAGCGCCTTGGCCATGGCGTTGATGCCGTTTTTCAGCATGTCGAGCTCGCCGGTGAGCTGGCCGCTGACCCGGGTATCGAGTCGCCCCTCCCTGATCCGGTGCACCGCCTGCACCATGTCGGTGATGGGCTGGGTCACGCTCTTGACCAGACGGAAGCCGAACAGGGCGCTGATGGCCAGCCCGATGAGCACGATGATGACCGCGAAGAAGGCGTCGCGGTACTGCAGGACGATGGCCCTGTCCGTGGCGAGTTGCATGGAGATGTAGCCGATGACCGGCGGCTCCAGATCGCTTGGCAGCGGGAAGCCGTCCAGGCTGGTCTCCGCCTGGATGGGGGTGCGCAGTATGATGTCATCGCCGTTGAAGGAGACGCTAGTCAGGGCCGGGATGACGCTGCCGTCCGGCAGACGAAGCTGGCTGAAGTCCCTGTGGTAGTTGGACGTCACGAACAGCTGGTTCTCCTGGGTGAAGACGGCGATGGACTTGATGAAGGGCGAGTTCTTGCGATGGGTGAGCCCGATCAGCCGCTTGAGGGATTCGCGGCTGTGCTGTGTCATGCCGTATTCGCTGGCGATGGCCAGGGGCTCGATGATGTTGATGCCCTGATCGATGAGGTTGTTTTCCAGCTGCTGATAGCGGTGGAAGGTGAAATAGCCGGCGATGAGGCCGCCGATGATGAGGGTCGGCAAGATGGTGAAGGCCAGCACCCGGGCCCTGAGACCGTACTTGGTCATGCCGCCGACCCGCCTTTCGCAAGAGAAGCCATGACCCGGGGCGCATGCAGGCACTGGGGTCGGGCAGGCAATACAGTCATTGTCGCTGTACGGGGTCTCAGGCCGTATCCGGTCATATCAATGGGCCACTTTTGGTCAGAATGGACGATGGGGCGGATGCCGCGGCTGGGGCCCTCAGGCCGTATTTGGTCATACGATTATTCTTGTGGGACAATGGTCTGCCGCAGATTCCACAATCATGACATAGCCACCTATAGGCACCAAGTTTTATGGCCCAGTTTTTCAAGCCCCAAAAGAAATCCACCCAGCCCCAACGTATTGAATTTACGGTAGACAGTCTGGATCACCACTGTGTCGGCGTCGGCCGTCATCAGGGCAAGGCCATCTTCGTCGAAGGGGCGCTGCCCGGCGAGGCCATCAAGGCCCGCATCATCGACGACAAGAAGCACTATGCCCACGCCGCCCTGCAACAGGTGGTGACCCCGGCGGCCAACCGGGTCGCCCCCTTCTGCGACCACTATCGCGAGTGTGGCGGTTGCAGTGCCCAGCACCTGGGAGAGGGAGATCAGCTGGCGGCCAAGGAGGCGGGACTGGTCAGCCTGTTCGAGCGCCTTGGCAATATCCAGGCGCCTACGCTGGCACCTGCGCTGACGGGGGAGTCCCGCGCCTACCGCCGGGTCTGCCGTCTGGCCATCAAGTTTGACAAGAACGGTCGCTGCACCCGGGTGGGCTTTCGTCGTCGCCAGTCGAACGATCTGGTAGAGATTGCCAGCTGCCCTGTGCTGGCCGAGCCCCTCTCTGCTCTTATCGCCCCTCTGCGCGAATGCCTCAACCGGTTGAAGAGCCAGCGCGAACTGGGCCATGCGGAACTCATTCAGGGGGAGCAGGGCATTTTGATGCTGCTGCGCCACACCGGTCGCCCCACCGAGGCAGATCGGGCGCACTTGACCGAGTTTGCCACCGCCCAGGGGATAGACCTCTATCTGCAGGCGGCGAACGAGCAGATCGAACCTCTGCGTCAACAGTCTCAGCCAAGTTACACGCTGGATGGCCTGTCTCTTGCATTCGCTCCCGGCGACTTCATCCAGGTCAACGGGCCCGTCAACCAGCGCATGGTGGAGCAGGCATTGAGCTGGCTCGACGCAGGCAAGGATGACAAGGTGTTGGACCTCTTCTGCGGCATCGGCAACTTCACCCTGCCGCTGGCCCGTCAGGCCCGCGAAGTGGTGGGGGTGGAAGGGGAGCTCGCCATGGTGACACGTGCACAGGAGAATGCCCGCCGCAACGGCATCGACAATGCCCGCTTCTACAAGGCGGACTTGAGCGGCGACATCGTGGGCATGTCCTGGGCCCGGGAAGGGTTCGATCTGGTACTGCTGGATCCGGCCAGACCCGGGGCGCTGGAGGTGATGAGCCACGTGGTGGCACTTTCCCCCAAACGGGTGGTCTATGTTTCCTGTAACCCGGTCACCCTGGCCCGTGACAGTCAGGTGCTGGTGCAGGGGGGCTACAAGCTGACCCGTCTGGGGATGCTGGACATGTTCCCCCACACCGGTCATCTGGAGTCCATGGCGCTGTTCGAACGGGGCTGAGTCGAGGCGACCGCATTATTCTGGATGAATCAAGATGCGGTCGTGATGATTTTTCGATGTGCATGATGCTGCCAGAGTGAGGTAAAACAGGTGTTTCTCGCTGCCTTCAACGGGCAGGGCAGCATGCGGTTATCTTGGTTTTCCAGCGGCGGCAGCGCTGTTTGAGCGGGAGTGATTAGGGTAATCTAGGTCGTCGATAGTGGATCGGATGCGGGGAAGAGCCCTGTCACCTTGCGCGGTGACATGCCTTGAAAACTCTTGCATGCATCCCCATTTGAGGCAGTCATCAGTTGATGAGGGGATGAGGAGAGCATCGGCTTTCGACCCCACACTTTTAAGGATTGATACCATGGTTGCGGTGCGCGATATTCATTTGAAAGACAATTTCACTCTGGATGAGTGGGTCAGTTCCCTTACCCTGAGTGAAAGTGACAAGAATCAGCTGCGAACCGTCTACCAGTACTGCCTGACCCTGGGTGACGAAGCGCTCACCAACCGCCTGCTGGTGCGCGGGGTCGAGATGGTGGGCATCCTGCTGATGCTCAGCATGGATCTCGCCACCCTCAAGGCCGCCATTCTCTATCCCTTCGTCGAAGCCGGTCTCATCAGCCAGGAAAAGGTGAACGAGGACTTCGGCCCCAAGATCGCCAAGCTGGTGGAAGGGGTGCTGGAGATGGAGGCCATCCGCTCCCTGCAAACCCTTCACCGCAGCGAAACCTCGCCGGAGCAGGTGGACAACGTGCGCCGCATGCTGCTCGCCATGGTCGAGGACGTGCGCGCCGTGGTCATCAAGCTGGCGGAGCGCATCGCCTGCCTGCGTGAGGCGAAGAAGGCGGATGAGGAGACCCGGGTGCTGATGGCCCAGGAGATCACCAACATCTATGCTCCCCTTGCGAACCGCCTCGGTATCGGTCAGCTCAAGTGGGAGCTCGAGGATCTCGCCTTCCGCTACCTGCACCCGGATACCTACAAGCAGATCGCCAAGCAGCTCGACGAGAAACGGCTCGACCGCGAGCGCTACATCCGTGAATTCGTGCAGTCTCTGCGCGATGCCCTGGCCGAGGCCGGCGTCGAGGCCGAGGTCTATGGCCGACCGAAACACATCTACAGCATCTGGCGCAAGATGCAGAAGAAGCACCTCGAATTCAACGAGCTGTTCGATGTGCGCGCGGTGCGGGTGATCACCAAGCGGCTGCAGGATTGCTACGCGGCGCTCGGTATCGTTCACACCCATTTCCACCATATTCCCCGCGAATTTGACGACTATGTCGCCAACCCCAAGCCCAATGGCTACCAGTCCATCCACACCGTGGTGGTGGGGGAGGAGGGCAAGACGGTGGAGATCCAGATCCGTACCGAGCAGATGCATCAGGATGCGGAGCTCGGTGTGGCTGCGCACTGGCGCTACAAGGAAGGGGCCCAGGCCGCTGCGAAGACCAGCACCTTCGAAGACAAGATCGAATGGCTGCGCAAACTCCTCGCCTGGCAGGAGGATCTCTCGGAGAGCGGCTCCTTGCTGGACGATCTGCGCAGTCAGGTGTTCGAGGACAGGGTTTATGTCTTCACTCCCAAGGGCGATGTCATCGACCTGCCGGCAGGGGCGACGCCGCTCGACTTCGCCTATCACGTGCACAGCATGATCGGTCACCGCTGCATCGGCACCAAGATCGACGGTCGTATCGTGCCCTTCACCTATACGCTGCAAACCGGTGATCAGGTGGAGGTGATCACCCAGAAGGAGCCGAACCCGAGCCGCGACTGGATGAACCCGAATGCCGGCTTCCTGCGCTCCAGCCGGGCGCGGGCCAAGGTGGCCACCTGGTTCAGAAAGCTGGACCGGGACAAGAACATTGCCGCCGGCAAGGAGCTGCTGGAGAAAGAGCTGGACAGACACAACCTCACCCTCTCCAAGGTGGACAAGGTGGTGCTGGAGCGTTTCCATGCGGAGGAGCTGGAAGATTTGCTGGCCGGTATCGGCAGCGGCGACATCCGCATCAACCAGCTGCTCAACTACCTCGACACCCGCTACAACAAGCCGACGGCGGAAGAAGAAGATCGCCGTCTGCTGGAGAAGCTGGAGCAGAAGGCCAATGTGCCCTTCCGCCCCAAACCCAAGGATCACATCGTGGTGGAAGGGGTGGGCAACCTGATGACTCACATCGCCCGCTGCTGCCAGCCCATCCCGGGGGACGCCATCCAGGGCTTCATCACCATGGGACGGGGGGTTTCCATCCACCGGGAG
The DNA here is from genome assembly GCF_040908115.1 of Aeromonas sp. R7-1. Classification (NCBI taxonomy): domain Bacteria; kingdom Pseudomonadati; phylum Pseudomonadota; class Gammaproteobacteria; order Aeromonadales; family Aeromonadaceae; genus Aeromonas; species Aeromonas sp. R7-1. The sequence continues at coordinate 56,348 of NZ_JBFODD010000018.1, read as the reverse complement.
GATTGCGAGCAGCTCAAGGAGCTGTCGCGTCGCAACCCGGAGCGCTTGATCGATGCGGTCTGGGGGGAGAACTACTCCGGCGGTTACGGTCTCACCATCCGCATTCTCTCCAACGACAGATCCGGCCTGCTGCGCGACATCACCACCGTGCTCGCCAACGAGAAGATCAACGTGATGGGAGTGCGTTCGCGCTCCAACGTGCGCGAGCAGACCGCCGAAATAGACATGGAGCTGGAGATTTACAACATCAACGCCTTCAACCGGGCGTTGGCCAAGCTCAGTCAGCTCAACGACGTGATCAGCGCCAAGCGGCTGTAATGCTCAACCGACCGGCCCCAGTGGCCGGTCTGCATTTTCTCCCTCCTTGTAGAGCATTGAAGACGGATATCACGCACCCCATCTCCGGCCGCCATGGCGCCACATCATGTGGAGCAGTGGCGTGAGCGGATATTCATGAACCCATTTACTGAATCGAAAGTGAGTTGCCCATGTCTCAACGCTACGACCTTCCCCAACTGCTCGACATCATGGCCAGATTGCGTGACCCGAACGGGGGCTGTCCCTGGGATCTCAAGCAGAGCTTCCAGACCATAGTGCCGCACACCCTGGAGGAGGCCTACGAGGTGGCGGATGCCATCGAGAGCGAAGATTGGCAAGGGCTGAAGGGGGAGCTCGGTGATCTGCTGTTCCAGGTCGTGTTCTATGCCCAGCTCGGCAAGGAGCAGGGGTTGTTCGACTTTGCCGACATCGTCGATACCGTGAGCGAGAAGCTCATTCGCCGCCACCCCCATGTCTTCTCCGATGCCGACCTGGGTGACGAGCAGGCGGTCAAAGCGAACTGGGAGGCGGAAAAGGCGAAAGAGCGTGCGGCGCTCGACAAGGAGAGCGTGCTGGACGATATCCCCCTCTCCCTGCCTGCCCTGACCCGGGCAGCCAAGATCCAGAAGCGCTGCGCCACCGTCGGTTTCGACTGGAAGACCCTGGGGCCCGTGGTGGACAAGATCCACGAGGAGATCGAGGAGGTGATGGAAGAGGCGCTGATGGTCGACGTGGACGAGACTCGGGTGAGCGACGAGCTCGGCGATCTCTTGTTCGCCACCGTCAATCTGGTGCGTCATCTGGGCAAGGATCCCGAGCAGGTGCTGCGGGCTGCCAACACCAAGTTTGAGCGTCGTTTTCGTCAGGTTGAACACTTTATTGCCGCAGAAGGTCTGAAAATGACGGATTGCTCCCTGGAGAAGCTGGACGAGGCCTGGAACAGGGCCAAGGAAACCGAGCAAAGTTGATTTGGCGCAAGACGGGGCGGCGGGGAGCCTGATAGATTTTTGTTCATTGTTTGGGAGTGGGGGTTTTGGTATACTGTTTCCCCGTCCTGCTTCATCCCCGAAGCACCCCTTAAAATTCCCTAAACTTCTTTCAGGTTCAGCATGACGACCAAATATATTTTTGTGACTGGTGGCGTTGTTTCATCCCTCGGCAAAGGCATTGCCGCAGCTTCTCTGGCAGCCATTCTGGAAGCCCGTGGTCTGGATGTGACCATCATGAAACTGGACCCGTACATCAACGTGGATCCGGGCACCATGAGCCCGACCCAGCATGGTGAAGTGTTCGTAACCGAGGACGGGGCCGAAACCGATCTGGATTTGGGCCACTACGAGCGTTTCATCCGCACCAAGATGACCCGCCGCAACAACTTCACCACCGGCCGCATCTATGCAGACGTGCTGCGCAAAGAGCGTCGTGGTGACTATCTGGGCGCCACCATCCAGGTGATCCCGCACATCACCAACGCCATCAAGGAGCGGGTGATTGCCGGTGCCGAAGGCCATCAGGTTGCCATCGTCGAAGTGGGCGGTACCGTGGGCGACATCGAGTCCCTGCCGTTCCTTGAAGCCATTCGTCAGCTGGCGGCTATCGTGGGTCGCAACAATGCCATGTTCATGCACCTGACCCTGGTTCCTTACCTGGCCGCCGCCGGCGAGGTGAAGACCAAGCCGACCCAGCACTCCGTGAAGGAGCTGCTCTCCATCGGTATCCAGCCGGATGTGCTGATCTGCCGCTCCGACCGCGCCATTCCGGCCAACGAGCGTGCCAAGATCGCCCTGTTCTGCAACGTGCCCGAGCGCGCCGTCATCTCCATGAAAGATGTCGACTCCATCTACAAGATCCCGGCGCTGCTGAAATCCCAGGGGCTGGACGGCTACATCACCGAGCGCTTCGGCATCGAGTGCAAAGAAGCCGACCTGGCCGAGTGGGAACAGGTCATCTATGAAGAGGCCAACCCGACTGCCGAAGTCACCATCGGCATGGTGGGCAAGTATGTCTCCCTGCCGGATGCCTACAAGTCCGTCAACGAAGCGCTCAAGCACGGTGGCCTGAAGACCCGTCTCTCCGTCAACATCAAGTACATCGACTCCCAGGACATCGAGACCCGTGGCGCCGAGCTGCTGGAAGGTCTGGATGCGATCCTGGTACCGGGCGGCTTCGGCGAACGCGGCGTGGAAGGCAAGATCCTGGCCGCCAAATATGCCCGCGAGAACAAGATCCCGTACCTCGGTATCTGCCTGGGCATGCAGGTCGCCTTGATCGAATACGCCCGCAACGTGGCGGGCATGGAAGGGGCTCACTCCTCCGAGTTCAAGAAAGACAGCCCGTACCCCGTGGTCGGTCTCATCACCGAGTGGGTGGATGACGAAGGCAACGTCGAGACCCGGACCGAGAAGTCCGATCTGGGCGGTACCATGCGTCTGGGCTCCCAGCTCTGCCACCTGGTGGAAGATTCCAAGGTCCGTCAGATGTACGGCAGCCCGACCATTTACGAGCGCCACCGTCACCGTTATGAAGTGAATAACAAGCTGCTGCCGCAGATTGAAGCGGCAGGTCTGAAGGTGACCGGTCTCTCCGCCGACAAGAAGCTGGTGGAAATCATCGAGATCCCGGATCACCCCTGGTTCGTGGCCGCGCAGTTCCACCCGGAGTTCACCTCGACTCCCCGTGATGGCCACGCCCTGTTCGCCGGTTTTGTGAAGGCGGCGGGCGAGTATCAGAAGCGTAATTTGAAGTAATTGAAAATAAATGCGGTTGGGGCTCTGTGCCACAGCCGCTTTTTTTGGCATATTTTTGTTGTTTTTTTACGAAACCTGAGGAAATACACATGTCCAAGATCGTTAAAGTGATCGGTCGTGAAATCATCGACTCCCGTGGTAACCCGACCGTTGAGGCCGAAGTTCACCTGGAAGGTGGTTTTGTTGGTATGGCAGCCGCTCCGTCTGGCGCGTCCACCGGTTCCCGCGAAGCGCTGGAACTGCGTGACGGCGACAAGAGCCGTTTCCTGGGTAAAGGCGTGCTGAAAGCCATCGAAGCCGTCAACGGCCCGATCGCTCAGGCTCTGCTGGGTAAAGATGCCAAGGACCAGGCCACTGTCGACCAGATCATGATCGACCTCGACGGTACCGAGAACAAATCCAAGTTCGGCGCCAACGCCATCCTGGCTGTTTCCCTGGCCAACGCCAAAGCTGCCGCTGCTGCCAAAGGCATGCCGCTGTACGCCCACATCGCCGAGCTGAATGGCACCCCGGGTGTCTACTCCATGCCGCTGCCCATGATGAACATCATCAACGGTGGTGAGCACGCCGACAACAACGTCGACATCCAGGAGTTCATGATCCAGCCGGTTGGCGCCAAGACCCTGAAAGAAGCTGTTCGCATGGGCGCAGAAGTGTTCCACAACCTGGCCAAAGTGCTGAAGTCCAAAGGCTACAACACTGCCGTCGGTGACGAAGGTGGTTTCGCTCCGAACCTGAAATCCAACGCCGAAGCGCTGGAAGTGATCGCTGAAGCCGTTGCCGCTGCCGGTTACAAACTGGGCACCGACATCACCCTGGCCATGGACTGCGCTGCGTCCGAGTTCTACGACGCAGAGAAGAAAGAGTACAACCTGAAGGGCGAAGGTCGTGTCTTCACCTCCAACGGTTTCTCCGACTTCCTGGCTGACCTGACCACCAAGTTCCCGATCGTCTCCATCGAAGATGGCCTGGACGAATCCGACTGGGAAGGCTTCGCCTACCAGACCGCCGAACTGGGCAAGAAAATCCAGATCGTGGGTGACGACCTGTTCGTAACCAACACCAAGATCCTGAAGCGCGGTATCGACAACGGCATCGCCAACTCCATCCTGATCAAGTTCAACCAGATCGGTTCCCTGACCGAAACTCTGGCTGCCATCAAGATGGCCAAAGACGCTGGCTACACTGCCGTCATCTCCCACCGCTCCGGTGAGACCGAAGACGCGACCATCGCCGACCTGGCTGTGGGTACCGCTGCTGGCCAGATCAAGACCGGTTCCATGAGCCGTTCTGACCGTGTTGCCAAGTACAACCAGCTGATCCGTATCGAAGAAGCCCTGGGCGCCAAGGCTCCGTTCCGTGGTCTGAAAGAAGTGAAGAACCAGGCTTAATTTTCGCCTGCGTTCATGCTTCACAAAGCCCCGCCATCTGGCGGGGCTTTTTCGTTCTGCGCTTATGGGCGTGTGTGACCTGCATTTTTTATTCCGACCAACCCATCCGGCACACAGGCTTTCTTTTGTCTTGCCTGCGAATATGGGAAACTAGGCCGCTTGAAGGAGACTCAGTGCATGCGGCTACTCACTCTTATCCTGCTCCTCCTGTTGGGAGGGCTGCAATATGACCTCTGGCTGGGGAAAAACGGCCTCTCCGACTATCGGGAACTCTCCACCGCCATCGAGCGGCAGCAACAGGACAACCTGGTACTCAAGGACCGCAACAGCCTGATTTACCGGGAAATCGACGATCTGACCTCTGGCCTTGAGGCCATCGAGGAGTTGTCGCGCAACGATCTTGGCTACATCAAGCAGGGCGAGACCTTCTACCGAATCATTCCCAAAGAAAAGGATCAGGTGACGGAGCCTGATGGTGCCCCCTACGATGACTGATAGCCTGAGCGGCCTGACCGCCATCGTCCCGGCTGCCGGTATTGGCAGTCGCATGGGGGCCAATTGCCCCAAGCAGTACCTTTCCCTGGCAGGGAAATGCATTCTGGAGCACACCCTGGAGCGTCTGCTCTCCCATCCCGCCATCGCCCGTGTGATCGTGGCGCTGGCGCCCCACGACCGCTGGTTTGAGACCTTGACCGTGGCAGCCGATCCGCGGGTGCTGCGAGTGGAAGGGGGAAGCGAGCGCGCCTTCTCCGTGCTCAATGCGTTGCACATGGCAGAAGGGGAGTGGGCACTGGTGCATGACGCCGCCCGGCCCTGTCTGACCCACGAGGATCTCGATGCGCTCATTGCTGCCGCCATGGCCTCTGGCGGTGCCATCCTCGGCAGCCGGGTGCGCGATACCATGAAGCGCACCGATGCGGCCGGCAATATCCTCGCCACCGTGGATCGCGAGCAGCTCTGGCATGCCCTGACGCCCCAGATGTTTTTGGTCCGCCCCCTCAAGCGGGCGCTGGAGGAGGGGCTGGCGCTCGGCGCCGCCATCACGGATGAAGCCTCCGCCATGGAACGCGCCGGTTTCCCCGTGCGCATGGTGGAAGGGCGGGCCGACAACATCAAGGTGACCCGGCCGGAAGATCTCTCCCTGGCCGGGCTCTATTTACAGCAACAACGTGCGTGCCGGTCGGCACGACCCGATTCATCCCCAGAGGAGCAGGCATGATCCGCACCGGACATGGTTTTGATGAGACAGATTTCCGTGTATTGAGGAGGGCGCAGGCATGATGCGGGTCGGACATGGTTTTGATGTTCACAAGTTTGGCGGGGTTGGTCCCTGCATGCTGGGCGGGGTGGCAGTGCCCTATGAACAGGGCCTGCTGGCCCACTCCGATGGTGACGTGGTGCTGCATGCGGTGAGCGATGCCCTGCTGGGGGCCATCGGCGCCGGCGACATCGGCCGCCACTTCCCCGATACCGCCGCCGAATTCAAAGGCATCGACAGCCGCATCCTGCTGCGGGATGTCTTTGCCCGCGTGCAGCTCGCAGGTTATGCCATCGGCAACCTGGATGTGACCATCATCGCCCAGGCCCCCAAGATGGCCCCCCATATCGACGCCATGTGCGCCGTGCTGGCCGCGGATCTGCAATGTGATTTGAACCGGGTGAACGTCAAGGCGACCACCACCGAACAACTCGGATTCACGGGGCGCAAGGAAGGGATCGCCACCGAAGCCGTCGTCTTGCTGGTGAAACAATGATGCTTGAACAACTTGCCTATCTGCACGGGACGCCCACTGCTCGCGGCATCCTCAAGGCCGAGGCCGCCGACTTCGTGGTCAATGAAGATCTCGGGTTTGCACCTTGCGGCGAGGGGGAACACATCTTCGTCCGGGTACGCAAAACCGGCGAGAATACCGCCTGGGTGGCTGGCCTGCTGGCCGATGCGGCCGGGGTTGCCCGCAATGCGGTGACCTGGGCTGGTCTGAAAGATCGCCATGCGGTGACCGAACAGTGGTTCGGCATCCATCTGCCGGGCAAGGGCGAGCCGGATCTCTCGGTCATCGAGAACGACAACATCCGGATCCTTGAGGCGAAGCGCCACAACAAGAAGCTGCGGGTCGGCTATCTCAAGGGCAACCACTTCACCCTGCGTCTCACCGGGCTGGAGCAGGCCGACGGGCTGGAATCCCGTCTGCAGGCGATTGCAACCCAGGGGGTGCCCAACTACTACGGCGAGCAGCGTTTCGGCCGCGGTGGCAACAACCTGGAGGCCGCCAAGGCGATGTTCGCCGGCAAACGGATCAAGGATCGCAACAAGCGCTCCCTCTATCTGTCCGCCGCCCGCAGCATGCTGTTCAATGCCATCGTCAGCGCCCGCATCGAGCAGGGACTGGCCCATCAGCTGCTGGCAGGCGACTGCGTGATGCTCAAGGGCAGCCACTCCATCTTCAGCGAAGAGAGCGTGACCCCCGAGCTGGAAGCACGCCTTGCCTCCGGGGACGTGCAGCTGACCGCTCCCCAGTGGGGCCGTGGCCGTCTGGCGAGCCAGGGCGCGGCTGCCGAGTTCGAGCAAGGAGTGCTGGCTCCTTATGGTGACTGGTGCGAAGGACTGGAGAAAGCCGGGCTGGATCAGGACAGGCGCCCGCTGCTGCTCAAGCCGGAGCAGATGAGCTGGCAACGGGAGGACGAGGTGCTGACCCTGTCGTTCTTCCTGCCGGCCGGCGCCTTTGCCACCAGCGTGGTACGCGAATTAATGCTGGCCGAAGAGGCCGATCACGGTTTCAGGAACTCAACCGATGCGAATTCTGGTCAGTAATGACGATGGGGTACACGCCGAGGGCATTCGCGCCCTCAGCGAGGCGTTGCGTGCCTGTGGCGAGGTCGTGGTGGTGGCACCGGATCGCAACCGCAGCGGTGCCAGCCACTCCCTGACGCTGGAAGTGCCGCTGCGGGTCACCCGCCTCGATGCGTCCAGTTTTCACGGCATCAAGAGTTATGCGGTCAAGGGGACGCCGACCGACTGCGTTCATCTGGCGGTTAACGAACTGCTGCGCCCTGAGCCCGACATGGTGGTGGCCGGTATCAATCACGGGGCCAACCTAGGGGATGACGTCATCTACTCGGGGACGGTGGCGGCCGCGACGGAAGGGCGTCATCTTGGTTTCCCCTCCATCGCCGTTTCGCTGGTGGGCAAGACCCATTTCGCCAGTGCGGCCCACTACGCCGCCCAGCTGGTGCGGGGGCTGATGGTGCATCCGTTGCCTGCGGATCAGATCCTCAACGTGAATGTGCCGGATCTGCCGCTCGAGCAGATAAAGGGGATCAGGGTGACGCGCCTTGGCAATCGCCACCGGGCGGAGTCGGTGATCCGCACCGAGGATCCCCGTGGTCAGCCGGTCTACTGGATTGGTCCCCCCGGCAACCAGCAGGATGCGGGAGAGGGAACGGACTTTGCCGCCATCGAGCAGGGTTATGTCTCCATCACTCCCCTGACCATCGACATGACGGCCTACGGCAGTCTGTCGACCCTGGGCGCGTGGCTGGATCTGCAGGGATGACGTTGTGATAGTACAGCGCCTGTTGAATCAACTGATTGCCCAGGATGTCCGCGATTTCCGCGTATTGGCGGCGATCGCGAAGGTGCCGCGCCAGCTGTTTGTGGACGAGGCCATGGCCCACAAGGCCTGGGACAATACGGCCCTGCCCATCGGCCATGGGCAGACCATCTCTCAGCCTTACATCGTGGCGCGCATGACCGAGCTGCTGATCCAGAACGATCCGGCCCATGTGCTGGAGATCGGGACGGGATCGGGCTACCAGACGGCGGTACTGGCCCACCTGGTGGAGCATGTCTACACCATGGAGCGGATCAAGTCGCTGCAGTTTCAGGCCAGGCGCAGATTGCGCCAGCTCGATCTGCACAATGTGTCGGCCAAGCACGGCAATGGGTGGCTAGGTTGGCCCAACAAGGGCCCTTTCGACGCCATTCTGGTGACGGCGGCGGCCAGTGAGGTCCCCAAGGCCCTGACCGATCAGCTGGCTGACGGTGGTCGTCTGGTGTTGCCGGTGGGTGATGGCCAGCAGACCCTGCAGCTGATCGAGCGATCGGGCTCCCAGCTCACCAGCCGGATTCTGGAGCCGGTACGTTTCGTTCCCCTGATTGACGGAGATGTCGAGTGAAGTTGTTTTCCCGCCTTTATGTTCTGGTGATGCAGTGGGCACGCCACAAGTATGCCCCCTGGTATCTGGCCATCACCGCCTTTATTGAATCCATCTTCTGGCCCATCCCGGTGGATGTGATGCTGGCGCCCATGGCGCTCGGCAAACCTCATCGCGCCTGGCACTATGCCGCGCTGGCTACCCTCTTTTCGGTGCTGGGCGCCCTGTTTGGTTATCTGCTCGGCTATGCCCTGTGGGAGCCAGTGGTGCAGCCGCTGGTGACCTCGGTTGGCTATGAGGACAAGATTGCCCTGGCCGAGCAGTGGTTCGCGCAGTGGGGCATCTGGGTTATTTTTATTGCCAGCTTCACGCCGATCCCCTACAAGGTGTTTACCGTCACGGCTGGCTTGCTCCACATGGCACTGTTGCCTTTCATCCTGACCTCGCTGATCGGTCGTGGCATGCGCTTCTTCCTGGTTGCAGGTCTGATGCGCTGGGGCGGCGAGAAGATGGAGCGCAAGCTGATGCACTATGTGGATGTGCTGGGCTGGCTCTGTATTGGTTTGGCCGTTGCGGCCTATTTCTGGTTTAGTCGTTAAGGATCCACTATGTGTTCGCGTGTTTGGCAAGGTAGCGGTGTCGTCGTGTTGTCATGGCTGCTGCTTGCCTGTTCCTCCAGCAAGACTGCGGCTCCGGTGCACAGCCTGGGCAATGATCAGGTCGCTTCGACCATCCCCGTGCGTCAAGGTATGACCAAGCCCGGCATTGCAGGCAACGGGTACACCGTGGTCAAAGGAGACACTCTCTACTCCATTGCATTTCGTTCTGGCATGGATGTGGCTTCGCTTATCAGCATCAATGGCATCACTCCCCCCTATAACATTTATCCCGGCCAGCAGCTCAGGCTCGATGGTGCTTCCACCCCCATGGCGGTGGCAACCGTCGGCAGCCCTGTCAGTCGTGGCAGCGTGACGGGGTCTGGCAGTTACGAGGTGCGCCGTGGCGATACCTTGAGCAGCATCGGTCGCCAGTTCGGTCTCTCCAACCAGGCCTTGGCCCAGCGCAACAACCTCCAGGCTCCTTATGCATTGCACGTGGGCCAGGTGCTCAATGTGGGGGGCGCGGGTTCCTCAGGTGGTCAGATGGTGGCAGCAACCACACCGGTTGTGACCAGCACGGGGCCCAAACCCCTGGCCACGGCTCCGGCAGGTACGACCACACCATTTATTGCTCAGAAAACGATTGCTCCTGCCTCGTCAACAGCATACGCTCAGGCGAAAGAACAAAAAACCGTCAGTTCCTCGTCAACACTCTCCTGGCATTGGCCGACCAAAGGGCGGATCGTTGAAGGCTTCTCCGTTGCGGAACAAGGCAACAAGGGCATCGACATTTCCGGCCAGAAGGGCCAACCCATTTACGCTGCGAGCAGCGGCAAAGTGGTCTATGCGGGCAGTGCACTGCGAGGGTATGGCAAGCTGATAATTCTCAAGCACAACGATGATTACCTCTCCGCCTACGCTCACAACGATGAGTTGAGGGTCAAGGAGGGAGACACCGTGAAGGGCGGAGCGGTTATCGCCAATATGGGTAGCACGGATGCGCCGGATGTGCGCTTGCACTTTGAAATCCGGTACAAAGGCAAGTCGATCAACCCGATGGGCTATTTGCCAAAGCGTTAACTCAGAGAGCTGAGTCTTACTCTGGTGTAGGTCAGGGAGAGATATCATGAGCCAAGAACAACTGGTAATGCAGGATGCAGAGTTAGAGTTCGACGAGGAGCTGGAGGTTCAGGAGGAAGAAGAGGTTCAGGAAGTGGCGGCCGAAGCCGAAGAGACCATTTCCGATGAACTGATGGCGCCAGAGCTGAACAAGGTAATGGACGCCACCCAGCTCTATCTGGGGGAGATAGGCTTCTCCCCCTTGCTCACGGCCGAAGAGGAAGTCTACTACGCCCGCCGTGCCCTGCGTGGCGACAAAGCGGCGCGCAAGCGCATGATTGAATCCAACCTGCGCCTGGTGGTCAAGATTGCCCGGCGCTACAACAACCGCGGCCTGGTGCTGCTGGATCTCATCGAAGAGGGCAACCTCGGCCTTATCCGCGCCGTCGAGAAGTTCGACCCCGAGCGAGGCTTCCGTTTCTCTACCTATGCCACCTGGTGGATCCGCCAGACCATAGAACGGGCCATCATGAACCAGACCCGTACCATTCGTCTGCCCATCCATGTGGTCAAGGAGCTGAACGTCTATCTGCGCACTGCGCGCGAGCTTTCTCATCGTCTCGACCATGAGCCGACCGCCGAGGATATCGCCTCTGCACTGGATCGCTCTGTGGACGATGTGAATCGCATGCTCAAGCTCAACGAGAAGATCACCTCGGTGGATACTCCCATTGGTGGCGATCGCGACAAGGCGCTGCTGGATGTACTTTCCGACGAGCGCGGCATGGGGCCCGAGCTGGAGTCCCAGGAAGATGACATGCGCAGCAGCATAGTGCACTGGCTGGAGGAGCTGAATCCCAAGCAGCGCGAAGTGCTGGCCCGCCGTTTCGGTCTGCTCGGCTATGAACCGGCCACCTTGGAAGACGTGGGCGCCGAGATTGGTCTGACCCGCGAGCGGGTGCGTCAGATCCAGGTAGAAGGGTTGCGCCGCTTGCGGGAGATCCTGCTGGGGCAGGGACTCTCCATCGAAGCGTTGTTCCGCACCAACTAAACGGGTATGAATACCGTCATCAAGATGAAAAAGGGGCCGCAGGCCCCTTTCTTTTTGTCGTGGATCGTCAGGATCACACCGGATCCAGGGTATCCAGCGGCCAGCGCGGCACGGCCTTGACGACCAGGGGTTCGAAGACTCCCGCCTTAAGGCGTTGCATGCCTGCATAGGCGATCATGGCGCCGTTGTCGGTGCAGTATTCGGTGCGCGGGTAGAAGACTTCACCTTTGAGGCTCTCCATCAGCTCGGCCAGCTGGGCGCGCAGATGACGGTTGGCGCTGACGCCGCCTGCCACGACCAGACGATTGAGACCGGTCTCCTTCAGGGCACGACGGCACTTGATGGCCAGGGTGTCGACCACCGCATCCTCAAACGCCCGGGCGATGTCGGCACGGGTCTGCTCGTCGTCGCCATTGGCGGCTATGGTATTGGCGGCAAAGGTCTTGAGGCCGGAGAAGCTCATGTCGAGCCCGGGACGGTCGGTCATGGGACGGGGGAAGGTGAAGCGCCCAGTGGTGCCCTTTTCTGCCAGCCGGGAGAGCAGCGGGCCACCGGGGTAGTCCAGACCCATCAGCTTGGCGGTCTTGTCGAACGCCTCACCGGCGGCATCGTCGATCGATTCGCCCAGCAGCTGATAGCTGCCGATACCATCGACCCGAACCAGCATGGAGTGGCCGCCGGAAACCAAGAGCGCTACGAAGGGAAACTCGGGTGCTCGCTCTTCCAGCATGGGGGCCAGCAGGTGGCCTTCCATGTGGTGTACGGCGATGGCCGGCTTGTCCCAGGCCATGGCCAACGAGCGGCCTATGGTCGCCCCGACCAGGATGGCACCAACCAGACCTGGCCCCGCGGTATAGGCGATGCCGTCGATGTCATCCTTGCCAAGTCCAGCCTCTTTCAAGGCGGCCTGGATCAATGGGATCGTCTTGCGTACATGGTCCCGGCTGGCGAGCTCGGGAACGACGCCGCCGTAGTCCGCATGCAGCTTGACCTGGCTGTACAACTGGTGGGAAAGGATCCCTTTTTGATCATCGAAGATCGCGATCCCGGTTTCGTCACAGGATGTCTCTATGCCCAATACACGCATTGCTAAAAAATTTCACTGCTAAAATGAGACGGCTATGGTAACCTTCGCGGGTTTTTTAAACCAGAGCGATCTCTGCGGGTTTACTTTCATTCCCTGTCCAGAGTATAATTTCGCACCATTTTAAGACATGCTGATCGATTGAAGGTCAGCTAACAATTTATCACTGAGGTGAAAGGCACATGCCAGTAATCAAAGTCCGTGAAAATGAGCCGTTTGACGTTGCTCTGCGTCGCTTCAAGCGTTCTTGCGAAAAGGCCGGTATCCTGTCCGAAGTTCGTAGCCGTGAGTTCTACGAGAAGCCGACTACCATTCGCAAGCGCGCCAAAGCGTCCGCTGTCAAGCGTCACGCCAAGAAGCTGTCCCGCGAAAACGCACGTCGTATCCGCCTGTACTAATCAAGGGATCATGCCGTGTCTCTGAAGGATCAACTCAAGGATCAGCAAAAGCTCGCCATGCTTGCCAAAGACAAGCCTCGGTTGGGTGCTATCCGCTTGTTGATGGCAGAAATCAAGCAGCGTGAAGTCGATACCCGTGTCGAGCTCAACGATGAAGAGATCCTCGCTGTCGTGACCAAAATGGTCAAACAGCGTCGCGATTCCATCAGCCAGTTTGAAGCTGCCGGTCGCCTGGATCTTGCCGACAAAGAGTCCGCCGAGATCGTTGTGCTGCAGGAGTTCCTGCCACAACAGCTGACCGCAGACGAAATTGCCGCCCTGATCGAGCAAGCCATCACTGAAAGTGGTGCTGCCGTCATGGCTGACATGGGTAAAGTCATGGCTGTCTTGAAGCCAAAAATTCAGGGGCGTGCCGATGTCGGCGCCGTCAGTGCTCAGGTGAAAACCCGCTTGGCGTAACAGGCAACTCTCTTGTTTGGTCGAAGAAGCCGTGCTTCCCGTTGGAATGCGCGGCTTTTTTATTTCCTATGCAATGAAACAGGACGGTTATGGCTGGCAGGATCCCGCAATCCTTTATCGATGATCTGCTCGTACGCACGGACATAGTCGAGTTGATCGACTCCCGTGTGCGGTTGAAGAAAGCCGGTAAGAACTATCAGGCTTGCTGCCCTTTTCATAACGAAAAAAGCCCCTCCTTTACCGTCAGTCAGGAGAAGCAGTTCTATCACTGTTTCGGTTGTGGTGCCCACGGTAATGCCATCGGCTTTGTCATGGAGTACGACGGCCTGGAATTCCCCGATGCCATCGAAGAGCTGGCAAGCCTGCACGGTATGCAGGTCCCCCGTGAGCAAACGGCGGGTGGATCAAGCCATAGCCAACCAGCTGTCAGCAAGGATCTGTTCGAGCTGATGAACCAGATTGCGCGCTTCTACGAGAGCAATCTCAAGAACGCGCCTCAGGCGGTGGAGTATCTGAAAGGCCGGGGCCTGACTGGCGAGGTGGTCAAGCGCTTCAACATCGGTTATGCCCCTGGGGACTGGGATCAGGTGCGTCGCCGCTTTGGCGCCAGTAGGGATCACGAACAACTGCTGATTTCGGGCGGTATGCTGATCCCCCGTGACAGCGGCCCGGGCAGCTACGATCGTTTCCGCGATCGCATCATGTTTCCGATCCGGGACAAACGCGGCCGGGTCATCGGCTTCGGTGGCCGAGTGCTGGGGGATGGCACGCCCAAGTACTTGAACTCCCCCGAAACCCCCATCTTCCACAAGGGGCGAGAGCTGTTCGGCCTTTATGAGGTCAAGCAGGCACACAAGGATCCGCGCCGGATCCTTGTGGTGGAAGGCTACATGGATGTGGTGGCGCTCGGCCAGTACGACATCGACTATGCGGTGGCGGCACTGGGGACTGCGACCACCAGCGATCACATCCACACCCTGTTCCGTACCACGGCAGAGGTGGTCTGTTGCTACGACGGCGACAACGCCGGTCGGGAAGCGGCCTGGCGGGCGCTGGATAACGCGCTCTCCCACCTGCAAGACGGCCGTGAACTCAAGTTCGTCTTTTTGCCGGATGGCGAGGATCCCGACTCGCTGGTACGCCAGATCGGCAAGGAGGGGTTCGAAGCGCTGCTCGACAAGGCCCAGTCGTTTGCGGATTTCATGTTCGAACGCCTCGGGCGCGATGCGGCTCTTTCCGGTGAGGCAGGCAAGTTTGAAGTGGCCAACAAGGCCGCCGAGCTGATTCGTCGGGTACCGGAAGGTTTCACTCGTGAGGGGTTGATTACCCGACTCTCCAGCATGATGCGTTGGGGAGAAAACAAGCAGCGGATTACCGAGCTGTTTGCCCGCAACAGCCAGCCCAAGGTGGAAGTCAACAAACCCAAGGCGACCAAGCTGACGCCGATCCGCAGGGCTCTGGCCCTGATGGTGCAGTATCCGGCGATCACCGCCGAGCTGCCGGCCATGCCCGAGTTGGCCGGGCTGCGCCTGCAGGGGATCCCTTTCCTGCTGCAACTGCACCAGCAGATCCTGATCCAGCCGGGAGTGACAACGGGTATCCTGCTGGAGCATTGGCGTGGCACAAAAGAGGGAGAAATACTTGCCCAACTGGCGATGCATGACCTGTTTGAAGAGGTAAAGCTCGACCAGGAGCCCGATATTCTGGGAGAATTGCAGGATACCTTTGTCGGTTTCATCAACCTTTTCCTGAAGCAACGGATCGAAGAATTGCAGGCCAAGGTGGCGCAGGAAGGGCTAAGCTCTGAGGAAACTCAGGAGCTGATGATGCTGATCAGAGAGGTGCAGATTGAGAAAAGAAATGAGAGTGGGGCTTGATATTTGAGTGAGCAGTCCCAATATGAATAGCGTTGCCCGAATAGACGGGATTGAAAACAAACACTTTATAACCACCTGGCCCCGACAACACTGCGGGCAGGGGTTTCTCATGACCGACGCCGCAACCAGACATAGCATGTCTGGCGGTTTTCTATTAGAATTGGCTATTTGCGCAGCAGCGCACTGTACGCGCAACCTAGCAACACCAACCGGATGAGTTCTATGGAGCAAACCCCGCAGTCTCAGCTTAAACTCCTCGTTGCCAAAGGTAAAGAACAGGGCTACCTGACCTATGCCGAGGTGAACGATCACCTCCCGCAAGACATTGTCGATTCAGACCAGATCGAAGACATCATCCAGATGATCAACGATATGGGCATTCAAGTGGTTGAAAACGCTCCGGATGCCGATGACCTTATCATGGCTGAAGGTGGTACCGCCGATGAGGACGCTGCCGAAGCAGCGGCCCAGGCTCTGGCATCTGTTGAATCTGAGATTGGTCGCACGACCGATCCCGTCCGCATGTACATGCGGGAAATGGGTACCGTCGAACTGCTGACCCGCGAAGGCGAGATCGACATCGCCAAGCGGATTGAAGACGGTATCAACCAGGTACAAAGCTCCGTCGCCGAGTACCCTGAAGCCATCACTTACCTGCTCGAACAGTACGACAAGTACGAAGCCGAGCAGCTTCGCCTGTCCGACATCATCTCCGGCTTCATCGATCCGAACGAAGTGGATGACGTGGCACCGACCGCCACTCATATCGGCTCCGAGCTCAGCGAGGACGACCTCGCCGACGAAGACGAAGATGAGGACGAAGACGAAGACGAAGACGGTGACAACTCCGACGATGATGGCGACGGTGGCCCGGATCCGGAAGTCGCTCGCGAGAAATTCGGCGAACTGCGTGCCCAGTACGAGGTGACTCGTCTCTCCATTCAGCAGAATGGCCGTGCCCACGACGACACCCAGAATGCCATCGCCCAGCTGGCCGATGTCTTCCGTCAATTCCGCCTGATGCCCAAGCAGTTCGATCGCCTGGTCAACAACATGCGGGAGATGATGGAGCGTGTCCGCGTGCAGGAACGCATCATCATGAAGCTCTGCGTTGAGCAGGCCAAGATGCCGAAGAAGACCTTCGTCGCGGCCTTCACCAACAATGAGTGCGAAACTGCCTGGTTCGAATACCAGAAGCAGGCCGGCAAGGCGTGGTCTCCCCGCCTGCTCGAGATGGACGAAGAAGTACTGCGTTCCATCGGCAAGCTGCAGCAGATCGAAGAAGAGACCGGTCTGTCCATCGCCCAGATCAAGGACATCAACCGCCGCATGAGCATTGGTGAGGCCAAAGCCCGCCGTGCGAAGAAAGAGATGGTTGAGGCCAACTTGCGTCTGGTTATCTCCATCGCCAAGAAGTACACCAACCGCGGTCTGCAGTTCCTGGATCTGATCCAGGAGGGCAACATCGGTCTGATGAAGGCGGTCGACAAGTTCGAATATCGTCGCGGCTACAAGTTCTCGACCTATGCCACCTGGTGGATCCGTCAGGCCATTACCCGCTCCATCGCGGATCAGGCCCGTACCATCCGTATCCCTGTGCACATGATCGAGACCATCAACAAGCTCAACCGTATCTCCCGCCAGATGCTGCAGGAGATGGGTCGTGAACCGAACCCGGAAGAGCTGGCCATGCGCATGGGCATGCCGGAAGACAAGATCCGCAAGGTACTGAAAATCGCCAAGGAGCCCATCTCCATGGAGACGCCCATCGGTGATGATGAAGACTCCCACTTGGGCGATTTCATCGAAGATACCACCCTGGCTCTGCCAGCGGATGCGGCCACCAGCGAGAGCCTGCGCAACGCCACCCGCGAAGTGCTGGCCGGGCTGACCGCACGGGAAGCCAAGGTACTGCGCATGCGCTTCGGTATCGACATGAACACCGACCACACCCTCGAGGAAGTGGGCAAGCAGTTCGACGTCACCCGTGAGCGTATCCGTCAGATCGAAGCCAAGGCCCTGCGCAAATTGCGCCATCCGAGCCGCTCGGAAGTGCTGCGCAGCTTCCTGGACGAGTAGTCCCGGGTTCTGTCAGCCTGACATAGCAACAAAAAGCCCCGCCATGCGGGGCTTTGTTTTATCCGTGCAGGCATGGGCGTGAAGAGGGGTCATGGAACCGCTTGAATATGGATGAAATCTCGCCAAGTGGTTGATCTGACTATGGACGGGGTATCCGCCATCCCCTATAATCCACGCCGCTAACCAGCATCAATGGCCCCTTAGCTCAGTTGGTCAGAGCAGTCGACTCATAATCGATTGGTCGTGGGTTCAAGTCCCCCAGGGGCCACCATTTTCAGACAAAGCCGCTCTTTTGAGCGGCTTTGTCGTTTCTGGCGTTCACCAGCGTTTGTCCAGATCCTCGGCATAGAGTGCCATGGCGCGCCGGTAGGGGAACAGGGCGGGATCCGTGGTGGTGGTCGCGAGGATCCCCAGCAGCGTCTCCATTCCCTCCTTGCTGCGCCCCAGGTTGTAGCAGGTCATGGCACGAAACACCTTGAACTCCACGGCATCGGGGAAGCGGGACAGGGCCTCGTCAAAGGTGGCCAGCGCCTCGGCATGACGGCCCGTGGTGCGATAGGAGCTGCCAAGTCCAAGCAGGGCTCCGCGCAGCGACGACTCGCCAAGCCCCAGAGACACGGCCTTCTGATAGAGGGGAATGGCCTGGGCCTCTCGCCCCAGCATGTCGTGCAGTCCGGCCACTTCGTAATGCAGCTCGGCGTGGGCCGGGTGCGCGATGAGTTGCAGCAGACCGTGCTGACGGGCTTCCTCGATCCGTCCCTCGGCCTTGAGGTTGTTCAACGGTTTCATATGCGCTCCTGCATGGGGATGAAGGATCAGTATGCCTGCCGACAGGCTGGCGGAGAACGGGTCATGGGGCCATGAAAAAGGCCTCCCGCCGATGGCGGGAGGCCTGGTTCGGCGCCGGGGCGAAATGGCCCTGGCGTGTGTCCAGCCTTACTGGGCGCTCAGGCTGTAGGCCAGGGTCTGGTCGTTGAAGCGCACCACATAGGCACCGACCACTGCCGTGGTGATGTCTGCCCCGGCCAGCTCGGCCACGCCATCCTTGTTGGTGTCGCCGTAGTTCTGGGTCCAGTCCCCCTTGACGTCGAACTTGAAGCGCTGGCCGCCGTTGCCATCACCGCTGCCGGTGAAGGTGACGCTGGTCTGCCAGAGGTGATCCCCGACCAGGGACATGGGGGTGGTGCCCCAGTTGTTGGTGGTGCCGCGAATGTTGAGGCTGGCGACATTCTTGGCATAGGTGACGCTCACCGGAGTCAGGCTGTATTGCAGGGTCTGATCGTTGAAACGTACCCGGTACTGGCCGATGACCGAGGTGAGGATGTCACTGCCGGTCAGTTCGGCCACGCCGTCCTTGTTGGTGTCGCCGTAGTTCTGGGTCCAGTCCCCCTTGACGTCGAACTTGAAGCGCTGGTTGGTCTGACCGTCGAAGGTGACCAGGGCTTCCCACTGATTGTCGGCGACCAGCGTCATGGCAAGGGAGCCCCAGGCATTGGGGGTGCCGCGGAAGTTCAGGGTGGGCAGTACGCTGGCGTAGGTGCCGTTGTCGTCGGTGACGGTCACGGTGGCGCTGGCACTGGCGGTCAACCCTTCCGCATCGGTCACGGTGACCGTCACGGTATGGGTACCCGGGGTATCGAACCGGACTGTCTCCTTGGCGGCGGTGCCCCCGCTGGACCAGCTGTAGCTCACCACGCCGCCGTCATCGCTGGAGGCGGAGGCGTCGAACACCACGCTCTCACCCGCCTTGATACTGAGGGTCTTGGGGGAGAGGGTAGCGACCGGTGCCTGGTTGCTGGTGAGGGGAGTGACCGTGTAGCGCAGATCGCTCTCGCTCAGGGTGATGCGGTAGGTGCCCGCCCCGCTGACCAGGATATCCTTGCTGCTGCCCTTGTCGGCGATGCCATCCCCTTCGTTGTCGCCGTAGTTCTCGGCCCAGTTGCCGAAGACGTCGAACTTGAAGCGCTGGGCACCGGTGGCGTCACCGTTGCCGGTCAGGGTGAGGGTGGCGGACCAGACACGGTTGGCATCGACGGTCATGGGGGTGTTGCCCCAGGCGTTGTGGGTGCCGCGCAGGTTCATGCTGCTGAACTTGTTGCCCGGCAGGACGGAACTGCCGCAGGGGCTGGCCTTGGTGCAACCGGCGATGATGGCGGCCGCCTTCATGCCGGGGACGTTCAGGCTGGCCTTGCCGCTGCCATCGACGGTGACATAGCCGCCGCTGCAGTAGTCATTGCCCCCCAGGAGGTTGCAGTACTCGCCGGCCGGCAGGCCGGTCTGCACCGAGGCCACCAGGCTGCCGCTCTCGTTGTTGATGGCGACGAAGCCCTTGTCACCGCGGCTGAAGGCGATCTGGTTGTTGCCGTTGTCCCACCAGTTGCTGACGGGCTGGCCTTCGGTCCGGTTGTGGAACAGGGCCATGTTCATGATGGTCGGTCGGCGCTGTTCGCAGTTCCACTGGCTGTCCGTGCAGGGCGTGCTGCCCGGCGCCCCCTTGTCGGTTTCATAGGTGCCCATGTTTTCAAAGCGATAGCCCGACATCACCTGCTTCCAGCCATAGGGCCAGGCCATCATGAAGGTGTTGGCCAGATCGTAGCGGGCACCGCTCATGAAGGTGAGCATGCCGCCACCGCCGTGGCCGCGTTCGCGGTCGTGGTTGACCACGAAGACGAAGGCCTTGTTGGAGGGGAGCAGGCCCCAGCTCTCGCCCAGGGTCTTGAGGTTCTTGATCTGGCCGTTGAAGTTGGCAGCGAGATCCGTGCCGTATTTGAAGTCGGTGACGGTGTCGATGTAGGTGTAGCGGCCCGGCTGAATGTCGGGGGACTCCCCGCCTGCGCCGATCACCTCCAGGTAGGCCCTGGGGCTGCCTGCCTTGTCGAGGATGGCCTTCACATCGGCCGGCGCCATGTGCTTGGCCGCATCGATGCGAAAGCCCGCCACGCCCCAGCCGAGCAGGGTCTTCATGTAGGTGGCGATCTGATCCTGGACGTAGGATGAGCCGGTATTGAGGTCCGGCATGCCGTAGAGGGCGCCGTTCCAGACGTTGTTGCTGTCACCGTAGTTGGTGATGTCGCCGCTGTGATGGAAGTCGTTGTAGCCGAACTGGGGATATTGGTATTGCCCCGAGTTGTAGCTGCCGCCGCCGGTGGCGGTGCCCGAACCCGATGCCAGCTGGTTGAAGACGGCGTCGGCATAGACCTTGACCCCGGCCGCGTTGCAGCGGGCGATCATGCTCCTGAGCTCTGCCTCGCTACCGCCGAAGCTGTTGAAATTCTTGAAGCTGACCGGTTGATAGACAGTCCACCAGACCTGGCTGCCCTGTTTGTGCTCGGCGGGTGGGGTGATCTGGACGCCACCGAACCCCTTGGGCCCAAGCACGGTCTCGCACTCGTTGGCGATGTCGTTGAACTTCCATTGGAACAGGTGAACCATGACTCCTTCGGCGCTGGCAGTGTGGCTGAAAGAGCCGAGTGCCGCCGCCAGCAGGGCGGTTCGAAACAGTGTGTTGTGCATGACGATTTTCCCTTCGATCTTGTTATTGACGTATCACTGTCGTGTAGTCGAACGGACAACAAACAACCTCGTTCAGCTCCGTAGCATTCATGAAATCGACGTGGTTGAAAATCGAACAAGCTGAATTAATTAAGAAATGTGAATGAAAATGCTTTCATGCCATTCGGTGGCAGCAGGAGGATGCAGAGGGGGGCAGATCGGTGCGAGATCCGTCAAGCGGGTAGCGAAGGGGATGAACAGGGGCCCCGCAGGGCCCCGTGAACGTTCAGACGTTGGGTTCCTGCTGCCCGGCACTGGCCCGGACACGACGCCCTGGCAGCATGCGGGTGACCAGGTTGCTGCGCTGGCGCCAGGAGGTGTAGGCGATGGCGCACAGGTGCAGGGCGATCATGCCCTGGAGTGCCCAGGTGCACCACTCGTGCCAGTCGTCCGCCCCCAGATCGAAGCCGGTCTCGGTGTTCTGGAACCAGCCGGTCCCTGCGGTGGCGAGTACCAGCAGCCAGAGTGCCCAGACCGCCAGCTTGCCGCTGCCGTGATGGCCAGGGGTGGGCGGGGTCCGTTCGCGCAGGGCGTCGGCCTGATGGCGAAAATCCTCCCGGCTCGGGATGAGGGCGCGCAGGCGGGCGTGGCTGCGAGCGAAGGTGAGTCCCCACAGCAGGCGTATGCCGATGAGCACCATGACGGCGTATCCCATCCGCTCGTGCCACTCCTCGCCCGCCTCGTTGAGCCAGAGGTTGCCGATACAGATGGCCGCCACACCCCAGTGGGTTAGGCGCACCAGAGCATCCCAGTGGAAGGGATCAGCCTTTCTGCTTGGCATATTTGTGGTACTCCTTCTTCAGGTCGTTGACCTTGGCCAGGTGCTCGCGCGCCTTGGATTCGTCACCGGCCTGGAGGGCTGCCAGGCTGGCATCCAGCTCGGTCTGCACTTCGGTCATGCCTTCCAGGAACTTCTCCTTCTTGGCGGCGGGCATGTTCTTGCCCTTGGCGACGTCCAGCTGGGCCTTCATCTCCTTGATGTATTTCTCCATGGTGGCCGCGTCGTCGGCCTTGACGGCCTGCTTGTAGTTGAAGCCGATCTTCTTCATCGGCTGCTCCAGATCGCCGGCCATGGCAGGCAGGGCCATCAGGCCGAACATCAGGGGCAGCAGCAGGGGACGCACAGTTTTCAGCATGGGATTTCCTTATGAGACGACGAGATTGCAGGTTGTTATAGCACTCATTTGAGTGCGGTTTCACGCATCATGATGCCATGAAAGGGCGATCATTGTATGAAGAAAGTGCGACCAATTGTGACGAATTGTGCAGGGGATTGCTGTGGGAATGTAGCCGAAAGAGAACGGCCACCGGATCTCGCCTCCTGCAGGGGATACAAGGGCGCGCATCTGGCCCGGGAAGGGGTCCGCAGGCAGTGAATCATGCTGCCATTTTTTATCACACATCGTTTTATTAAAGTCAGGTGAGTTTTTCAGGTGTTTTTGTTTTTGAAAGCCACCACCCATGGACGATTCCACTGCCAGCACAGACGCCGTGCAACAAAAAAAGGGCCCGCAGGCCCTTTGAGTGATCGGGATCCGGCCCTTATTCGGCCTGCTCGCGCTCGATGGCACGCCAGCCGATGTCCTTGCGATAGAAGATGCCGTCCCACTGGATGCGACCAGCCAGGGCATAGGCCCGCTGCTGGGCTTCCTGCACCGTGTGGCCGAGGGCGGTGGCGCACAGCACGCGGCCACCCTGGGTCAGGCTGGTGTGTCCTTCCAGGCGGGTGCCTGCATGAAACACCTTCTCCCCTGCCACTTCGTCCACCGGCAGACCGCTGATGGGGTGATTGCTGCCGTAGTCGCCGGGATAGCCACCCGCTGCCAGCACCACGCCGATGGCGGCACGGGGGTCATAGACGGCTTCCTTCTGATCCAGCTGGCCGGCGCAGGCGGCGAGGCAGAGATCCACCAGGTCGGACTGCATCCGCAGCATGATGGGCTGGGTTTCGGGGTCGCCGAAGCGGCAGTTGAACTCGATCACCTTGGGGTTGCCCTCGGTATCGATCATCAGGCCGGCGTAGAGGAAGCCGGTGTAGACGTTGCCCTCGGCCGCCATGCCGCGCACGGTTGGCATGATCACCCGTTCCATCACGCGCTGGTGCACTTCGTCGGTCACCACGGGGGCCGGGGAGTAAGCCCCCATGCCGCCGGTGTTGGGGCCGGTGTCGCCGTCGAAGGCGCGCTTGTGATCCTGGCTGGTGGCCATGGGCAGCACGTGCTCGCCGTCCACCATGACGATGAAGCTCGCCTCTTCCCCGTCCAGGAACTCTTCGATCACCACCCGGGCGCCAGCATCGCCGAAGGCATTGCCGGAGAGCATGTCACGCACCGCCGCTTCCGCCTCGTCGAGGGTCATGGCGACGATCACCCCTTTGCCGGCGGCCAGACCGTCGGCCTTGATGACGATGGGGGCGCCCTTCTCGCGCAGATAGGCCAGCGCCGGCTCCACCTCGGTGAAGTTCTGGTAATCGGCGGTGGGGATGGCGTGGCGGGCCAGGAAGTCCTTGGTGAAGGCCTTGGAGCCTTCGAGCTGGGCGGCGGCGGCGGTCGGGCCGAAGATGGTCTGATCGGCGGCGCGGAAGGCATCGACCACCCCTTTCACCAGGGGGGCTTCCGGTCCGACGATGGTGAGACCGATCTGGTTCGCCTTGGCGAAGGCCAGCAGGCCCTCGATGTCGGTGGCCTGGATGGCGACGTTCTCGATGCCCGGCTCAAGCTGGGTGCCCGCATTGCCCGGTGCCACGAAGACCTGGGTCACCAGGGGGGAGTGTTTGGCCTTCCAGGCCAGGGCGTGTTCACGGCCGCCGTTGCCAATGATCAGTACTTTCATCGTCTCGCTCGCTTCTGTCTGAGTTCACTGGCGCTGCGGTGGCACTGCCAGTGGAAAGGATCCGGTGCTAAAGAGGCAGGGCCGCCATTGGCGGCCCTGGGCTGTCAGTGACGGAAATGACGCATGTTGGTGAACACCATGCACATGCCGTGTTCGTTGGCGGCGTCGATCACCTCCTGGTCGCGCATCGAGCCACCTGGCTGGATGACGCAGGAGATGCCCGCGGCAGCGGCGGCATCGATGCCGTCGCGGAACGGGAAGAAGGCGTCGGAGGCCATGACGGAGCCCGCCACGGTCAGCCCTTCATCCTCGGCCTTGATGCCGGCGATCTTGGCAGAGTAGACGCGGCTCATCTGGCCGGCGCCGACGCCGATGGTCTGGCCGTTCTTGGCGTAGACGATGGCGTTGGATTTGACGAACTTGGCGACCTTCCAGCAGAACAGCAGATCCTGCAGCTCGGCCTCGGTGGGCTGACGTTTGCTGACCACCTTCAAATCCCCGAGCGTCACCATGCCCAGATCGCGCTCCTGCACCAGCAGGCCGCCGTTAACGCGCTTGAAGTCAAAGCCTTGCGCCGGGGCAGTCCACTGGCCGCACTCCAGCAGGCGCACGTTCTGCTTGGCGGCGACCGCCTCGCGGGCTGCCTGGCTGATGCTGGGGGCGATGATCACTTCCACGAACTGGCGGGCGACGATGGCCGCAGCGGTCTCGCCGTCCAGTTCGCGGTTGAAGGCGATGATGCCGCCAAAGGCCGAGGTGGGGTCGGTCTGGTAGGCGCGATCGTAGGCAGCCAGCAGGTCGTCACCGATGGCGACGCCGCAGGGGTTGGCATGCTTGACGATGACGCAGGCCGGTTCGCTGAACTCCTTCACGCACTCCAGCGCTGCGTCGGTGTCGGCAATGTTGTTGTAGGAGAGGGCCTTGCCCTGCAGCTGGATGGCGCTTGCCACCGAGCCCGGCGCGGCCTGCTCTTCGGTGTAGAAGGCGGCAGCCTGGTGGCTGTTCTCGCCGTAGCGCATGTCCTGCTTCTTGATGAACTGGCTGTTGAAGGTGCGGGGGAAGCGGGACTCTTCGTCGCCTTCCTTGTTTTCGCCGTAGGAGGGCACCAGGGTGCCGAAGTAGTTGGCGATCATGCCGTCGTAGGCGGCGGTGTGCTCGAAGGCGGCGATGGCCAGATCGAAGCGGGTGGAGAGGGTCAGGCTGTTGCCGTTGCCATCCATCTCGGCGATGACGCGGTCATAGTCGGAGGCCTTGACGACGATGGTGACGTCCTTGTGGTTCTTGGCAGCGGAGCGGACCATGGTCGGGCCGCCGATGTCGATGTTCTCGACGGCGTCTTCCAGGGTGCAGCCGGGCTTGGCCACGGTGGCGGCGAAGGGATAGAGGTTGACGACGACCATGTCGATGGGGGAGATAGCGTGCTCGGCCATGATGGCGTCATCCCGGTCGCGACGGCCGAGAATACCGCCGTGTACCTTGGGATGCAGGGTCTTGACCCGGCCGTCCATCATCTCGGGGAATCCGGTGTAGTCGGACACCTCGGTCACCGGCAGGCCCGCATCGGCCAGCAGCTTGGCGGTTCCACCGGTGGAGAGCAGGGCCACACCACGCGCGTCGAGTGCCTTGGCAAATTCCAGGATGCCAGTCTTGTCAGACACACTCAGCAGTGCACGGCGAATGGGTCGAGCTTGTTCCATCACACTATCGTCCTCAGCATAACGGGGACCGTTCCATGGGAGGCGAGGCTCAACACACAGAGAGTCCCCAAATAAATGGAAGTGGGGGATTTCGCAAACCACTCTCGCCCGGGGCGGCCGTTGGCAAAAGCGTTTTAGGAAATGCCCGCTTGACGCGACGCTCTCTTGTGGGCGCGTATTCTACACAAAAAATGTGACCTGTGGTGGATTTTTTAAAGAGACAAACCCTTGTGGGATGCGGCGTTAAACGTTTTCTGGTGAATTTTTGTGAAACGTTTGTCTTTTCAGTGTTTTGGGGATAAATGGCCGGCAAGTGAGGGGTTAGCTGCTGCTTTCCTGCCTTTGACTGGCAATCGCCGGGCAAAGAGGTGATAGTGGAGGCCGGTTTATATTGAGTACCATGTCGGGAATGTCATGCGGGGGGAGAGGACCATGTATCGGATCGGTGAACTGGCCAAGGCGTGTGGGGTGAAGGCCGACACCCTGCGCTTTTACGAGAAGAACGGCCTCATCTCGCCGGGCATTCGCAACGAATCCGGTTATCGCCTCTACGGGGAGCAGGACAGGCGGCGGCTGGAGTTCATCATCCGCGCCAAGTCGGTGGGCTTTTCCCTCGCGGACATCGGCGAGCTGCTCACCCTCGACACCAACAAGGCCAAGGTCACCTGCCAGGAGGTGAAGGCGGTGGCTGACACCAAGCTCGAACAGGTGGAGCAGAAGCTCCTGGAGCTGACCCGTTTTCGCGAGAACCTGAAGGCCCTCTCCGACATCTGCTGCGGCGGCCCGCGCTCGGCGGAGCATTGCGCCATCCTCGAGACCCTGGAGTCCGGCGCCCCTTCCCGCCACGAGCACCACGACCATGAGCACTGAGCTGCGCCGGCCCCGGGTCTCCGCCTTTCTCGCCCTCTCCCTCGACGGTTTCATCGCCGGGGAGGGGGGCGATCTGGCATGGCTGGCCCCCTATGGTGGCGACGGGCCGGAGGAGACAGGCTACAGCGCCCTGATGGCGAGCGCGGACACCCTGCTGATGGGGCGCAACACCTACGATATCGTGAGCGCCTTTCCCGAGTGGCCCTACGGGGACAAGCCGCTGGTGGTACTGACCCACAGGCCCGCCGACCCCCGTCCTCGGGTCTCCTTTCGGCAGGGGGCGCTGGCGCAGGTGCTGGAAGAGTTGTGGCAGGGGGGAAGCCGTCACCTCTATCTGGATGGCGGGGAGCTGGTGAGGCAGGGTCTGCAGGGGGCCCTGGTGGACGAGCTGACCCTGTTCTGGGTACCGGTCACCCTGGGGGGCGGGATCCCGCTCTTTGCAGGATCCCTGCCCGGCACGCTGAGAACGGTGTCAAGCGCCGTGCTGCCAAGCGGCCTGGTGCGGGTTATCTATCACCCCGCCTGACAGCTTGCACGGGGGAGGCAAGAGGTGCACAATCGGCGCGTTTTTCGCCACCTGCCCTTCCAGACAGGGACGACAGGCAAACACGACAACCCCATCAAGGAGCCCATATGGCCAAGAAGAAGGTGACCTGTGTCACCGCCGAACCCGCCTGCGAACATCAGCGCGGCATCATTCAGGACAACCACCTCAAGGCACTGGTGACCTCCCCCCTGTTCCAGGCCCGGGTCGAGCCGAGCAAGAAGGGCAAGGGCAGCTATCAGCGCAAGGCCAAGCACGGCAAGCGGTGGGAGCCCGGCCAACAGCGGATGGTTAGCGTCTGCTGTTGAGCGGGTTTCTGCCGCAAGGCATCAGTTAACACAATCAGGGCGCCAATGGCGCCCTGATTGTTGTTCTATTCGCTGGTGCTGACTTGCGGTCTTGACGCAAGAGAGTGAACCCGTGCTCACTCGTCCATAAAGAGTTCGAGCAGCACGTTGAGGTAGCGATGCCCGAGGGACGTGAGCTGCCAGCTGTCGCCAAGATCCTCGACAAGCTCCTTGGTCCGGGCGATGGCGAGCATGGTCTCTACCCGCTCCAGCGGTAGCCCCGTGAAGGCCTCGAACTCCGCCTTGGGGGCCGGTTCAAACAACCTGAACCGGTTCATGAAGTACTCGAGCGGCAGATCGTCCGCACTCACCTGCCATTGGTTGTCCAGATAGGGGCGGCTCGGATCCAGATAACCTTTCGGATGCTTCACCTTGGCGGTGCGCAGGATCTGCTGGTTGGCAAGATCCGTCACCTTGCCGTGGGCGCCGCAGCCGATCCCCAGATAGTCGCCAAAGCGCCAGTAGTTGAGGTTATGGCGGCACTGATACCCCTCTTTGGCATAGGCCGAGATCTCGTACTGCTGATAGCCCTGGGCGGTCAGCATGGCGTGGCCCTGCTCGTAGATGTCCCACAGGGTGTCATCTTCCGGCAACGTGGGGGGCTTGGAGGCGAATGCCGTGTTCGGCTCTATGGTGAGCTGATACCAGGAGAGGTGCGGCGGCGCGCAGTCGATGGCCTGCTGCAGGTCGTAGAGCGCATCGTCCAGGCTCTGATCCGGCAGGCCGTGCATCAGATCCAGGTTGAAGGTGGGAAGCGCGATGGCGTGGGCCAGTTCGGCGGCCTTGCGCGCCTCCTCGGGGCCGTGGATGCGGCCGAGCCGGGTCAATTTCTCCTGCTGGAAGCTCTGCACCCCGATGGAGATGCGGTTGATACCGGCCCGCTGGAAGCCGGCGAACTTGTCCGCCTCCACCGTGCCCGGGTTGGCCTCCATGGTGATCTCGCAGTCCGGGGTCAGTGCGATCCGTGCGCGCACCCCGTCCAGCAGCGCCTGCATGGCGTCGACGGAGAGCAGGCTCGGCGTGCCGCCACCGATAAAGATGGAGGAGAGGGGGCGCCCCTGGGCCCAGTGCAGATCCTGCTCCAGATCCTCCAGCAGGGCCGCCACGTACTCGAGGTGGGGCAGCACCCCCTTCTGGGCGTGGGAGTTGAAGTCGCAGTAGGGGCACTTCTGGACGCACCAGGGCACGTGGATATAGAGGGAGAGGGGCGGCAGTTGCAGCATGGGATTTCCAGTATTCAACAATCAAAAGGGGTCGGGTGGCCCTGGTTGCCGGTGACAACGGGCGGGGCGCCGCGAACGAAACGGGGGCCGACGGCCCCCATTGTAGATGACAACGCGGCGGGAGACAGCGCTTTAGTTGACCGCCGCCAGGGCCGCTTTGAGCTTGGCCAGGGCCTGGCCACGGTGGCTGAGCTGGTTCTTGAGCTCCGCCGGCATCTGGGCCGAGGTGCAGTCGTGGTCGGGGACGAAGAACACGGGGTCGTAGCCGAAGCCGTGCTGACCGCGGGGTTCGTCGATGATCATCCCTTCCCAGCTCGCCTGGCAGATGATGGGGGTGGGATCGTCGGCGTGGCGCATGTAGACCAGCACGCACCAGAAGCGGGCGCTTTTCAGGTAATCCGGCGCGCCCTTGAGCTCGGCCAGCAGCTTGTCGATGTTCTCCTTGTCGCTGGCACCGGCACCGGCAAAACGGGCGGAGTAGACGCCGGGGCGGCCGTGCAGCAGATCCACTTCCAGGCCGGAGTCGTCGGCCACGGCGGGCAGGCCGGTGACGCGGGCGGCGTGGCGGGCCTTGATGATGGCATTCTCGACGAAGGTGGTGCCGGTCTCGTCGGCATCGGAGACTGCAAACTCGCTCTGCGGGATCACCTGGATCTTCATATCGGCCAGCATGGCGGCCAATTCCTTCACCTTTTTCTGGTTCCCTGTTGCCAGGACAAGCTTGTTCATCACACACCTCCGCAAAAATAATCTGCGCATTCTATGCGGGGGAGGGGTTTAGTAAAAGCGCCAATTGCCCGGGATCCGGTGCCAACGGGGGATCCTGGTTCCACCCCCTGAGAGGTAGAAGAGATACATGTTTCCAGCAGGGAATAACCGAAGTGATTAAATACCATTTCAATTCATTACTCTGAGTCAGTAGACTCGCGGCCCAATCGATATTCCTAGGGCTTGAGGTGACTGATGCCATTGATTCTTTTGCTTGTACTCCTGGTGTTGTTCAGCCCGCTGGCCATCGACATCTATCTGCCTGCCATCCCCCAGATGGCCGAGCAGCTGGGGGCCGAAGTGACCCTGATGCAGGGCACCATTACCTGGTTCCTGTTCAGCATGGGGCTGGGGCAACTGCTGGTGGGGCCGCTCGCCGATCGCTACGGACGCAAACCCATTGCCCTGGGGGGCGTGCTGCTCTACGGCCTGAGCGCCCTGGCAGCCGGCTTTGCCGCCAGCCTCGGCGAGCTGATGCTGGCGCGGGTGCTGCAAGGCTTCGGGGCCTGCGCCACCTCGGTGGCCGCCTTCTCGGTGGTCCGTGACAGCTATGGCCCCAAGAAGAGCGGTCAGATGATCTCCTATCTGAACGGTGCCATCTGCTTCATCCCCGCACTGGCGCCCCTGCTGGGTGGCTGGCTCACCGCCAAGGCGGGCTGGTCGGCGAACTTCTGGTTCATGGCGGGTTACGCCGTCGTGGTCGGCAGCTGGCTGCTGTGGCGGATGCCGGAAACCCGCCCTGAGGAGACCAGCAGTGCTGGCCCGCTCATCAGCTGGTCCCGCTACAGCCCGGTGCTGCGCTCCCCGAGCTTCCTGTTCAACGCGGCGCTGTGCATGCTGGCGATGGCGGTGATCCTCGCCTACGTGACGGCGGCGCCGGTACAACTGATGGTAACCCTGGGGCTGGACATGAGTGGCTTCAGCTACTGGTTTACCGCCAATGCGGCCCTCAACATCCTGGCCTGCTTCCTGGCCCCGCGCTTCATCGCCCGGGTAGGGCCAAGACGGACCCTGCGCATCGGCCTGCTGGTGCTGCTGCTCTCCGCCATCACCCTGACCCTGGCCATGCACATCCCGCACCCGCTGGCCATGATGGGTCCGGTGTTCCTCTCCAGCATCGGCTTTGCGATGATCCTGGGCGCCGCCGCCGGTATGGCGCTGGCCCCCTTCGGCCACTGCGCCGGGACTGCGGCCGCCCTGCTCGGCCTGTTCCAGATGAGCGGCTCCGGCGCCCTGGTGGGGATCACCGGTTGGCTGATGCCGGATCCCCTGAGCCAGCTGGCCCTGCACATGTGGCTGCTGCTGCCCCCGCTGGTGATGCTGATGACCCGCCAGGGCCGGCGCTTGTGTTTGCAATAAATCCTGTGCTCTGATGAGCACACTCAGGGGGCCTTGAGCCCCCTTCTCTTTTTCAGGCGACCCGCCTGCCTCGCATGATCACAGACCCGTGGAGAAAACCGGATGAGCCACACAATCAACGCCGCCCTGGTGGGATACGGCTTCGCAGGACAGACCTTTCACGCCCCCTTCCTGGCCACGACCCCGGGCCTGACCCTGCGCTGGGTGGTGAGCCGGGATGCCGCCAAGGTACAGGCCGCGTTGCCCGGCACCCGGGTCGGCACCCTGGAGCAGGTGCTGGCCGATGACAGCCTCGATCTGGTGGTGATCGCCACCCCCAACGACACTCATGCCCCCATCGCTCGCGAGGCCCTGCTGGCGGGCAAGCACGTGGTGATCGACAAGCCGTTTGCCCTGGATCTGGCCGAAGCGAAGGCGCTGGTCGAGTTGGCGGAGAAGCAGCAGCGGCTGCTCAGCATCTTCCACAACCGACGCTGGGACGGGGATTTCCTCACGGTGCGCCGTCTGCTGGCGGAGGGGGTGCTGGGGCAAGTTGCCCAGTTCGAATCCCACTTCGACCGTTATCGCCCCGAGGTGCGC
This sequence comes from Aeromonas sp. R7-1, assembly GCF_040908115.1. Lineage (NCBI taxonomy): Bacteria > Pseudomonadati > Pseudomonadota > Gammaproteobacteria > Aeromonadales > Aeromonadaceae > Aeromonas > Aeromonas sp. R7-1. The sequence continues at coordinate 25,360 of NZ_JBFODD010000018.1, read as the reverse complement.
CAGCGCTGGCGCGAGGCGGGCGGCCCGGGCTCCGGTCTCTGGTTCGATCTCGGCCCTCATATCCTGGATCAGTCGCTCCAGCTGTTCGGCCAGCCGGACTGGTTGCAGGCGGATCTGGGCAAGCAGCGCCCCGGGGCCCTGGCGGACGACTACTTCCATGTGGTGCTGGGTTATGGCGAGATGCGGGTCATTCTGCACGGCAGTTGTCTGGTGTCGGCCGTGATGCCCCGCTTCGTGGTGCACGGCAGTCAGGGCTCCTTCATCAAGTTCGGCATGGACGTGCAGGAGGAGCAGCTCAAGGAGGGCAAGCGGCCTCCGGCGGCGGACTGGGGCGTGGATCCCGCCCCCGGCCAGCTCAGCCAGATCCGGGACGGTCAGCTCCTGCAGCAGACCGTGGCCGGCGAAGCGGGGGACTACGGCGCCTACTATCGCGGTGTCTGCGCCGCCATCCGAGGAGAAGGGGAGAACCCGGTGCCGGCCGACGAGGCCCTGGCGGTGATGGCCTTGCTGGACCTGGCCCGGGAGAGCGACCAGCAGGGGCAGCGCCTGCCTTGTCAGAAGCTGTCTGACTGACGGCGTAATCCGGCAGCGCCGAGAGCCTGACAGAAAGACAATGGCTGACTGGCAATCGTCAGGTAATTGGCGATTTGTTGTGCGAATTTGGTGGTGAATGGGTGTTTTATATTAATATTTGTCGTTGCAGCAGTGTTTCTTATCATGCCAACGAGAAAATATCATTGTGATACGCGTTTTCATCGGCCGCATATGGGGATATATTTCGCGCGCCTTCGGGCTCCAGCGGCCGGTGTGCCGACAGGAGCCGGGGCGTACAGTGATGGTCCCTGCACCATCTCTCCATCTTTTTTTGAGGGTATGCACATGAACAAAGTACTGGTAGCCGGTATCCTGGGTCTGATGTTGACCGCCTGTGGTCAGAAAGAAGAAGCTGCCGCTCCGGCTGCGACCCCGGCCGCAGACGTTGCTGCCACTGTCGAGAAAGCCGCTAGCGAAGCGTCTGCTACCGTCGAGAAGGCTGCTTCCGAAGCTTCCGCTACTGTCGAGAAGGCTGCCGCTGACGTGGCCACCAAGGCTGAAGCTGCCGTGAGCGATGCCAAGGCCAACTAAGCCAGCACCTCATTGAAAAACGGGCCCGGCGCACTCGCGCCGGGCCCGTTTTTTTACGGCCATGGAAGGGCGTTGCCCGGTCAGCCGAGGGGTTCCACCAGCAGGATGTGGGAGTCGGCCCCCACCACCTTGACCCGGCTGCCGGCCGGCAGCGGCGCGTTGCAGCGCACCGTCCAGACGGTGTCGTCCAGATGCACCCGGCTCATCCCCTGGCTGACCTCGTCCAGCAGGGTCAGCTCGCGGCCCATGTAGCTTTGTATCCGCTCGTTGATGGGAGCGGCGGCATCCAGCCCGGAGCGATCCCGGCGATGCTGCCAGCGCCACCAGGCCCAGGTGGTGAGCAGGGATTGCAGGGCGAAGAGCAGCAACTGCGCCTGCCAGCCGAAGGGCCAGACCAGCAGCAAGAGTCCCACCTCCAGGGCGGCGATGCCGGTCCAGAGCAGAAAGCCCACCGACCCCATCACCTCGATGGCCAGCAGCACGAAGCCGAGTCCCAGCCAGTGCCAGTGGGTCAGCCCCTCGAACAGGGCTGTCATGATTTGCCCGCCTTGCCGTCTTTGTTGAACAGCTCGGCCATGCCCGCCACCGAGCCTATCAGGCTGCCCGCTTCCAGGGGCATCATGATGATCTTGCTGTTGGGGCCTTCACCGATGCGGGCCAGGGCCTCGGTGTATTTCTGGGCCACGAAGTAGTTGATGGCCTGCATGTCGCCCTCGGCGATCGCCTGGGAGACCATGTGGGTCGCTTTGGCTTCCGCCTCGGCGGCCCGCTCCCGCGCTTCAGCGGCGAGGAAGGCGGCCTGACGCTCACCCTCGGCTTTCAGGATCTGGGACTGCTTCTCCCCCTCGGCCTTCAAGATCTTGGACTGGCGCACCCCTTCGGCCTCCAGCACCTCGGCCCGCTTCTGGCGCTCGGCCTTCATCTGGGCGTTCATGGCTTCTACCAGGGCGAGGGGCGGGCGCACATCCTTGATCTCGATCCGGGTCACCTTGATGCCCCAGGGGGCGGTGGCGGCATCCATGGTGCGCAGCAGCTTCTCGTTGATGGTGTCGCGCTGGGAGAGCATCTCGTCCAGCTCCATGGCGCCGAGCACGGTCCGCATGTTGGTCATGGTGAGATTGCGGATGGCACTGGTGAGATCATTGACCTCGTAGCCCGCCTTGCGGGCATCCACCACCTGCACGAAGCTGATGGCGTCGATGGTGACGTTGGCGTTGTCCCGGGAGATCACCTCCTGGGCCGGGATGTCCAGCACCTGCTCCATCATGATGATCTTGTGGCCGATGCGGTCGATGTAGGGGATCAGCAGGTTGAGGCCTGGGGAGAGGGTGCGGGTGTAGCGGCCGAAGCGCTCCACGGTCCAGTTGTAACCCTGGGGCACTATCTTGATGCCGGCACTCAGGGTGGCGAGTACCAGGAATATGAAGATCCCCAATACAATCAATGACTCATTCATGATTAAGCTCCTTATGAAACACTTTCACTAGCCTAGGGTCTGGTGCCATCCACCACAAGCAGATTCGCTTCTCTATTGCCGCCACACGGCTTTACTAATTACCAAAACGCATTAAAGAGCATTTTTTATTATTTTGAGGGATAAGCGCTCCTGCCTATAGTCGCCCCAGATGTCGCGATGCCGAGGAGCGGGCCCTGATGGATTATTTACCTATGTTTGCCAGGTTGGAAGGCCGCCCGGTACTGCTGGTGGGCGGGGGCGAGGTTGCCCTGCGCAAGGCGCGCCTGCTGCTGGCGGCAGGTGCCCGGATCACCCTGGTCTCTCCCGCGCTCGAGCCCGAGTTCCAGGAATTTGCCGGTCGCTTCACCCATGTGGCGACGCGTTTCGACCCGGCCCACCTGGCAGGGCAGATCCTGGTGGTGGCCGCGACCGACGATCTCGAGGTCAACGCCCTGGTCTACCAGAGCGCCACCGAGCGCGGTCTGTTCGTCAACCTGGTGGATGACCCCGAGCGCTCCAGCTTTATCTTCCCCTCCATCATCGATCGCAGCCCCATCGTGGTGGCCGTCTCCAGCGGCGGCAAGGCCCCCGTGCTGGTGCGTCTGTTGCGCGAGCGGCTCGAGAGCCTGCTGCCCCGCCATCTTGGTGGTCTGGCGGAGCTCTCCGGCCGGGTGCGCCGCCGTGCCAAGCAGGTGCTGGCCTCCCTCTCCGATCGCCGCCGCTTCTGGGAGCGCGCCTTTGCCTCCAACACCCTGGCCGGTCTGATTGAGAAAGCCGATTGGCAAGGGGCCGAGCAGTGGCTGAACGAGGGACTGGACAAGGCCCGTACCGAAGTGGGGGAAGTGGTGCTGGTGGGGGCGGGCCCGGGAGATCCTGGCCTCTTGACCCTCAAGGCGCTGCAACAGATCCAGCAGGCCGAAGTGGTGCTCTATGACCAGCTGGTCTCCCCCGAGATCCTGGACCTGGTGCGCCGCGACGCCACCCTGGTGTCGGTCGGCAAGAAGGCGGGTGCCCACAGCGTGCCCCAGGAAGAGACCAATCGCCTCTTGGTGGAATACGCCAAAGCGGGCAACCGGGTGGTGCGCCTCAAGGGGGGCGATCCCTTCATGTTCGGTCGTGGTGGCGAGGAGCTGGAAGTGCTGGCCGAGGAGGGCATTCCCTTCTCCGTGGTGCCCGGCATCACCGCCGCCGCCGGTGCCACCGCCTATGCGGGCATTCCGCTCACCCACCGCGACCATGCCCAGAGCGCCGTCTTCATCACCGGCCACTGCCAGAAGGAGGGCAAGGAGCCCGACTGGCAGCAGCTTGCGGCCACCAACCAGACCCTGGTCATCTACATGGGGCTGATGCGCTCCGAGCATATCCAGCAGCAACTGGTGAGCCATGGCCGACGCGCCGCCACCCCTATCGCCATCATCGAGCGGGGCACCACGGCCCGTCAGCGGGTGCTGACCGGCACCCTGGCGGATCTGGCCGAACTGGCCCAGCAGGCGGTGAGCCCCTCCCTCATCGTCATCGGTGAAGTGGTGGCCCTGCGCCAGCAACTCGCCTGGTTTGGCGAACAGGGGCAAGGGCAGGAGGCAGCAAGCGGTCACGAACTCAAGCTGGTGAGCCTGGCCTGAGAGGCGAGACCCGAATCGATTTGACGGTGCGGCCAAGGCGGCACCGAACTGAACCAACACCGCGCCCCGAGCAGGTGCGATAGCAATGAACCGAGGACCCAGACATGGACCGTGAAAGACTGACCCAACTGCAGCCATCCGATGCACAAAGCATCCGTGCAGGTGTCACCCGCGAGCGACTGACTCACCTGCAGCAACTGGAAGCCGAGAGCATCCATATCATCCGCGAGGTGGCCGCCGAATTTGAAAACCCGGTGATGATGTACTCCATCGGCAAGGACTCCTCCGTCATGCTGCACCTGGCCCGCAAGGCCTTCTACCCGGGCAAGATCCCCTTCCCCCTGCTCCACGTGGACACCAACTGGAAGTTCAAGGAGATGATCAAGTTCCGGGACGAGACCGCCAAGAAGTACGGGCTGGATCTCATCGTCCACAAGAACCCGGACGGTCTGGCCATGGACATCAACCCCTTCGTGCACGGCAGCAGCAAGCACACCGACATCATGAAGACCGAGGGGCTCAAGCAGGCGCTCAACAAATACGGCTTCGATGCCGCCTTCGGTGGTGCCCGTCGCGACGAGGAGAAATCCCGCGCCAAGGAGCGTGTCTACTCCTTCCGCGACAAGTCCCACCGCTGGGATCCGAAGAACCAGCGCCCGGAGCTGTGGCGCGTCTACAACAGCCAGGTCAACAAGGGGGAGAGCATCCGTGTCTTCCCGCTCTCCAACTGGACCGAGCTGGACATCTGGCAATACATCTATCTCGAGAACATCGACATAGTCCCGCTCTACTTCGCGGCCATGCGCCCCGTGGTGGATCGCGGCGGCATCAAGATCATGGTGGATGACGATCGCATGCCCATCGGCCCGGAAGACGAAGTGAAGCAGGAGCTGGTGCGCTTCCGTACCCTCGGCTGCTACCCGCTGACCGGGGCCATCGAATCCAATGCCACCACCCTGCCGGAGATCATCGAAGAGATGCTGATCACCACCTCGAGCGAGCGGCAAGGGCGGCTCATCGACCACGATCAGGCCGGCTCCATGGAGCAGAAGAAGCGTCAGGGCTATTTCTAAAAAAATGTTCTAAGGAATCGCAACATGAACAACCACATTCAGACCGCCATCAGCGAACAGGGCATTGAAGCCTACCTGCACGCCCAGCAGCACAAGAGCCTGCTGCGTTTTCTCACCTGCGGCAGCGTGGACGACGGCAAGAGCACCCTCATCGGCCGCCTGCTGCACGACTCCCAGCAAATCTATGAAGATCAACTGAAGGCACTGGAGTCCGACAGCCAGAAGCTCGGCACCACCGGCGAGAAGCTGGACCTGGCCCTGCTGGTGGACGGCCTGCAGGCGGAGCGCGAGCAGGGCATCACCATCGACGTGGCCTACCGCTATTTCTCCACCGCCAAGCGCAAATTCATCATCTCGGACACCCCGGGCCATGAGCAGTACACCCGCAACATGGCCACCGGCGCCTCCACCTGCGATCTGGCCATCATCCTGATCGACGCCCGCAAGGGGGTGCTGGATCAGACCCGCCGCCACAGCTTTATCGCGAGCCTGCTCGGCATCAAGCAGTTCGTGGTGGCAGTGAACAAGATGGACCTGGTGGAGTTCAGCCAGGAGGTGTTCGATCGCATCAGCTTGGAGTACCGCGAATTTGCCAAGAAGCTCAACGTCGACACCATCCATATCGTGCCGGTCTCGGCCCTGGACGGTGACAACGTGGTGAACCCGAGCGACAAGCTGGCCTGGTATCAGGGCGAGACCCTGCTCTCCTTGCTGGAGTCAGCCGAAGTGGAGCGCGAGCTGGAGCGTCACCCGGTGCGCCTGCCGGTGCAGTACGTGAACCGCCCCAACCTCGATTTTCGCGGCTTCGCGGGGACGCTTGCCTCCGGCATCCTGCGGGTGGGCGACAAGCTTGCCGTGCTGCCGTCCGGCAAAGAGAGCACGGTGACCCGCATCGTCACCTTCGACGGGGATCTGGAGTACGCCCTGCCGGGTCAGGCCATCACGGTCACCTTCGCGGACGAGATCGACATCAGCCGGGGCGACCTGCTGGTGGACGCGGCGAACAAGCCCCAGGTGACCCAGAACGTGCTGGCTCACATCGTCTGGATGGGGGAAGAGTCCCTGCAACCGGGCCGGGTCTATGACGTCAAGCTGGCGACCAAGAAGAGCCGTGGCCAGGTGGAGGCCATCCGCCACCGCATCGAGATCAACAAGCTCGACGAGCTGCCCGCCTCCGAGCTCAAGCTCAACGAGATCGGCCTGTGCGAATTCAGTCTGACCGACCCGGTGGCGTTCGACCCCTACAAGGAGATCCGCGACACCGGCAGCTTCATCCTCATCGACCGGCTGACCAACGTCACCGTCGGTGCCGGCATGATAGTGGAAGGGCTGGCGGCCAAGGTGATGGCAGGGCAATACAGCGAGTTCGAAGTGGAGCTCAACGCCCTGGTGCGCAAGCACTTCCCCCACTGGCAGGCGCTGACCATCAGCAACGATTCCGGCAAGGAGTAAGCCCATGACCTGGCAACAATCCCTGGTGCTGGGTCTGCTGGCTGCCCTCGTCGCCCTGCTGATCCAGGGCAAACTCCGGCCGGCGCTGCTCTTCTCGGGCGCCGTGCTCATCACCTACCTGAGTGGCCTGGCGGACATCAACGCCGTGGTGGCGGGCTACACCAACAGCGCCCTGCTGACTCTGGTGTTGCTGCTGCTGGTGTCGCTCGCGGTGGAGAAGACCCGGGTCATGAGCTGGTTTGCCAACCTGGTGGGCACCGGCTCCTTCAACAAGGTGCTGGTGAAGGTGTGGTTTTCCACCGCCTTCCTGTCGGCGTTCGTCAACAACACCGCCGTGGTGGCGTCCATGCTGGGGGCGGTCAAGCGCAACCCCAACCATGCGCCCTCCCGGCTGCTGTTGCCCATGTGCTTCGCGGCGACCTTTGGCGGCGTGCTGACCCTGATCGGCACCTCCACCAACCTCATCGTCAACAGCTTCCTCATCAAGATGGGGGCCAAGCCGCTCGGCATGTTCGACTTCTTCATGGTGGGGGCGGGGACCCTGCTGACCGGCCTCATCGCCGTGCTGCTGTTTGCCCGCCACCTGCCGGAGCAGGACACCGAGATGAGCCGGGAATCCGGCTATTTTCTCGAGGCCAAGGTGGGCCCCGGCTCGCCGATGGCCGGGCGCAGCGTCAAGGAGAACGGCCTGCGCAGCCTGAAAAGCCTCTATCTCGCCGAGATCATCCGGGGCAACCAGGTGATCTGCCCGGTTCAGCCGGAACACGAGCTGCACGAGGGGGACATGCTGCTGTTTTGTGGCGACGTGGAGAGCGTCGGCGTGTTGCAGGAGCTCAAGGGGCTGGATCTCTACGGCCAGCATCGCCTCAACGGCCAGCACCTGGTGGAGGTGATCGTCAGCCACAGCTCGCGCCTGGTGGGGCAGACCATCAAGGATGCGGAGTTTCGTACCCACTTCGATGCGGTGGTGCTGGCGGTGCGCCGGGGCGAGACCCAGCTCACCGGCGGCCTCGGCCAGATTGAACTGCACGCAGGGGACACCTTGCTGCTGGCCCCCGGCCCCAAGTTTGCGGGCAACAAGTCCCTCTCCCGGGAGTTCGTGGTGGTGAGCGGGCTGGAGGCCTCCACCCGGCTTGATGCCACGCGCAGCGCCGCCGTGGTGGCGGGGTTCCTCGGGGTGCTGACCCTGTCGGTGTTCGATCTGGTGCCGCTCTTCAAGGGGCTGCTGGTGATGCTGGTGGTGCTGCTCTTCTCCCGCATCCTGACCCTGGACGAGATCCGCCGCCGCTTTCCGCTGGATATCTGGCTGGTGGTGGGCGGGGCGCTCGCCATCGCCGATCAGCTGGAGAAGAGCGGCCTGGCCAAGCTCATCGCCGACTGGCTGATGGGGGAGTTCAACGGGGCCAGTCCCTTTATCGCCTTCGTGGGTATCTATCTGTTTACCCTGGTACTGACGGAGCTGATGAGCAACAACGCGGCGGCGGCCCTGGCCTTCCCCATGGGATTCCAGCTGGCGCTCAGCATGGATGTCTCCACCATGCCGTTCATTCTGGCGGTGCTGTTCGGGGCGAGCTCCAGCTTTATCCTGCCCTACGGCTATCAGACCAACCTGATGGTCTATGCGGCGGGCAACTACAAGATGCCGGATTATCTCAAGCTGGCCCTGCCGGTCTCCCTGGCCTACAGCATCGGGGTGATCGTCATGGTGCCCTTGCTGTTTCCGTTTTAAGGTCTGATACCGGGGGATGTGTTAAGGGCTGCTTATGTTAGCGCAGCTTTTATCAAGGCTGCTTATGATACAGGGGAGTGCCAGGGCACTGGCATCCAGGCGTGAGCGCCAATCAGGGGGGGTTGCATGCGCAATATCAGGGCATCAGCACCTTGCCGCCTCATCGCGAGGCGGCTCCCCGCGGTAGCGGACAGTGTCAGTATTGCGGCATGAGCGCCAATCAAGGAGTGTTGGATGAGCAATGCCATGGCATCAGCACGTTGTCGGCTGATAGTCCGAGGTGGCTCCCTGTGGTGCCGGACAGTTTAAGTTTTGAGGCGTGAGCGCCAATCAAGGAGTGTTGGATGAGCAATATCGTGTGGCATCAGCATGCCGTCGACAAACAGAGCCGGGCCGAGCAGAAGGGACAAAAGCCCCTGGTGATCTGGTTCACCGGGCTCTCCGGGGCGGGCAAGTCCACCCTGGCGGGGGCGCTGGAGCAGGCGCTGGCCGCCTCGGGCAAGCACACCTATCTGCTGGATGGGGACAATGTGCGCCACGGCCTCTGTGGCGATCTCGGCTTCGATGACGCCGCCCGCCAGGAGAATATCCGCCGTGTCGGCGAGGTGGCAAAACTCATGGTGGATGCGGGCCTGATCGTCCTCACCGCCTTTATCTCGCCGTTCCGTGCCGAGCGACAACTGGTGCGCAATCTTGTGGGTGAAGGGGAATTTGTCGAGGTGTTTGTGGATGCGCCGCTCGCCGTCTGCGAAGAGCGCGACCCCAAGGGACTTTACAAGAAGGCGCGGGCGGGGGAAATTCGCAACTTTACCGGTATCGACTCTGCCTATGAGGCGCCCGAGCAGCCGGAAATTCATCTGCTGAACGCCGGCAAGCCGGTGGAAGCGCTGGTGGAGGAGTTGCTGACCGCCCTGAGGCAGGGGGACTACCTGTAGCTGCTCAGTTGCGCCGTCTTACATGAGTTGTGGCGTCTGAAGGCGGAGTTATCCCGGCAACCGGGTAGTCACTCTGGCTGCAAGCCGTAAGCAGCAAATAGAGCGCAGATGGGGGTCGCAAGGGTAAAGCGACCCTCTTTTTTTCTGAGCGTGTCATGGAATCGGCAGCACATCTGACAAGCGGCCTGTGGCCGATAAGTGGGCCGCAACAAGCATTTGTGTGCTGGCGGCAGCCACTATAAGCAAAAGTTGGGTCTTTATCGTAAAACCCATAACTCCAGCTTATAGTGGCACCGGTGAGCCAAGAGCCATCTCAAGGTAGCCAATATCAACCCCGCAAGGGGATTTCCCAATCCCTGCTAATGCCGTGGCGTGGGTATTTGCGATTGTCCTAATACGCTGCGCTATTCGAACCTACATACAGTGGCAGCGTGGTTTAATCGACAGATATCGATGTTATCTTTATTTGCAACTATTTTATTGCTAGCGTTCCTCCATTCAATTCTAAGTATTTTACTTAGGCATCTCTATTTTGAATCTACCGATAGCTTGCTTTGTTATTTTAAGTTTTTTAGCAAGTATTGTAGCCGAGGGGTTTGTTCGAGTTTGAACCAATATTCCATGCCTTCTAAGACCAGTGACCTCACGATCATATGTATCTCTATCATTTGTGTTCATCGCTTTATAAATGTCTTGCGGGCTGATTTCATCTTTTTTTATTCCCAAAATGACAATGCGCTTCTGGTTTGCAGTTAGTTCGAACTTGTTGAATATATTTAGATAGCTTTCTTCTTTTGCAGAATATATTGATTTGTTTTTAAATGTTATGGAGAAGTAATTTTCCGCATTGTTTAGAATTGGAGACTCCATCTCCTGAGATTCTAGTAATGAGAAAATTCGGCGCATGCCTTCACCGAGCTCTCGGACAAAGCTATTTTCACGAAGAATTTTAGATATTAGAGAGTTTCTTGATTCGTGGGCACCTTTTAGTGCACGAAGATCATCAATACTTATTGTCGAGAGTAGTCTCCCGGGGCTAGAAACTTCTAAACGGTTATTAAATATAAATATGTCTATACCGTTTTGAATTGAGTAATCTCTATGAGTAATTGCATTTATTAATGCTTCTCTTATTGCTTCTTCAGGATAAATGTATTTTTGTTCAAACTTTGCTTCCATTCCAAATTCTGTCTTGTATGCGAGAAATGGTCTTAATTTATTCCAAGAGTTTGTGATTAAACTAAATATATTTCCTGTTATGATCTCATCATTGACAACATTGTAATCTTTTCCTGTTTTGAGATTGTCCCCTTCTACTTGTACTATTCTCACTTGACATCTTGGGGCCCACTTGGAAATGTCTTTAGCAAAAAGAAGAATGGCAGCATTTTTTAGCCTAAGGTCATTTAAACCAAACTCAGCCAAGCCTGTCTGTTGCAGATAATATTCTACACTCAAGCCAACTAAATATGAAGATGAAATACTTTGAATTAGAGTTTGATCAAGGTCTGAAACAGTAGCCCCGTCAACAAAAGCACGATCAAAACTTCTTGATAATATTTCCTGTCTTTCGAACTGTATTCGTTTGAAAGATACCGGCACAGTTTGCTTATCTTTACGAACAACACAGCGACCATCAGATAGTTGATATATTTCATCCGTCCCTTTAGAAACTGAAAATAATAAAACAGTGCATTCGTTTAAATCACGAATTATTGTCTCAATCTCAATGGGAAGAATACTGTCAGTATGTATGTAATCTTTGTATGCTGATAACATACTCTGAATTTCAGATTCCGTAAATGGAAGGCCAGTTACAGTTCCGTCGTCCTCGACACCAATAATTATACTTCCTCCATCTGCATTGGAGAATGCAACTAAGGCTTCTGCTATATATCTATTGAGATCCTTAATTGAACCTGGCTTTTTATTATCTAAAGGTCCTTGGTAGGCAGATTTAAATTCTCTGAAATGCGACTCTCCAAGCGAAAGGAGATTCTTGGTTCTTTCTTTTAGTGCTAATATATTCATAGTTTAGATGGCTCCATTAATTAAATTAAGTTTAATTTGGTTTTGTATATTTCAATATTGTAATCTCAACAATAATAAAGCTAGGTGGCTGCTGTTTATGATAATATGTCGCATATAGATTATCTGTTGAGTTATAGGGCTGTCACCAATCTGAATTTAGCATAGCGTACAGTTATAATTATGATGAATAAATGACTAGTAAGTACCAATTTAAATTACACATTCTTGTTTTAACAGCCCCAAAGGACAGTTTTTATAAATATGGTCTACATGAATAATGATAAGCGTTGCAGAATTTTAGTCAGAGTTGCTTAACTTAAATTTGTCTTTAACCATGAATTCATATCGCTCACAACCTCATTGCGCAGGTTTTCCCCGTTACTGTTCTTGAATCCATGGTCAAGCGTTTCATAACGCCGATACTCAATATTACTTTTCCCGAGTTCATTAAGATGCTGCATCAACTCATCTGTTTTTTGCGGTGATACCGACTTGTCTCTCCCTCCCTGAATGATCAGCAAAGGAGACTTTACCTTTTTAAGGATATCAAGCTGATCGATGGAGAGCATCTGCTGCCACCAATGATAACCATGCCCGCTCACATCAAGCTCGAAGGGTTTGCTGTGAAGAACATGCTCGGCAAACCCTTTAAAGTCATCGACCTCTTTTCTCGCCGCTGCGGGGTTTTTATGCTTTACCGCGATGCTGTGTGAGACGTCATCGATAAACCAGCGGCCACCGCCATTAAAGGCGATGGTGGCATCGATAGAGTCAATATCTGCGCTCACCAGGTTGGCGATCACAGCCCCTTCACTGCCGCCCAAGAGGATGAGCTTTTTGTATTGCCCGTCTTTTCGAACGATATCGAGCACAGCCTTGATATCCGAGACCCGCTGCGCAGGATTGTCCTTTTCAAGGTACTGAGCAGGGCAGTCCTTGCGTGCCGGGTCGGTACTGTATTTTAACTTGCGATTGATGCCGTACTTTTCGATTAGCAACACATCAGCTTCTGGCCAGATATTTTTATACTCGGTGAGTATGGAGTCTATGTTAAGCACGCTATTGCAATCAGAGCCTTGCAGGATCAACAGCAGTGTATCTGTGTCATGGGCATGTTGGACAAGATAATAGGAAATAAACGAACCATCATCCCTGCTAACTGTGTGAGTCATGATCGCTGTTGCGCTTACCGAGCAGGAAAAAATGAGCAAGAGTAAAGATATTGCGCGGACTTGCATATTATTCCCTGATAGTCATGATAGAGGCAGTACGTTAATCAGTGCTGAAACCTTCATTCCTCTTGAATGGAAAAAGGGCTGAGGAAGCGTAGTGAAAACCGCCCCAGCCCGGCTTTTATTGGTTCTCGCACCCTGTTATCAGTGATTAACCACCAAATTCACGGCTAATAATTTGTGTGGGGACAACATTCTCTGGCAAGTCACTCGACATTTTTTGAGCAAGTTCACCAGCCAAACCAAACGCGTTGTCAATGGGGTCGACCTTCATTCCGCTTTCGACAGCCAACTCCAAAAACTTCTTGCCAATCTCATTGCACGTATCAACCCAGTTTTTGGGCAGCTCCCCCATGGTGAGCTTGGGTTGACAGACAAGTTGAAATGTATTTTTTCCTTCTTGTATTTGAAATGCCACATCAACAAATTCACTTTTATATGGGTTGGCTAGCGCACTTGAACTAAGTAAAAACACAGCACCAATAGAGGATTTTTTCATGACACGTCCTTGTGAATAGTAATGCCCACCAAGGGGCTGATAACATACAACCGCTAAACTCTGCGGCAACAAAAATAACCATTTAGGTCAATGGGACTGAAAACACCGAGCGATGACAGTTTCTCTTGGCACATCGATTATGCATCCGTTTCTCGACCAGGTTCCCTCTGGATTTTGGTCTCATTGCCAATCAATATACTCTTGAGGTGGTCGTTCAATATCGATCATGTGTGCAGCAGAAAATAGAATTTCAACGCCAAAACCGAGAGGGACATCAACCTCATCAGGAACAATACAACGTGGCTGCAAGTCCAGTCTGACTTTGGTTGCATCACCTATTTTTAGTTACCGTTCGACCCCATCCCTCTTTATCCCACTCTGGTTCACGTGACCATGCTCGTTTGTTGGGCGCCGCTGCGCTCTGCACCAACCGGCAAAAAACACGCTACCGCCCCTGAATTTCAGCCTCCAGCCTGCTGCGCTTTCCCTGTGGCTCCGGTCTGGTTCATGGCTGACTCCGACAAGAGGTGATCCTGATTGCCATGTTACCGAACGGAGCTGGTTAGGGAAGAGGGAGCGGGCGATTTCTCGGGCAAGATCAATAAATTGGGGGGCCAGCGGGGCCTGCGGCAGGTTGGATAAGAGGGATCTCAAGGCGCAACGCTTTCCCGCTTCCCGCTTCCCGCTCAACGCTCAACGCTCAACGCTCAACGCTCAACGCTCAAGGCCTAACGCCCAATATTCACGGTGTATGGATGGGGGAGTGAGCAAGGTCATTGCCCTGCCGAGGGCCATGCGGTGCAGCCGAGAGGGTCGGCCTGGCACGGGCGAGCAGGTGGTTGGGAGGGGGCGAAAGACCCGCGAGTTCAGTCGAGGACTCGAATTTGAAACCCGTTCAGACGCCCATGCTCCACTCAAAAGAGGGGCCCGCTGCCGGTGACGGCAGGGGCCCGTTTTTATTGTTAGCGCACGGTCTTTGGGTCAGGTTTCCTCCGTGAAGGCTCAGCGGGCCAGCAGGGGTTGGCCGCTGGTCAGGGTGGTGCTGGTTGGCCGGGTGGCGGGATGCTGCTGGAACTGGCGTACCAGCCGCTCCAGATCCCCGAGCTGCTTCACGAGGGCAATGATGCCCTGCACGGCGTGGCGGCTGCCCTGGCTGGAGTCGTCGGCCAGACGCTTGATGTCCAGCACGCTGTGGTGGATGTCCTGGGTGACCAGGGACTGCTCCTGCACCGCCTGGGCTATCTGGTTGCTGCCTGCGGTCACCTGCAACAGGCGTTCGCTGATCTGTTGCAGGATATCGCCAGTGGCGGCGGCCTTGAGGCGGCAACTGGCGGAGAGCTGTTCCCCTTGCGCCATGGCCTGCTGGGCATCGTCGGCGCTGGCCTGCAAGAGGCTTATCATCTGCTGGATCTCGCCGGTGGAGGATTGGGTCTTGATGGCCAGGGTGCGGATTTCGTCCGCCACCACCGAGAAGCCGCGACCGGACTCGCCCGCCCGGGCCGCCTCGATGGCCGCATTGAGGGCCAGCAGGTTGGTCTGGTTGGCGATGTTGTTGATGACGTCCAGGATGCCGTCGATGGCGCGGCACTGGCTGGCCAGCGCCTCTATCACGGCGCGGGAGGTGAGCAGCTCGCCGTGAACCCCTTCCACCGCCGCCACGGTATCGAGCACGCTGCGATTGCCCTCCCGAAACAGCACGGCGGTGTTGTCCAGGCTGTCCGAGGAGGCGCTCGAGCTGTGGGAGACCTCGCGAATGGACGCCGTCATCTCGGTGATGGCGGTCGCGACCTGGTTGGTCTGGGCCTGCTGTTGCTGCAGGTTGCCGGTGATGGACTCGGCATTGTTCAGATCCGTCTGCGCCGCCTGCACGATCTGCTGGCAGGTCTGCTGGGTGCGGGCCAGCACCGCATTGAACTCGGCCTGGTTCATCTTCATGGCGAGCTCGACGGCAGCCAGACGATCGACCCGGCCGGTATACAGCAGTTGCATCAAGGGGTTGTCGAAACGGTGGCGGGCCAGGGTCTCCAGCCGGGCGAGGCGCCGGGAGAGGGTCTGGCAGATGACGAGCGCAACCACCAGGGGCAGGGCACCGATGAGCAGAGGCCAGCCCGGGCCGTGCTGATAGCCGAGGGTGACCAGGCTGGCCAGCAGCGCCATCAGGCAGAGGTGGATCCCCAGGGTGTGGCAGCAGGGGGGCAGGCGCAGGGCCCGGGGGGTCTTGCCGCGGCGCATCTCGTCATAGACCCGCTCCGCACGCTGCTTGACCACGTCGTCCGGCGCCGTGCGCACCGACTGGTACTCCACCACCTTGCCGCTTGCGTCCTGAATGGGGGTGACGAAGGCGTTGACCCAGTAGTGATCCCCGTTCTTGCAGCGGTTCTTGACCGGGCCCATCCAGCTTTTGCCTTCCCGCAGATGGCGCCACATGTCGGCAAACGCCTGGGGCGGCATGTCGGGGTGGCGGACCAGGTTGTGCGGCGCCCCTTGCAGCTCCTCCAGGGTGAAGCCGGCTATCTGGCAGAACTCGTCGTTGGCATAGGTGATGCGGCTCTCCAGATCCGTGGTGGAAATCAGGTTCTGGTGCGACGGGTAGAGGCGCTCACGCTGGGTAACGGGTTGATTGACTCTCATGGTACTTCCTGCCTGACAGAGGAAAGAGAGTCAGGTTGCAATTCGTACACCAGAGTGCCCAAAAACGCTTAAATTGCGCTCTATATGTCTCTTTTGCGCTCAAAACCCGTAGTGGGGGGAACATGGCCCGGGCTCGCGTCCGCCCCTGCCGTCAGGATTCGCTTTTTGGGAGCCGTTTTGGCAATGGCGGGGCGGGTTTCGCAATTTGGCAAGGCGGGGCCGGGGCCTCCGCCAGCCTCAGGCGGGCAGATCCGGCTCGCTGACCGGGGCCGGCATCTGGGTCTCTATCTGCAGGTGGGTGGAGAGCAGGGTCTTCAGATCCTGCAGGTACTCCTCCAGGGGGGGCTCGTCCAGCAGCAGGGCAAGCTCGTTGCCTACAGGGGTGAGCCGGTAATAGAGCAGGGTGAGGTTGCTCTGGCGTTGGCGCAGACGCCAGCGCTGGTTGCCAAAGGCCAGCTCGACCCCGTCGGCGGGCAGGGGACCGGATTCGAGCTCGCCACGGTGCAGCAGCCCGAGATCGCACAACAGCAGCAGGGCGCTGTAGGGCACCCGGTATTTGCCGAGCCCCATTCGGGTGACCTTGGCGCGACTGAGCAGGCTGGCCCCCTTGTGCATGCCCAGCAGCAGACGCTGCTCGTCGCTGCCCTCGTAGTGGCAGGAGAGGGCGCAGATGCGCTGGAACAGCTGGGCTTCGCGCTGGGTCATCTCCTTGAGGGTGTTGAGGGCCCGGATGGAGAAGCGGCCCGGGGTCGCCACTTCCAGGGCGAAGATGCGGCCCCACAACTGCTGCATGGGGGTCATGCTGATGTCTTCGGCCAGTTGCAGGAAGCGGGTGAGCCAGTCGCTGTCTATCTCGCCGCCGGCGGCAGTCTCTTCGCAGTGGCGCGCGGCCATCACCATGATGGATTCCAGATTGCGCTGGCGGGTGGCCTGCTCCGCCAACTGGCGGAAGGTGGCGCGCTGCTCGAAGGTGCTGTCGCTGTTGCGGGTGAGCATGCCATCGATGCCGCGGCTGCGGGCCAGGCGCAGGGTCTGCTCCTGGCTGCTCAGGATGGAACTCTCTTTCTTGGGGGGCAGGTCAGCCATGCTGGCTCCGTGATGGCAAGGTCTGGTAGTGAATGTTACTCCAACCAGATCCATGAACAATCCCTTTGCCGGGGTCGTCACGGGATAAAAAAATGGCCTCCCGGGGGAGGCCATCAGGGGCTCACTCTTCGTAGACGCTGACCTCGACCGCGTCCATGGAGTAGGAAGCGGTGGCCATCTCGTGGCTGGAGCTGACGGTGTGCATCTTGCCCTTGACCCAGATGGCGTCCCAGAGGTCATCCACCGGCGCTCCCTTGGGGTAGCTCACGTAGATCACCTGGTTGGTGGGCGGGGGCGGCACGTGAATGCAGGCACCGAAGTAGGGGACCAGCAGGAAGGCGGTGATGGTCTTGGCATCCCCTTCCAGGGGCACCACGAACCCGGGGATCCGCACCTCCTGATTGTCCAGCTTCTTGTTGACTCCTCCCACCGGCTGCGGCACCGAGGAGAAGTCGCCATCATGGCTGACCTGGGGCGGTGGCAGCAGTTTTTCCCCCTCCGGGATGAGGATATCCCAGTCGATGGTCTTGTAATCTGCGGCCATGGCAGGCAGCACCAGCAGGCTGGCCAGCAGCGCCACTATTTTCCACTTCATCATCTGTTCTTCTCTCTTGGTCGGATGCGTCGGGTCAGACGCGAATGCTCATGCCGTCGCTCAGGCTGTAGCGGTAAGCGCGGGCGGCAGGCAGCAGCCCGATCACCATGCCCGCCAGCCAGACCAGGCCCAGCAGTTGCCACTCATAGGCGCTCGGCAGACCCAGGCTCATTTGCAGGCCATAGTGGCTGAGCAGCCAGGGGCTAGCAAGCCCCTGACCGAGATAGAGCGCGGCCACCCCGAGGGCGATGCCCGCCGTGGTGAGCGCCATCGCCTCCAGCGCCAGCAGCAGGAAGAGATGGGCAGGGCCCGCCCCCAGGGAGCGCAGAATGGCGAGCTCGCGGCGCCGCTCGTTGAGGCCGGCGAGCAGGGTGGTCAGCATGCCGATGAGGCCCGCCACCACCACGAAGCCCGCGATCACCGACAGGGCGGTCTCCGCCACGCTCATCAGCCCCCAGAGCTCCTGCAGAGCGGCTCCCGGCAGGATGGCCATCAGGGGCTCTCTGGGATAGGTGTTGACGCTGCGCTGCAACTGGAACGCCAGGATCCGGTTGCTCAGCCCCACCATGAAGGCGGTGATGGTCTTGGGGGTGAGATCCAGCGCCATCGCCTGTTCCGGGGTCACGTTCTTGCTGTGACGACCGGTGTCCCAGCCCAGGTGGATCGCCTCTATGCCCGCCAGCGGCACATGAATGGTGCGATCGATGGGGGTGCCGGTGGGGGCCAGGATCCCCACCACCTTGAACGGCATGTTGTCGTGCTGGCTGAACGAGGTGTTGCCGGCGCCATGGGCGATGACGATGGATTGATCCAGGTGATAGCCGAGCTTTTCGGCCACCTGGGCACCCAGCACCGCTTCAAACGGTGTTTCGAAGGGGCGGCCTTCGCGCAGGACGAGCGCCTGCTGCTGGCCGTACTTCAGGTGGGTGAAGTAGTCCCCATTGGTGCCGAGCACGCGAAACCCCTTGTGGGAGTCGCCAAGGGAGAGGGGGATGGTCCAGGCGATACCGGGCCTGGCCTTGATGGCCTGGTAGGAGTCCCAGCCCACGTTGTTGGTGGGGTTGCCGATGCGAAACACCGAATAGAGCAGCAGGTTCACCTGGCCGGAGCGGGCACCGACGATGAGATCGGTACCCGAGACGGTGTTGGCGAAGCTATCCCGTGCCTGACTGCGCACCCGCTCCACCCCGAGCAGCAGGGTGACGCTGATGGCGACGGCCAGCAGGGTGAGCCCGGCAGTGAGACGACGGGCCCAGAGACTTTGCAGGGCGAGTTTCAGCATGAGAGCCTCCGCAGTGAAGGGGAGATGGCTGGACGGGCTGCGAGATGATGGCGTGTGGTCATGCCGCCCTCCGGTTGAGCTGTTGCAGGTTCTCCACCCGGGGGAAGAGGGGCTCCAGATAGGGATCGTGACTGACGAAGACCAGGGTAGACCCCTGCTTGTCGCACTCCTCGAACAGCAGCCGGATGAAGGCGGCCCGGTTGTCGGTGTCCAGGGCCGAGGTGGGCTCGTCGGCGATCACCAGAGGAGGGGAGCCTATCAGGGCGCGGGCGGCGGCGACTCGCTGCTGCTGGCCGATGCTGAGGGCGTGGACGGGGCGATGGAGCGCCTCATCCGGCAGTTGCAGTTCTGCCAGCAGGCGGCGCGCCTCCTGCTCGGGGCTCCCTGCCAGGCGGGCCCGCTTGGCGGGTGAAAAGGTGAGGGCAGCGGTGACGTTGTCCTGCACCGAGAGAAACGGCAGCAGATTGAACTGCTGGAAGATGTACCCCAGATTGGCCGCCCGGAACTGGTCACGGGCGCGGCCGGAAAGCCGGGCCAGGGGCTGGCCCAGCACCTCCAGGGTGCCGTGGTTGGCGGTCTGGATACCGGCCAGCAACCCGAGCAGGGTGGACTTGCCACAACCCGATGGGCCCTTGATGAAGACGCGCTCACCCTCGTGGATGCGAAGGGCGGGCAGATCGAGGACGGCTTCGTGACCCGGCCAGGCAAAGGCCAGATCACGGATCTCAACCACGGCATGTTTCATGGTGTTACCAGCCCAGTTTGTTGGCGGACGGAGTCAGTTCGGCGGCGGTCTGGCCGGTGGGCAGTATGCCCTGCACGCTCAGCTTCTCCAGGCTCGGGTAGAGGCTGAACAGGGTGGCCTCGAGACCGGTGAGCTTGGCCGGGGTAGCGCAGGTGTAGGTGTACATGGCCCCCATGTCCGCATGGCCCGCGTCGTCGTGATGGTGTTCATCGTGAGCGCCATCAGCCTTGTCGTGCTCGTGCTCGTGCTCGTGCTCGTGCTCATGGTCATGGTCATGATCTTCCTTGGCGGCCTGCAGCTCCTGCTGGGTCAGCTTGCAGCCGGCGGCCGGGTCGAAACGGAAGAGGGCGTCGGGCTGCTGGAGGCGGGCCACCGCCTTGGCATACTGCGCTTTCTCCTCATCGGTGTTGGCGGCATGCTCGAAGCCCACCAGATCGGCGGCAGGGGCCTGCAACTCGATCATCAGCTGGTTGCCGTCGAGTACCAGGTTGAGGTGGCCGTGACCGTGCTCATGGGCACCGTGGCTGTGGCTTTCGTGTTCGTCGTGATGGGCCTGGGCGCCGAAGGCGGCAGCGGCCAGCAACAGGGTGACTGCTTTCATCGTTAATCCTTTTGAATAAATAGAGAAAAGATTGGTTCAAAAAAAGAAACAATGAAGGGGCGGCGGGGCGCGGATACGGCGATGTCCCGTGGTGCCGGTGGCCGCCCTCGGTTGGGGAGTGCCGATATACCGGTCGATGCCAGAGGAGAGGGGAGGGAGTACGGGGGTCGGCGTCAGTGCCAGCTTGCCATCCAGATGCAGGACGCAGAGGGTGCAGGCATGACCGTGATCGGGCAGGGCAGCTTCAAGAGGGTGCTGTGCCAGCACCGGTTGCATCCACAACCAGCCCAGCAGCAACACCCAGATTGTCAGTGTGGAACGACCCATAGACCCTTGTGGAAAGGGCGCCATCAGCGCCCTTCTCTCTGATTCAGAGATGGGACTGGATGAGCCCCATCACCTTGGTTATCTCGGCGGCATCGAGCTGGCCATCTTTGGCAAACAGCACCTTGCCCTCTTTATCCAGCAGTATGATGGCCGAACTTTCCGGGGTGAGCGCCCAGGCGTTGCGGGCCATCCCCTTGGCATCCAGCACCATGGCGGACCAGGGGAACTCTTTCTTGCTGTCCTCGGCACTGCTCTTCACGAAACCGGACGTGCCCCAGATGGCGTCATTGCTGTTGATGATGGTAACGGTCTGGTACTTGTCGTGGGGCAGCTTGGCCGCCTTGATCGCCTCGATCATGGGGGCATTGAGCTCCTTGGCGCTGGAGCGACCCGCGATGTGCTGGATCAGGAAGACCTTGCCGGTCAGGACCTTGCTCTGCCAGGGCTGATAGCTGATCTCCTTCTCCTTGAGCACCAGCTCCCCCTTGTCGCTGATGTTGACCAGCGGCACCTGGGTTGATTCCTTGATGTTGTGGGCCATGACCAGGGTTGGCAGCAGCGCCAGAGTAAGCACGAGATGTTTCATCCGGATGACACTCCTTTGTGATGTTATAACGATTTTTGGGTCGAGGGAATGGGACCCTGAATATCCTAAACTGATCGGATCTGTTTAAAAAGTGTTAAATAATGCAGGGTGCGACGGTGATCTTGTCAACATGGTCGCCATCCCCCCAATGACGGCGGCAAGGATGGCATGTCATCCATCAAAAGCAAGTGATGGTCAGAAGAGGCTAGTAGAGCGGTTCGCTGATCAAGGGAATCTGGGCCATGGTCATCTGCTGGGCCAGCAGGGGAGAACCGGTGAGCAGCACGTGGCGCTGATTGCCGATCACCAGGGTGTCCCCCTCAAGGCCGCTGTCGGCCGTGATGGCGAGCCAGGCCGGCGAGACGCTGCCGATGCTGATGTTCGGATAGATGATGCTGAGGCTGTACTGGGGTGCCAGCTCCGCCAGCAGACTGGCCATGAGCAGCGCCTTCTCGTCGCTGTCGGCCTTGTTGTCCTGCAGGGCCTGCAAGGGCGGAGCGAAGTGGTCCATTTGCTCGGGCGGGGTGGGGATGCCGCTCAGCCACTCCTGCAGCAGGGTGACGCTGGTGGCGAGATCCTTGGCCGAAAACTGCTGTGCCAGGGGTTTGAGGTCTCCCTTGAACTGATAGAACAGCTGGGAGTAGTTGGGGCGCACGCAGGGCAGCTTCTGATTGGCCGGGTGAACGCAGGGCTGGACCCGCATCTCGTAGAAGGCGTCCTCCTGATATTGCCGGTAGGCCTGCCAGAACTGGGCGGATTCGAGGCTGCTGTCGTGCAGGGTAAAGGCCTGTTCCAGGTTGCGGAACTTGGTGGCCGTCTCCGGGCTGTGCTGGTTGATCTGGTTGATGCTGTTGTAGAGGCGCGGACTGATGTAGGAGTAGAGTGTTTCCAGCGGGAAGTTGAGGGCGGTGTCGAGCTGTGTCATCTCGTGACGGCTGGCTGAAAAGGTGCGCTCATCTGCCGTCAATTGCAGGTGCTTTTGCTGACCATCCGCAGATTGCCACTGCCAGCTCAGGTTGATCTCGTTGGCCTGCGCCATGGTGCCGAAGAGCAGACTGCACAGAAAGCCTTGTGCCAGTTTCATGGTGCGCCTCCGCCTGGGTTGATAATAAACAACTAGGTGAGTGACCGGCATTTGGATTGGTATGGTGACAGATATATTGGTAATTATCTGATCTGACTTTAAATTTAATTCAGGAAATAAGTCATGGGGGAAATCATCATGAAGCTTGTTTCACGGTTTCTGCTGATATTGGTGGCCACGCCGGCGCTGGCGGGGCAGGTCATCGTCAATCAGGGATTGTCCAGCGCGGATACCTTCGCCCTGCGGGATCAGCTGGCCCGGGAGCATGAATGGCAGGAGTGGCTGCGCTTCCAGCAGGCCATCAAGTGGCTGGAGGTGCTGCCGGTCAACTGCGATCTGGTGGGAGGTGCCGGTCAGGAATATCGCTGCGGCGATGACTATTACCGCCCCTATCGGCAAAACGGGCGCGACCTCTATATCCAGGGGGATCCCCCCGGAGCGTCCCCGCAACGACCAATAAAAAAGGCGCCATAAGGCGCCTTTTTTGCGAGGAATACGCTTATTTTGCAGCGTAACGCTCGGCAGAGGTCTTGATTTCGGCTTCGGCAGCGGCCTTGTCGCCCCAACCTTCCACCTTGACCCACTTGCCCGCTTCCAGCTCTTTGTAGCGCTCGAAGAAGTGCTGGATCTGGGCTTTCAGCAGCTCGGGCAGATCGTTCACATCCTGGATGTGATCGTACTGCTTGGTCAGCTTGGAGTGGGGAACGGCCACGATCTTGGCGTCTTCGCCTGATTCGTCGGTCATCTTCAGCACACCGACCGGGCGGCAGCGGATGACGGAGCCGGCCAGCAGCGGGTAGGGAGTCGGAACCAGCACGTCGACCGGATCCCCGTCCAGGGACAGGGTGGCGTTCACGTAACCGTAGTTGCACGGGTAGAACATCGGGGTGGACATGAAACGGTCAACGAAGATGGCGCCGCTGTCCTTGTCGACTTCGTATTTGATCGGGTCGGCGTTCTGCGGGATTTCGATGATGACGTAGATGTCGTCAGGCAGGCTCTTGCCGGCCGGTACCAGGTTCAGGCTCATGACGTTTCCTTTGAGTGTTGGAGTCAAGTTTGCAGGCCGACATTATAGCGATGTCCCGTCAAATGACCATATTTCAAGGGCCGGGTGGCGTGGCGGAGGGTGGCTTTTCCCCGCGCTTGCCCGATTTCTGTCGTCTGCGGGCGCGGATGCCTTCGCTCCCCATGGGCGCGGCTTGTGCCACCGGGTCAACAGACCCTAGAATGCGCACTCCCTTTACTGGAAAAGGCAGCGGTATGCACATTCACATTCTCGGGATCTGCGGCACCTTCATGGGTGGTCTGGCGGTGTTGGCAAAACAGCTTGGCTATCGGGTGACCGGCTCCGACGCCAACGTCTATCCCCCCATGAGCACCCAGCTCGAGCAACAGGGCATCGAACTGACCGAAGGCTACGACCCCTCCCAGCTCGATCCTGCGCCGGATCTGGTGGTGATCGGCAATGCCATGAGCCGTGGCAACCCCTGTGTGGAATATGTGCTGGACCGCAATCTGCCCTATATCTCCGGCCCCCAGTGGCTGCTGGAGCACGTGCTGAAAGATCGCTGGGTGCTGGCCGTCGCGGGCACCCATGGCAAGACCACCACCGCCAGCATGCTGGCCTGGGTGCTGGAGTATGCCAAGCTGGAACCCGGTTTCCTCATCGGCGGCGTGCCGGGCAACTTCCCGGTTTCCGCCCGTCTTGGCTCGGCTCCCTTCTTTGTGATTGAAGCGGACGAATATGACTGCGCCTTCTTCGACAAGCGATCCAAGTTTGTCCACTACCACCCGCGCACCCTGGTGATGAACAACCTGGAGTTCGACCACGCGGACATCTTCCCGGATCTCGCCGCCATCCAGCGCCAGTTCCACCACCTGATGCGCACCGTGCCGAGCAACGGCCGGGTGCTCTTCCCCAAAGGCGATGACAACCTTACCGCCGTGCGCAAGATGGGCTGCTGGAGCGAGGTGGAGCTGGTGGGCCAGGACGACGCCAAGTGGAAGGCGGTGAAGCTGGCCGATGACGGCTCCGCCTTCGAGGTGTGGCTGGATGGCGTGAAACAGGGGGAGGTGCACTGGGAGTGCATCGGAGAGCACAACGTTAACAACGGTCTGATGGCCATCGCCGCCGCCCGTCATGCCGGTGTCATGGTGGAGCACGGGATCAACGCCCTCTGCCAGTTCAAGTCCCCCAAGCGGCGCATGGAGCTGAAAGGGGAAGTGGCCGGCATCAGCGTCTATGACGACTTCGCCCACCACCCTACCGCCATCGAGACCACCCTGGGTGGACTGCGCGCCAAGGTGGGCAAGGCCCGCATCCTGGCGGTGCTGGAGCCCCGCTCCAACACCATGAAGCTCGGGGTTCACAAGGAGGAGCTGGCCGGTTGCTTCGACGGTGCCGACGAGGTGTTCTTCTTCCAGCCCCCCAACATCGGCTGGGATCTGGGGGAGGTGACGGCCCACATGACCCGGCCTGCCCGGGTATTCGAGGCCCTTGATGCCCTGATTGGCGCCCTGGTGGCCGAGAGCCGCCCAGGGGATCATATTCTGATCATGAGCAACGGCGGGTTCGGCGGCATTCACGACAAGCTGATCGCCCGCCTCAAGGAGCTGCAGAGCGCATCATGAACAAGGCCATCACCCTGGCGCTGACCGGCGCCTCCGGCGCTCCCTATGCCCTGCGCCTGCTGGAATGCCTGGTGCAGGCAGACTATCGGGTCTTCCTGCTCGCCTCCTCGGCGGCCAGGGTTGTGCTCAAGACCGAGCAGCAGCAGGATTGGCCGGGCTCCCCCAGGGAGCTGTCGGCGTACCTCTGTCGCCAATATGGTGCCAAAGAGGGTCAGATCGTCGCCTGCGGCAAGGAGGAGTGGTTCTCGCCGGTGGCTTCCGGCTCGGCGGCCCCCAAACAGATGGTGGTCTGCCCCTGCTCCATGGGCACCGTCTCGGCCATTGCCAACGGCACCTCGGACAACCTGCTGGAGCGGGCGGCGGACGTGGTGATCAAGGAGCGAGGCCAGCTCATCCTGGTGCCCCGGGAGAGCCCCTTCTCGGCGATCCATCTGGAGAACATGCTCAAGCTTGCCCGTCTTGGCGTGACCATCATGCCGGCGGCGCCAGGGTTCTACCATGAACCGAAAAGCATCGAGGATCTGGTGGACTTCATGGTCGCCCGCATCCTCGATCATCTGGGTGTCGAGCATGAGTTGACCAGTCGCTGGGGTTATGCCAGCCACTGATACGGCGGGGAGCGGACAAAAAGCGGC
>NZ_JBFODD010000017.1:0-15474 GCF_040908115.1 Aeromonas sp. R7-1 | reverse complement strand
GATTACCACACCCTCAGCGTTAAATATAAACGTTTATATTTAACGCTGAGGGTGTGGTAATCACACCCCATTTCATAGTGTGCTACATCATGAATGGGGTGTGATTTGTTTGTATTGGGTGTGATTTATGAAGTTTGCATTCTTGGTGGAATGGGGTATGATTTTATTAAGCCGATTGGGGTGTGATTAGGAGAGGTGATAGCCATGCCAGTTATCAAGATTGACCTGCAGAAGATCGGGGATGACCTCACAGCCGAGGTGAAGAAAATCGAGGCTGCTGACATACCCCAAGGGCAAAAGACAACCGCACACAAGCGGGCGGTGAGTAAGGCGCTCAATGCCCTCTACCTGGACAAGCGCCGCTATGGTGGGGACAAGGTGGAAAACCGCATCACCCTGGCCACGTTCAGCCGCTACCTGACCAAGCTGCGCAAGCGCCTGGAGGAGCTGAACCTGCATCACCACCTGCTGGAGCGCGAGGCCGAGCGGATGAAGAAGCGCCACCCGCACCATGCCCCCCTGTTCGATAGTTTTCTGGTTGAGGGGGCTTCGGTGGCCGACCTGCGCAAGGCCAAGCTGGCGGCCAAGGAGACCCTGAAAAAGGAGGCCGAGCTGGCGGCCGCGCTCAACCAGCTCAACTTTGCCAAGGTGTTCAAGGCCCCCTTGCTGGTGTTGGCCAAGGCACACCCGGCCTGGGCGGAACGGCTCAAGGCGCTGGTGGATGAGGAGGGCCGCGCCCAGCGGCTGGCCGAGATCCGGGCCGTGCTGGACGAGGTGCCTGCCGCTATGACCGACCTGCTCGGGCTCAAGATCGACCATGAGGCCATCGTGGCCCTGAAGTTGCCGGCGGGCCTCAAAGACGAGCACCTGGACAATGCCGACAAGCGCCTGGAGCGCAAGCAGCAGCAGACCCTGCTGGTGGACTATCCGGGCTACATGCGCAAGCTGGGGCTGCTGCTGACCCAGCCCTGGAACCGGAGCGGCGACAGGACGGAATGGGACTTTGACATGACGGTGTTTGCCCTGTGCGGGGCCACCGGCCGGCGCCCCATCGAGATCATTTCGCTCGGCCGGTTCGAGCGGGTGGACGACCACCGGCTGCGCTTCTTTGGTCAGGCCAAGAAGCGGGACGAGGGGCGGGATCAGGGCATCCTGATTTACAGCCTCTACCCCACCGACCTGGTGATGAAGGCCTTCAACGGCCTGAGAGAGCTACCCTACACCCAGGGCTTGGCGCTGCTGGAGGAGGAGGGTATGCGCAGCGTCGAGGAGCGGATCGCCAATCGGGTGTCCAACTACCTCAACCAGCTGGCCAGGCGGGTGTTCAGCGGGGTGTCCGAGGGGCGCCGGCTGTACGACACCCGCGCCATCTATGCCCGCATCTGCAAGGAACGTTGGTTTGACCACGACCCCCGATGGCAGCGGGTCAATGAGGACGCTTTCTATTCCGAGCTGCTGGGGCACGACGACCCCGCCGCCCAGCTCAACTACAAGAGCGTCAAACTGACCAACTTCGACCGGAAATCGCCCAAACCGGAGGCCATGGCCACCCGACTGGAAGCGCTGGCCGAGCTGGACCACCTGATGCCTGACCTGGCCAAGGGAAATTCGGCCGTGCTCCTGCATGAGTGGGTCAAGCAGCAGCTGATCGACAACCCCGCCAAGGTGATCAACCTGTCGGTGCTGGCGCGGGAGTACAAGGTCTATAAGCCGATGGGCAGGCGCTACATGGAGGTGTGCGGCAAGGCGCTGCTGGACCAGGAGGGCGTTCGTGGGCTCGACCTGTCATTCCTCGACTCCCCCATCACCGCACAGGAGGCTGTCGATCTGGATGCGGCCGCTGTCGAGGCGCAGATGAAGGAGGAGGAAACCGGCAAGGTGCTGGTGGACGAGACCGAGCAGGAAGAACCGCAGGAGGATGCCCCCCTGACGCCGGAGCCGGAGGGTGATCAGGCGTCGGTGAACGAGGTTCGCATCGAGGACGGGACGGGCAGCGAGCAGGCCGTGCCGGCGCACACTGACCTGATGCCCAAGTTCACGTTCAAGCGGGGCGAGGGTGGGCGCTGGGAGGTGACCCTGGCGTTCGGGGAGCTGTCGCACCGGTACGAGGTGGCAGGTGACAGCCTGATGGCCGCCGGGGCGGCGGCCTGGGTCCAGTGGCTCAACAGCTGGCGCGACGTGGCCATCAAGAGCCACAAGGCGGGCGGCTGGGTCACCCTGATCGCCGACCTGCCGAACGGGGCCAGGCTGGAGGTGACGGGGCGCGGAAAGGTCGAGGCACTGCGGGCAGAGCTGACCCATGAGATCGACCAGACGCTTGAGCGCTATACCAACATAGAGGGGTAACCGGGTGGGGCACTATGCCCCACTCATTTTTGCCCTGTGCCAGATCCGGTACATGTCCCGGCCAATGGCCGGATGGGTGCGGCAACCGCCCATGTCGTTCGCCACCATGGCCCTCATCAGCGGATAGGGATGCAGCCCGGAGAGATACCGGGGATCCCTCATCCATCTGGCCCACTCAAATCGGCGCCATAGCCACCATCTGAGCAGCACCACCTTACACCCCGCGCCCGAACAGGGCCCCGTGGGTGGACTGACAGCCCCGGACATAGGTCACCAGGTCAGCCAGAGTGAACCGGCCGGTGGCCAGTTCCTCCCGATCCGGCACGGACAACAGCCGCAACACGTCAGCGACAAGGCACCCGGTCGCCTCGGCGGCCCCCCTCACCACAGCCACCCAGTCAGTCAAAACAGATCCTGATGCAGATCCTGCGGGATCCACGACTCGTTCATCCGCTATAAGATCATCGGCAAGGTCGTGGATCCTCAGATCAGCCACCGGAGCCATCGCGGGCCGCCCCAGCTTGATCAGGTCGGCGAGGATAAGGCTGCGGGGGGGCTGTTCTGCCAGCGGCACGGCCGCCGGGCTGGTGCGCCAGATGGTCAGGGCGGGGGTGGCATAGATGCCATCGCGCAGAGGCCTCAGCGCGCTGTTGCTGGCCTTCTCTGGGCTGATGGTCTGCATGGTCAGGGTACGGCACCCGACGCCGAGCAGCAGGCGCACAGGGCGTACCATGTCGCGCATCCGGTATTCGTCGAACGAGCTGATGCCCCACTCTATGCGGGCCTGGTGAACGTCCATCATCAGCTGCCAGCTGGCTGGGGTGATGTGCCATACCGTGGCCCCGCCCTGGCTGCGTGGCAGGCGCGCCTTGCCGGCGCAGAGGTTGAGGTTGTCGCAGATCGCCTTGAACAGGTCAGCCCCCCGCTTGCGTTTTTTCAGTTGAGGGGCCCAGCTCGCATAGTGGTTCAGGAAATCCGCCTCGGTGTAGAGCTGTTCCATGGCGACCTGCATGGCCTCCTGGGTGACCGTGCCCGTGCCCTGCTGCAGGTCGATGCCGCAGGTGGTGAAATAGCGCTGCAGCAGGGTGCTGGAGTGCGTGATAAAGGAGCGGGTGGAGATCGGCATGCCGAGCGTCACCTCCTGCTCATCGAGGCGCTGGGCCCTGGTGCTGTCCATCTGCAGCAGCTCGAACCGCTTGCAGTGTCCCATGCCGCCGTTGCGCAGCCACTTGATCGACTCCTCATTGACCCGCGATTGCAGGAAACGCTCGATGTTCCAGCGATCCAGCTCGGCCTTTTCCTGCTGGGTGATATGGGCCTCTTTGCGCAGTTCCTCGCGTCGCTCATCGCTCGGGGTCGTGGCGGCCAGGATGCGCTCGGCGTCGAGCTGGGCCAGCCGTTGGCCGGCGGCCTTCTTCATCGCCTCGCCCTGCTTGGCCATGGCGCCGGCATTCTCCAGCCCCAGGGGGCGCACCTGATAGCGGTCGGCCATCAGCTGCAGCAGCAGGACATTGCCGAAATCATTGCGCGCCGCATTTTCCTGGCAGATCTGGCGGATGCGCAGCTGGTCAAAGGCGAGATCGCCACTGGCCACCTCGACCCGGCCAGTCTGCTGGTCATAGTGGATCTCGATTCCCTCGGCCTGTTCGGCCATGGCGCTCAGGGTGGCGCGCCAGTGGGCCTGTTCGTCGGCCAGCTTGTAGCCGTTCTGACTGC
The DNA here is from genome assembly GCF_040908115.1 of Aeromonas sp. R7-1. Classification (NCBI taxonomy): domain Bacteria; kingdom Pseudomonadati; phylum Pseudomonadota; class Gammaproteobacteria; order Aeromonadales; family Aeromonadaceae; genus Aeromonas; species Aeromonas sp. R7-1. Next base: position 11,412 of record NZ_JBFODD010000017.1, on the reverse strand, counting down.
CCAGCCCCAGGATGAACTGGCGGGCGGTCCGGTCACGGCGGATCATCTGCACCGCATCGGAGGGGCTGACGACCCCCCGGAACAGGCCATAGTGCAGCTGCATGTGCGGCACCTCGATGGAGACGCCGGAGCTGATGGCCGGGCTGTAGATGATCCAGTCATAACTGCTGATGTGCTCGTTCGGCTTGTCGTTGAAAGCCTGGACCGCCTTGTCGTGGGTCTTGGAGTCCTGGCTGATGAACAGCCCCTTTTTGTCCGGGTAGGCCAGCATCAGATCGTTGGCGAGCTTTTGCCCCTCCTCGGCCGAGTCGTCGGCAACCAGCACCCGCTGGCCGGCCCCGACCTGCTGGACGATGTCGGCATAGATGGCATTGATCTCGCCGTGCAGCACGGTCAGATGGCTGCAGTCGGTGGCCAGCTCGATGACGTGAACCGGGTGGCCGTCGCCGCGCATCTCGCGTACCTGTTCGGCCCAGCGCACCAGCTCGTCGTTGGCATCGGCATCGACCAGCAGCACCTGGCGGCTGGTCGCGGCTACCTGCTTGAGGCGGTTGAATACGGTGAGCGGGTATTTCATGACCCCGCCCGAGGTGATCGCCTTGATGGTCTGGGCGGCCTCGTCAATGGCCAGCAGGTCCAGGCGGCTCAGGATGGGGTTGAAAATGTCTTTGCCGATGGAGTTGATGCAGCTGCAGAGCTTTTTCACCCCCATGTCGCGGAAACTGTCCCGTTCGTGGTAGTGAAAGATCTCCATCTGATGGCTGGGGATATGGTTCTCGCTGCCATCGTCGGCGCGCTTGGTCAGCATCTGGTGGGCGGCGCCGATCAGGCTGACCCGGTGCGCGAAATAGGCACCCTTTTCAGCCTGCCACATGGCGGGTTTGATCAGCCCCTGGGTTTTGCGGCCCCCCATGGGGGCCCGCACGATGACAACCCCCTCAAGCTGGTCTATCTCGGCCTTGATGGCCGGGGTGATCTCGGTCTCGTCATAGCGGCGGTAATGGATGTGGTCGGGGCGCAGCTTGGCCCGGGTGATGCGCGGGCCGAACGAGCGGAACGAGTGGGCGCGGTAGCGGCGATAACTCACCTGGCGGTCGAACACGTTGGCCACCTTCTGCCAGTCCGGTTTCATCCAGGGATGATCGCTGACCACCTCGTTCATTTCCAGCCTGACCATGTCGCGGCTGCGCTGCAGCGGGAACGAGTCAGCCCCGCAGCGGGCGGCTTGTTCGGCCAGGTGCTGCAGGCTTTCTTTGGTGCTGAATGTCATGGCGCGCAGGGTGCGCAGGAAGGGATCCTTGATGGCCAGCATCCGGTGGCCGGCCAGGTGCAGCTGATCGGCGACGGCCTTGAGGCCGAGGCGGTGACCCTGGCGCAGATCGTCAAAATCCGTGCCGTCCGGCTTGCTGTCGGCCTCGCTGAGATCCGGGAACTGGCAGCGCAGCTGGGGGAACAGGTTGAGCAGGTGCTGGCCGGCAGCCAGCCCCGCATTGCCCTTGCCTTCGGCCTGTTTGAATCGGTCATTATCGAGGAGCACCACCAGGCGGTCACTGATCCAGTTCCAGCGGCTGATGGCTTGCTCGACCAGCAGCTTGAGCTGGCCGGAGTCCAGGCAGACGATGACGGCAGGGCTGCCGCGCTTGCCGGTCAGGTGGGCCAGGTGGGCCAGGTAGGCAGAGGCCCCCGTGGCCCAGCCCTCACAAAAATAGATGGTGTCAGCCAGGGTCAGATCGCCAATCTGGGCATGGGCGCCCAGGGTGATCTTGTCCATGCCATAGGTGAAATCTTTGTCGGTGGTTTCACCGTTCTCGCGGGTAAAGGGGGCATCATAGATGCGCTGCACCCCGACCACGTCACCGTGGTCTCCCAGGCTGCGCTGGGTCATGCTGTAGAGCGGAATGGCGGTGTAACTGCCGCGCTTGTCCTTGCCCCGGCGCAGATCCGGGCAGTGGGGCAGAATGCCCCGCAGCTTTTTCTTGTCCAGGTAGCCGGACTCTTCCAGCTTGGGCAGGGTCAGGAAGTGGGCCACGTCCTTGACCCTCGCCAGCTCCCGTTTTTTCTGTTCGGCCTCGGCCTCGCGCTTGGCGGCCAGTTCGCGCTGGCGGGCCTCTTCGGCCTTGCGGGCCAGCTTGGCTTTGCGCTGATTGCTGAGATCAGACAGCCCGTGCTGGGATTCGACCAACAGCTTGAGTTCGGCATAGCCGTCGAACACATAGATCGACTGCTTTTCACCCCTGGAGTTGATGGTGATGACCGGGTATTCAATCTCGCCCAGGGTCTTGTAGTCGGCGTGTACGGAGTGGGTCTTGGTGCCTTTCTTGAGGTACTTGCGCTGGTTCAGCTGCAGGCGCCCCTCGCGGCCAGTGACCCATGGCAGGTCGAAATCGACGGCACTCCAGATGATCCCGAACTGGGAAACCTCGTTGGCGATCTGGTCGCGGAAGTGCTGATACATGACACGGCCGGAGCCGAAATTGCGGGAAAAGTAGTCTTTGTAGTCGTTGAACGTAAGTTTCATTACACAGATCCATGTCTGGCAATGAGCGTTTTTGGATATTCAGCCGTGTTGTGGCTTGCACGGATCGCGCTATTTGCTACAATTCACAGCGGAAGTCAAAAGCTCATTGCGTGAGAGTAAGGTGATTGATGACGTTCCATCGGTGGTCACCATCTGGTAAATGGCCCACCACTCATTTGAGTCAGCCCGGTTCCCCAACCGGGCTTTCTTTTTGCCTACGTTCTGCAAAAAGATTCAAACGGGAACTTTTTAGGCGAGCCAAGACCCCTTGATCCTAGCCTCGCCAGCAAAATTTTAAAAGCTGACTTTCAATATATTTGAATTTGCCTAACTAACGGCCCTGACCCGCTTATTGCTCAGGGTGCCGCTCACGGTGCCGAACCAGGCGGCCGTCTGCGGATCGAACATTTCCCGGGAGCCGTCCATCAGTTCGACGAACTGGGCCGCCCCGGCCGGCGTCAGCATGCGCATCAGGCGCACCTCGCCGTTGACCATGGCCGCCGCCTCGTCGCCGTTATCGGGCTGTTCGGAGCAGTCCACCACCATCACCTCGCCGATGCGGTACTGCATGCCGCGCACCGAGCTGGTGATCATCACATAGCGCAGGTCGTTGCTGTTGGTGAAGTTGAACACCCGCAGGCGGTCCAGCCCATCGAACTGCTGGGTGCCGAGCACCCCGTCAATGGGGGCGCCATCGTCGAACGGCGAGGGACCATTCCCATTCACCAGCCAGTCAATGGAGCAGTCCAGCACGTCACAGATGCCGCGCACCACCAAAGTGCTCAGGCCATCCAGCGTGTCGATGGTCTCGACTCGGCTGATGGTGCCTATGCTGCAGTCCACCCTGTCGGCCAGGATGGTTTGCGTCATGCCGCGATGTTTGCGCAGCGCCCGCATGCGCATGCCCATGGTATTGGGACCCTTCTTTATGGATTCCATATATGCCCCACTAACATTGTTACCTTTTAGTACCATTAATCAGATACTCATAATAATTAGGATCTTTTAAATGATCCAATAAACATCCGGCCCTGCGGCCTATTTTTACGAAAAATAATTACTTTATGGATTGCTGTATGACCCTTTTTTGTTCAATATTTTGGGTGCTTTCAAAATATTGAAAAAGCAAGGAGCGGGCCAATACCATGAGGGAACATGAAATAGCACACTGGCGCGATGCGCTGCAGACCGCTTTTCAAGTTGCGCATGGTCCCGCCGTGCGCGAGGGCCAGGAAGTCGGCGCCAGTGTGCCGGGCTCTCGCATCCTGATTAATCAGGCCCAGCTGGAGGCGGGCAGGATGTTGCGACACATCCCGCGCCTGCCGGTGCAAAATGCGAATTGGCTGCATTTTGCATATCAGGTTGAATACCAGTCCAGCCCCCACCGCAACCTGGCCCAGGAGCTGTTCGAGCAGTTATCCAGCCGCCAGCAGTTGCATGCCACCACCCGCAGCACCTTCTATCAGCTATGCCTTGCGGCCCTTATCCAGGCCAGACTGTCCCGCCAGGCAGTCAGCACCACTCCCCCATTTACTACGACAGATCTTGCCACCCTGGTGGGCTTGGCCAACCCGGGCCCCACAAGCTGGAGCCGGAGCCGCTGGGCCCCGCGCTGGCGCGACCTGCTCGCCCATATCGACAGCCTGGACCGGGCTTCGATCATAGAACTGGTGGAGTTACGGCAGCTGATCAGAAAATGTCAGGAGATCACCCACCAATGCGCATCACCCCCTATTTCCAGGCGCTGAACCTCTACCACATCAGCAAGCCGCTGGATCTGTCCAACCTGGAGGCGCAGCTGGCCGAGTGCCGCTACGCTCCCGCCTCCCCGCAGTCGATGTCAGCCATGGGCTTTGTGCCGGCCCTCGGTGACAGCGGCACGGCCCTGGTTCACCAGGTCGGCCGCCATGTGCTGGTGCGGCTCTGCTGCGAGGAGCGCACCATTCCCACCGCTGCCCTCAAGCGCGAGGTCAAGGCCGCCATCAAGGAACGAGAGGATGCTGGCCAGCGGCTCAGCAAAAAGGACAAGGACACCATCAAAGACGAGGTGGTCATGCGCCTGCTGCCCCGAGCGTTCGGCAAGCTGACCCATAACCGCATCTGGATCGACACCCAGGCCATGACCCTCGCGGTCGATACCTGCAGCAACCACGCCGATACCTGCCTCGCGCTCCTGCGCAAGGCGCTGGGCAGCCTGCCGGTGGTGCCGTTCTCCCCCCGCCAGCGGCTGGAGGTGCAGATGACCGAGTGGCTGAAAAGCGAGAAAGAGACGATTGCGCCAGGGTTCTGCATCGGCCAGACCGTGGCCATGCAGGGCATGGTGGCCATCGAGCAGCTGAAAGCCAGGTCGGAGGGGTTCGCCACCGACAGCCTGATCGTCAAGCAGGCGCTGGAGCTGTCACACCACGTCACCCAGCTGGCCCTGCACTGGCGGGGCAACTGCATGGCGTTCACCCTGGCCGACAGCGGCGCCATCACCCGCATCGGCATGGAAACCGAGTGGTGCGAGCTGCCCGCCCCCACCAACGATCAGGATGACGTGCTGGCGGCGGCGGATGCCAACTTTGTGCTATCCACCGGGATCCTGGCCGAGTTCGTGGCCGCCTATCGGGAGCTTACCCAGGATGAGACCCGGCCGGTCGTCGAGGCGACCCCCATCACCGCCGATCAGGTGCGCGACCTGCTGGCCCTGCATGCCGACATCACCGCCACCGGGTCGCTGCTGACCCAGCGGGACATCGGCAAGGTAACCGGCCTTGGCCCGGTCGGCATCGAGCAGCTGATCGCCGAGGCCAATGCCACGATAGCCCGTGAGCAGGCCACCGGGCTGGAAGGGTGGACGATCAGCCTGCACCAACCGACCGAGGACACCGAACAGGGCGAGGAGGAGGATTACCTCTATGACCACGCCGTCGCGTTCGTGGGCAAGACGCGCCGCGCCAGCACCAGCTCGATCCAGCGGCAGTTCAAGATAGGGTACAACCGGGCGGCCAGGCTGATCGAAAAGATGGAGGCCGCTGGCCTTATCTCGGCTGCCGGACACAACGGCCAGCGCGATGTGCTGTTCCCGGGGGCGGCATCATGAGCCCGCTCTGCCCGGGGTGCCCCCACCTCGTCCAGTTGGGGGAAGAAGAGTTTACCTGCAGCAAGGCGCGCTGCGTCGTGCCGCTGGAGAAGAAGCGCAAGCAGAAGGCCAGCGCCCCCACCCCCGCGCCGACTCAGGGCGCGTTCGCCATGACCGTGCAGCATGCGGGATGGAAGAAGCGGGCGGGGGACAAGGTCACCATCGACAACCCGGGATCCCCCTGGCATGGCCAATCGTTCCCCCAGCAGTCTGACGAGGTGGTGGTGGTCAACCAGACCGTGTTCCTCTACCTGGCCGGCCTGCCCGGGGATCTGGCCCCGTTGAGGGTCTGCCGATGAAGCGGATCATCAAGGGCGACACCTGCCTGGAGCATATCGTGGCGGCCACCACGGCCATCGACAAGTACCTGGACGACTACGGCGCGCACCGGCGCCATCACAGCGCCATCATGTCGGTGCTGTATCGCGGTGCCCGTTATTCGGTGGAGGTGCGGCTGAACAAGTGCAGCATCACCGCCCGCATCGAAAGCGGCCACTACCGGCCCGCCTGTTTCAGCGAGGGAAACCATGGAATCAATGCAGCGTGAACTGCTGGCCTATCGGGCCATGTTTTCCGGGGTGGCCGCCAGACTCGGTCACTCGGATGCCGTGAACGAGATCCGCGACCTGCTGGGGCAATCTGCCCCAGACCTGGAAGGGGGCTTTGCCGATCAGCTGTTCAATGAGTATGTGGCGCTCAAACAGGGGGGCGCGGTGCCGATCCACGCCATCGCGACCGAACCGGCCCCGCCCGGGGTCATGGTCATCAGCTATGCCAGCCAGGGCAAGGGCTGGGCGTTCGCCCCGAACGAGTGGACAGGGGCAGAGTGGCGCCGCCCGGGTGGCTGGACACACTGGGGGCATATGGTGATGGTGCCGAACGTGGGGCCGGATGGGCGGCCGGTGCTGTTCGAGGAGTGTCAGCACCGGATCAACAGCACCCAACTGCTGTTTCGGGATCAGGACCGAGTAGTCAGTAAAAATGTTTTTTACCAGTGCGCCTCCCTGGTGATGGAAATGTTTTTCCACCTGGCGGCCGCCGAGGGAACGGAAAAGTTTTTGGCCAACCCGGACACCCAGGCCCTGCTCGCCGAGTTCGAGCGCGTCTATGGCATCTGCATCGACCCGAGCACCCCGGTCTACATCAGCAGCCCGCAGGAGGTGCTGCGCCAGCTCATCGCAAAATGGGCATAGAAAAAGGCCGCTCCATGAGCGGCCTTTTCAGTGTGAGTGCCTCAACGGTGGTAAAAGGCCCTGCAGCTGATCATGGCCAGCAGACCGACCAGCAACATGGGGACCCCCCAGGTAATACCAAGCTGTGTTGACAACACACCCGCCATCGCCCCTGTCAGCGGGTCGTCACTACTGCTGGCTGCACTATCCAGAGCTGTGACCACACTATGTATCCTGCTTGTCAACACCGCCGCCAATACACCGCCTATCAGAGCGCACATGAGATACATGCCGACCATGCCGACTATCACCGCGATCATCAAGGCAGGCACTACCCAGGCGACATGGTCATTCAGCAACTGCCAGCCACTGACTTGCATGCCAAATGGGCCCCGTACTACTGGCATGAATAGGCTGAAAGCCACCCATGCCGCGCCTGCCATAGCAATCACCTTTGCATAGTGTGGCCGGCTCTGATGGCGGCTTATTGTGACATCGTTCATCCCGTACTCTCCTTGTAACCTCGTTTCGTTTGTATCCGGCCTCAGTGTAGTCCGATCCCCCATTGAATCCAGTGTCGTGTATCCTGGCCGTGTATCCTGGCCGTGTATCCTGGCCGTGTATCCTGGCCGTGTATCCTGGCCGTGTATCCTGGCCGTGTATCCTGGCCGTGTATCCTGGCTTGCGTTATGGGCGGGGGTGGCCGATAATCCCGAAACGGGACTAATAAAGAGGAAAACCCCATGGAAATCACTACCGGCCCGCAGTTGGGCGCCTGGCTCGCCAGCCTGGCAGACAGCCTGGGCGGCCGCCTTAGCCGAGACGATGAGGCCGCGATCCTGGGGATCAGCCGCTCGGCCCTGTTCGCGGCGCTGTCAGTCGGGGACGATGCCGCCCCCGAGGCCAGCACCCGCAAAAAGATCCCCCCCGCCCTACTGGCCCACATAGACACCCTGGAGCACCTGCGCCGCGCCGATCTCTCGACGTTCGCCGCCCTGGCCCGCGCCAGGGTAGGGCAGCCGACAGAATAAAAAGTGGAAAAAGATCGATCCATCTATTGCATAAGTCCCGATTCGGGACTATTGTTCATCTCAAGACGGGAGTGACCCGGCAAGGAGAAGCAAAATGAAACAGTTCCAGATTGACCCGCGCAGCAACAAGAAGAATGGCCAGGAAATCACCATGTTCTATGTTGACGCTGATGACCATCAGGATGCGGCGAGCAAGGCAGCTAAAAAGATGTTTGGCGGAAAGGTGTTTGGCAAGAGAAATAGCGGTGATGCCAATGGCAGCGGCATGTTTCAGGCCTACTACCACATGGGCAGCAACCCATCCCAATCGAATAGCTGCGGATCCCTTTTCCATGTGATGGAAGTCTGACCGCGCAGCAAGCGGCCGGGGAGCAAACCCAAGCAAGAGGAAAAATAAATCCCAAAAAAGGGGCTTTTCGCTCCTTGCAATAGTCCCGATTCGGGACTATTGTTAGTGACAGGTGGGGCAGGTTGCCCCACCACCCCGGCCGCCACCGGGGCCACCGCAGGAGATCAAGATTATGACTGGATATATCAAAGCCCCCGACATGTGGGATCCGAAGGTACAAGAGGCCGTGATCAGCGGCGCCCTCAAACTGCGCCCAGGTCAGCGCATCCGCTGCGGCACTGGTCGCACCTCGATTTTTGCCGGTGTCACCGCTGGCGGCACCATCTGGGCTTGTCATTGGGAAGGCGCCAACGGCTACAACTGGGACAAATTCCGCGCCCTGCGCCGCTCCCTCATCGCCAACGGGAGGGGCTAAACATGGCTATCTGGTGGGATCTGAGCTGGCCCGTTCGGGCGTTCGTGGTGGTCGGTCTGGCTATCACCGTGTTTGCTAAACTGCTGGCGCTCGGCGCCGGCATGGCGTGAGGGTAGCGCGATGAAGGGAGCAGAACTGATCAGGGCGGCCAGTGCCGCCTACCATGGCCGCCAGGCGCCCGAGTTGCCCGCCTGGCTGGCGGGGGAGCTGATGGCCGCCGGGATCGGCGGCGAGCCGTTCCCGCTTGACCCGCCGAACCGGGTGATGGTGGCGGCCCAGCGCTGCGGCCGTGGCCAGCCCCTCGACGGGATCCCGCTCACCCCCAGGCAGGCGCGGATCGTGCGGGGCATATTCAAAACGTGGCAAGCCTCACAAAAAGATCATCTTGCCGCTTGAAATAGTCCCGAATCGGGACTATCGTTAGTGACAGGTGGGGCACGTTGCCCCACCACCCCGGCCGCCACCGGGCAGACCATCAGGAGATCAGATCATGTCAGCAACCATCATCACCATGGCCGACTTTGAGGCCAGCAAAACCCAAGCAGCCCAAGCAGCCCGATTTGTACGCCGCCCGGTGTCCGTCCTGGTTCACTGGTCCGAGTCGGGCGCCTGGGAAAGCGAAAGCTCGATCCCCTATGCCGAGTTTGAAGCGAAAGCCTTTACCGTGGCCCTGGGCTATGTGGGCGGGGGCTATCAGAAAACCAGCGTCACCGTCACGTTTGACGATGGCGACACCTATCAAGCAAGGCTAGACCTGGCCGCCAGCGACACCCACGGATTCACCGATCATTGCCTGGCCATGCTGGCCTTTGCCGAGACCGAAAAAGGCCGCCAGTATTACGAGGCCGATGGCTGGCAAAGCCTGCTTGAGTTCGTCAAGGGGATCGACTTTGGCCCCGATGCCGCCGCCACCGTGGCCGCCAACCGTGCCGCCGGGGAGGCCGCCGAAAAGGCCGAGCAGGACCGCCTGGAAGCTGAAAAGCAAGCCGCCATCGAGGCCCGCCGCCAAGCGCAGCAGCAGCGCGATCAGATGGTCAATGAGTGGCGCGCCGGGCTGGACATTCCAGCCGATGCCAAGGGGGTGATCGTGGCTTATCTGGAGTCGCTGGACGACAGCAGCGATCCATATTCAGATTATTACAAAACCAAGGATGACCGGGTGATCGTGCTGGCCTGGTCCAAACACACCCGCGATCTGTTCTCTGAGATGCGCAAGGCCGCCAAGAACCACCCCGACACGGCATTTCTGGCTGACCCAGAGCAGAGCACCGAACACCGCGAAAAATACAGCTTTGGCGGCGGCTACTACCTGACCAACAAGGGATACATCTATACCGGTTGGAAAATCCAGAAAATCCGCTTCTGGAGCGATGACAAGGCCCGCTCGATCCCTTATGGCGAGATAGCGATCCCAGGCTACCAGGCTGCAGCCGCGCCCACCGTGGCGCCCGTGGAACCCATCAAACAGGCCGCCGAGCAGGTCGCCGAGGTGGCCGCCGCCCCGGCGATCAGCCCGGCAATGGCTGCCATCCTGGCAGAGGATCACCCGCTGCTCGACCTGACCAAGGACGCCGCCCCGGCGCCGGTTAAACCCAAGTTCACCGCCAAGCAGGTGGGCGGGGTCTGGTCGGTGACCATCGAGCAGGGCGAGGAGCGCCACCAGTTCGACGGGATCACCGCTGCCACCCTGGCCGAGGCTTGCCGCCTGGCCTGGGCCCTGCTGACCCAGATCACCCCGCCCGACGATGACCCCAGCGGCCAGCCGCTGCCAGTCGAACCGCTGGCCGAGCAGGCCAACCAGCCCGACCAGGGCGAACCGGGGGCCGAGGCCCCCACCCTGACCCGCGCCCAGCGGCTGGGAGACTATCGCGGCCGGGTAGAGGGCAAGCGGGAGCGGCTGGAGGTGCGCGCCGTCAAGGCCAACAGCGCGAGCAATCATCGTTGGCGGGCGGCCCATGCGGCGGTTGCTGGGATCCCGTTCGGCCAGCCGATCCTGGTGGGCCATCACAGCGAGCGCCGCCACCGCCGCGCCATTGAGCGAGCCGATCAGAACATGCGGCAATCTGTCGAGCTGGACAAGAAAGCCAAGCATCTGGCCAGCAGAGCCGCCAGCGTCGGCCATGCGGGGATCGCCAGTGACGACCCCGACGCGCTGCAGCAGCTGCGCGCCAAGCTGGCCGAACGGGAACAAATACAGGAGTCATTCAAGGCGGCGAACAAGGCCAAGCGCGGCACCGTGGCCGCCTACCGCCTGAGCAATAACAGCGCCGAGATCCGCCGCTTGCGCCAACGCATCGAGCAGATCGAGCAGCTGCACCAGGCCGCCCCCATTGAACAGGCTGGCCATGGCTGGCAGATGGGGGAGGATGACGGGCGGATCGTGCTGGCGTTCGACCAGCGCCAGCCCGCCGAGGTGGTGACCGTGGTCAAGGCGGCCGGGTTCGTCTATGCCCGCAGCCGTACCGCCTGGGTGCGCAAGGTGACGGCCAACGCAGTGCGAGCCGCCGAACGGCTGGCCGTGCGCCTGGCTGAGCTGCTGCCAGCCTAACCCCATCCCTTACAACTAGATCGGATCTCCCTTTCCCCAGCCGGTGGCACGGCTGGGGCTTCTTGCGTCTGGCTGCCCTGCTGCCCTGCTGCCCTGCTGCCCTGCTGCCCTGCTGCCCTGCTGCCCTGCTGCCCTGCTGCCCTGCTTCCCTGCTGCCCTGCTGCCCCTGGCCCTGCCCCTGGCCCTGCCCCTGGCCCTGCCCCTGGCCCTGCCCCTGGCCCTGCCCCTGGCCCTGCCCCTGGCCCTGCCCCTGGC
>NZ_JBFODD010000016.1:40364-62882 GCF_040908115.1 Aeromonas sp. R7-1 | reverse complement strand
CAGTTCCCTAGACACCTCACAGCCTTAAAATGAGGCAACTATTGGAGGTGTTATGACCCGTCAGCGTTATCCAGAAACATTCAAAATCGAAGCCGTTAAACAAATCACCGAGCGCGGGCGGCCGGTGGCTGACGTTGCACGTGCCATCGGGGTATCCAGCCACAGCCTGTATGCATGGCTCAAGCAGTACGGTAAGCCTGCTGACCAGCAAATAGAAGAGTCTGCCTTGCAAGCCGAGATCCGCCGCCTGAAAACTGAACTGCGCCAGGTCACCGAGGAGCGCAATATTCTAAAGGAGGCCGCCGCGTACTTTGCCAGCGAGTCAAGGAAAGGTACGCGTTCATAACCTCCCGACTCGACCGGTACAGTGTCGTTACCCTGTGCCAAACCCTGGGGGTTCACCGAAGTGGCTTCTACGCGTGGTTGAAACAGCCCACATCGCCACGACAGCAGGAGGACGAACGACTGACCGGATTGGTCAAGCAATCCTGGCTGGAAAGTGGTGCTGTCTACGGTTATCGCAAGATCCATCGCGACCTTCGTGACGCAGGGGAAGCCTGCGGCAAGCACCGTGTGGCCAAATTAATGAAGCGGGAGGGACTGCGTTCGCAAACGGGCTATCAACGCCGCAAGGGGCATTATGGAGGCAAGAGCACGCAAGCTGCCCCAAACACGCTGGCACGTCAGTTTAAGGTGCCAGCCCCCAACATCACCTGGGTGACTGACATTACCTACATTCGCACTCAAGAAGGGTGGCTGTACCTGGCGGTGGTGCTCGACCTGTTCTCTCGCCAGATCGTCGGCTGGGCGATGAAGTCACGCATGACGGCAGACTTGGCGGTTGATGCGTTATTGATGGCCGTCTGGCGGCGTAAACCCAAGCAGCCGGTACTGGTGCATTCGGATCAGGGCAGCCAGTTTACCGGTGGTGAATGGCAGGACTTTCTGAAGGCCCACAACCTGCGTTGCAGCATGAGCCGACGGGGTAACTGTCACGACAACGCGGTCGCCGAGAGCTTCTTTCAGTTGCTCAAACGGGAGCGGATCAAGCGCAGGATTTACGCGACAAGAGACGAAGCCCGCAGCGATGTGTTTGATTATATCGAGATGTTTTACAACCCAATCAGGCGTCATGGTTCCAATGATGGGCTGTCGCCGGTAGAGTTTGAAAGGCAGTTTATTTTTCAGCAACAAAGTGTCTAGAAAACCAGGGGCGATTCAGTCAAAGACTGGCGATTCAAAAAGTAAAATCGGATCCCCCAGCAAATTAAGGACTTTTGAAAGCCAGCGATAAACAGCCCTCATTTGAAGGGAAATCGTGACTTATCCACAGGTAAAATCTATGTCACGAAATAACTTTTAATCTACAAAGTAAATTGATTTTTAAATTTCAATCTAAAAAAATCATGGTTATTTTTTCGATTATTCCTCATGAATTGTCTTCAGGGCTGACACTTAGACGATCTGGCAACCGGAGGTACAGAGGCACCGACACATTCCACCTGTCTGGTCAATTTCTGGTAACTTTTCAGCGCACAAAAAACATGCACGTTAGTTCATCAGTTTTTTGACAAAAAATGGGCTCACGTGTTGGAAGCTCGGGATGGGTGAGAGAGCGAAAAGGTAATTCCATAAAGGGAAAAAACCTCGATAGGAGAACATACCGGCAACCGGATCCCGGTGTTGAGTGAGGGACTCCTTGCACACTATCTCGCCACTTGGTTCACCCTATGCAAAAACATGCCAGAAACTGGGGGTGCAAGGTTGACACCCCAGTCCAGAAAGGGTTTAATGCGCGCCGTTGCCCAGATAGCTCAGTCGGTAGAGCAGGGGATTGAAAATCCCCGTGTCGGCGGTTCGATTCCGTCTCTGGGCACCAACTATTCCTCCTTAGTTCAGTCGGTAGAACGGCGGACTGTTAATCCGTATGTCACTGGTTCAAGTCCAGTAGGAGGAGCCAAATTCGAAAGGCCCGCTCAGATGAGCGGGCCTTTTTGCATCTGTCATTTACTCACATGCCGGGGCTAGTAGTGGTTTTCGTCCCCATGCCATACGTGTCCGGCCGAGCAGGCCCGGGCGACTTCGTGGCAGGGGTCGTCCGCATGGCGGCGGAAGAAGTGCTGATCCTGTTGCAGCAGGAGCGAACTCATCGAGTGGCTCATGCCAGCCAGTGCCTCGCCGGCGGTCAATCCTGCAACCCGGTGATCTGTGGCCAAATGAGCCAGGACTTTTTCACGACTGTTCATGATCGCCTCCCTCTGTGGATCCGGTCGTAAATTGACCATAGCAGCCGTACTCTGCATACCGCAAACCCGCGTCAGCAAAGGGCTACAGGCAGGTCCCGACCTTCTGCTCCGGCATGAAAAAACCCGCTCATGACAAGCGGGTCTGTTTCACTCAGCTAACCGCCGTTGCAGGCCGCCAGCAACAGAGTGGCACCACAGGTGGCGCTGAACACCAGCAAACCCACCTGCAGCACCCCCTCCGGATCCCTCTGTGTGCGTCTCTTGCGAACACGTATCCATCTCGGCTTCATCGAGCCAACTCCATCCAGTTTCCTGCACCCGGGGTGCTGACCTATCCCTGCCCGTCCCGGCAGGCGGCTCATCTTTGTCCAGTTGCAGCCCGCCGTCAACTGCGGCGAAACCACACCTTGTACGGCACCGACCTCAGACTCCATCTCTGTTAACAATCTGGAAAACTGGCGTGACCCGCTCCTGCGCCAGGGCTATGATGAGGCCGACGATTTTCCTACCCTCAGGGAGACCCCAGATGAGCAGCCCCTTGCACTATGTGCTGGATGGCATCCATTGCGAGCCACACTTTTTTACCGTGCCCCTCGACCACCAGCATCCCGACGAGGAGGCGACCCTCACCCTGTTTGGCCGCACCCTCTGCCGCAAGGACAAGCTGGATGATGACCTGCCCTGGCTGCTCTATCTGCAGGGGGGCCCGGGGTTTGGCGCTCCTCGCCCGACCGCCGATGGCGGCTGGATCAAGCGGGCCCTGCAGGAGTTTCGGGTACTGCTGCTCGATCAGCGCGGCACCGGCCACTCCACCCCCATCAGTGCTGACGCCCTGGCGGGGATGACCCCAGATGAGCAGGCGGATTACCTCGGCCATTTTCGCGCCGACAACATAGTGCGCGACGCCGAATGCATTCGCGAGGTGCTGAGCCCGGGGCGCCCCTGGAGCCTGCTCGGCCAGAGTTTCGGTGGCTTTTGCAGCCTCACCTACCTCTCGTTGTTCCCGCGGAGCCTGCACGAGGTCTACCTCACCGGCGGCGTGGCACCCATCGGGCGCAGTGCGGATGAGGTCTACCGCGCCACCTACCAGCGGGTGGCGGACAAGAACCGCGCCTTCTTCACCCGCTTCCCCCATGCCCAGGCCCTGGCCAACCGGCTGGCCAACCACCTGCACCACCACGACGTGCGCCTGCCCAACGGCCAGCGCCTGACGGTGGAGCAGTTGCAGCAGCAGGGGCTGGATCTGGGGGCCAGCGGCGCCTTCGAGGCACTTTACTACCTGCTGGAAGACGCCTTCATCGGCGAACGCCTCAACCCCGCCTTCCTCTATCAAGTGCAGGCCATGCAGCCGTTCAACACCAACCCGGTGTTCGCCATCCTGCACGAGCTCATCTATTGCGAAGGGAGTGCCAGCAACTGGGCGGCCGAGCGGGTGAGAAGGGAGTTCCCTGCCCTGGCCTGGGCGCCAGGCAAAGATTTCGCCTTTACCGGCGAGATGATCTTCCCCTGGATGTTCGAGCAGTTCCGCGAGCTCATCCCCCTGAAGGAGGCCGCCCATCTGCTTGCCCAGAAAGCGGACTGGGGTCCCCTCTACGACCCGGCGCAGCTGGCCCGCAACACTGTGCCGGTGGCATGCGCCGTCTATGCCGAGGACATGTACGTGGAGTTTGACTACAGCCGCGACACCCTGAAGGGGCTTGGCAACAGCCGCGCCTGGATCACCAACGAGTACGAACACAACGGCCTGCGGGTCGATGGCGAGCGGATCCTGGATCGGCTCATCCGCATGAACCGGGATCACTGATCCCGCCGGGCGCACGCCCGCAGCAAGACAACAAGTTCAAGGGCGGCCCATGAGCCGCCCCGCCCATGGAAGCAACACAAAACAACAAGGACACCCATTGGATCATCCGGAAATCTCGGCCGGCTGGCTGAGTCGCCTCTTCTATCGCTGGACCGGCCCGCTGCTGCGCAAGGGGCTGACCCAGCCCCAGGTCAGTCTCGACGATCTCTATCCCCTGCTGCCGGAAGACAGGCGCGACGGCCGCGCCGACGCCTTCCTCGCGCTCACCGCCCGCCAGCCTGTGCGCCCCTGGCCCCTGACCGCCTTTATCTGGCGCCATTACAAGGGACGGATTGGCCTGCTCACCCTGCTGCAACTGCTCGGCATGCTCGCCACCCTGGCCAGCCCCTGGCTGCTCAACCACAGCATGACCCAGCTCGGCACCGATGCCACCACCGGCCACAAGCTGCTGCTGTCCCTGGCCCTGTTCGCCTCCGTGCTCGCCGCCGGCATGCTGGCGGAGCACTCCCTGCAACTGGCCCTCAAGATGCACGTGCCCATCCGCCGTCTGCTGGCCGAATCCCTGCTCACCAAGGTGATGAAGCAGGGTGGCAAGAGCTTCGACGACAGGGCCGGCGGCCGGGTTCAGAACCTCATCAACCGGGACGTGTGGGACATTACTTGGATCCTGGCTGACCCCGCCATGCCGGTCACCATGGCGCTGCAACTCATCGGCACCATCGCCCTGCTGGTGTGGCAGGTGGGCAGTGCCGGTCTGGTGGGCTTCGCGGTGCTGGCCCTGCTGCTGCTCATTTCCACCCGGGTGGTACGGCGAATGAACCAGCAGGAGCAGCAGCTCAAGCGTCAACAGGACGAGCGCAACGGCATCCTGGCGGAATACATCAAGAAGCTGCGGCTGGTGCGCCAGAACGGGCTTGGCCCCTTCTTCACCCGGGCGGCCAACACCAAGCGCCAGCAGGAATTGGGGGTGCTGGGCCGGGTGCTCAGGCTCGATGCCATCAACGAAGGGCTGATGCTGAGCACTCCCCTGCTGGTGACCCTGGCCACCTTCACCACCTACCTGGCGTCGGGCAACACCCTCACCCTGCCCCAGGTGTTCACCACCATCGCCCTGTTTACCGTGCTGCGCATCCCCATGATGCGACTGCCCTACCTCATCCGCACCCTGATCAACTTCAACACCGGCTTCAACCGGCTGTGCGAGTTCCTGAACAGCCCGGAGCAGCATCGGGAACTCGATGATCCCGCCCTGCCGGCGGGGGCCCTCCACCTGGAAGGCGTCAGTGCCCTGCACCAGCAAAAACCAGTGCTCGAGGGAGCCAACCTCGCCATCGCACCGGGGGAGCTCGTGGGGATCACCGGGGCCACCGGGGCGGGCAAGAGCTGCCTGCTGCATCTGGTTGCCGGCTTTGACAGCGAGTTTGCCGGCAGCATCCGTCGCCACGGCCGGGTTGCCCATCTGGGCCATAAACCCTGGCTGATGAACGACACCATCCGCAACAACATCTTGTTCGGCCAGCCCTGGCACGCCGAGCGCTATCGTTGGGTGCTCGGCGCCTGCGCCCTCACGGCCGATCTCGCGCTGCTCAGCCACGGGGATCAAACCCTGGTGGGCGAGCTCGGCACCCGCCTCTCCGGCGGCCAGCAGCAGCGGGTCGCCCTGGCTCGCGCCCTCTACGCCCGGGCCGATATCCTGCTGCTGGACAACCCCTTGTCTGCGCTCGACCCCATGGTCGCGGCCCAGGTACTGGAGCAGGGGCTCGTCTTCAAGCCGGGGCCGACCCGGCTCCTGGTGAGCCACGATCCGGATGTGCTGGCCAGGTGCGATCGGGTGATCCGCATCGAGCAGGGGCGCCTGGTGGAGCTCGATGCCCACCAGTTGGCGGATCTTGTCCAGCATCCCCAGCCCGCCCCGCCGGTGCCCCCTCAGGAGGCGGAGCAGTTCAGCGAGGAGAAAGTGGTGGAGGGCAAGGTGGACTGGGGGCTGTTTGGCTTCATGTGGCAGCGCCTCGCCGCCCCCGGTGCCATCCTGCTCGTCCTGCTGCTCACCCTGGGCCAGGAGGGGCTGCGCATCGCCTCGGATCTCTGGCTCGGCGGCAAAGCCGAGGTGAGCGACGTCACGACCCTGCTCGGCATCTATGTGCTGCTGGGGGCGGGCTCCCTCGCCTGCATCATGGCGGTGCGAGTCATCAACTACAAACTCGGCCTCAAGCTGGCCTGGACCCTGTTTGACGGCATGCTGGGGCGCATCAGCCGCGCCCCCATGGCCTTCTTCGACAAGGTGCCCCAGGGGCGCATCCTCAACCGCTTCGACCGGGATCTGGGGGAGGCGCAGGAGATGCTGCTCTCCATGCTGGTGGGACTGTTCGGCATGCTGGTGTCCGTGGCCTTGCAGGTGGTGGTGATCGGCATCAATATTCCCCTGCTGCTGCTCATCGCCCCCCTGGTGGGATGGGCGCTCTATGTGTTGCAGCGCCGCTACCGGGCGGTGCAACTCAAGCTGCGGCGCCAGTCCTCGGTGCTGCGCTCTCCGCTCTACATCAGCATCAGCGAGACCATCCGCGGCGCCCCCGCCCTGCGCCTGGCCGGGGCCGAGCGTTTCGCGCTGGACCAGGTGCTGCACCACTATGACAACAACCTGCGCAGCTGGTACACCACCACCTCCATCAACCGCTGGCTCGGCATGCACCAGACTCTGCTCTCCGCCGCCCTGGTGGGGGCCGTGGCACTCATGGTGGCCTTTGGCAACAGCCCGCTACTGGGGGCGGTTGCCATCACCTATGCCTTTACCGCTTCCGCCATGCTCAACTCCCTCATCCGCACCTTTGCCGAAGTGGAACAGGTGATGAACGCGGTGGAGCGGGTGCGCGAATACAGCGAAATAGAGAGCGAACGCCAGGAGGGAGAGGCCCTCGCCACCCCTCACCCCGCAGTGCGCTTCGACAACCTGGGGCTGCGCTACCCCCAGACCAGCCAGTGGGCACTGCACAAGGTGAACTTCGAGCTGGCCCCCGGTGAAAAGGTGGGTGTGTGCGGGCGTACCGGGGCAGGCAAAAGCTCCCTGCTGGGGGTATTGCAGGCCATGTATCCCGCCTCCCAGGGGGAGATCTTCTACGGCAATCAGCCACTGTCACGACTTGCACCGGAGGCGGTGCGCGATCTCTACGACACCGTCTCCCAGATCCCGCTCACCTTCTTTGGCTCCTTGCGGGCCAATCTGGCGCCCCTGACCGAGCATGAGGACGCCATGCTTGAGCAGGCGCTTGCCCGGGTGGGACTGGCCGAGCGCTGCGCCGGGCGGCTGGACGAGGATCTCGACAGGCTACAACTCTCCGCTGGCGAGACCCAGTTGCTGGTGATCGCCCGCATTCTGCTGTCGCGCCGCCCGCTCATCGTGCTGGACGAGGCCACCTCGGACCTCGATCACGGCGGCATGCGCAAGATGGCGGAGCTGCTCTACCGCTACCGGCCGGAGGCCAGCTATCTGGTGATCGCCCACCACCTGGAGCCGCTCTTGTCGGTGGACAAGGTGGTGGTGATGGAGGCTGGCACCGTGGTGGAGCAGGGGTCGCCGGTGAGCCTGCTGGCCAACTCCCACTCCCGCTTCCACCAGCTGTTTGCCGGCCAGGTCAACCGTCAGGTGCCCCAGACGGCATGAGCACCAAAAATAACAAGGGCTACCCCCGGGCAGCCCTTGTTGCTTGAGGAGAGCCTCAACGCTCCATGATCTGGGTGATGTCGTCCTTGTTGATATGCACCTCCCGCCCCTCTTCATCGTAATAGCGATACATGCCAGTGCTCTCGTCCAACCTGGGTTTGCTGTCGGTGGCAATCATCTTGCCATCCTTGGTGCTCATGATGTATTGGGAGCTACACCCCGCCAATCCCAACAGACAAACCAGCATCATCACAGCTTTCATCACTCTCCCCTTCTTCACGCTCACCCTGGCGGTGATAGGTGAAGCCTAGCTCAGCATGGGTTTCAGACTACAGAAACTACAAATTAGAGCAAAAAGTCAACCCCACCAGACAAAATCCATACGACACCCCCACACAGATACCAGAAACAAAGTCATTACGTCCGGCATGCTGAATTATCAACACACAGTCACATACCCGGTCATTTATTGTGCCTTCTGTTCAAAGAAAGGAATAATCCGAGATTGGTCATAGAAATTGTCTGATATATGTTGCAAAAAAATACACTTTTGATAGATTTCCGCGCGAAAAACAAATCTCATAGTCATTGCCAATACAATGAACAATTTGACGCTTTGACCATCGGGATACGACGCAGAGTGTCGTCCAATCTGAAAAAATAACAAAAAATACACATCCCATGCCGATTTGCCCTTCGGATGCGGTAGCCATGTCTTTTTATCCCTGACCAGCATGGACGTTGTGACACTCATAATGAGTAAAGACACAATAATTACCGTGCACGGGGCAACACGCTGACGCCAAGTACCAGTCATGCCATCCCTGCCCCTGCGGGTGGTTTGCTCCTCATGCTGACAACACTGAGCATACCCGGACCTACCATATACCTGGGTGCCTTGCATATAAAAACGTCACACAAGCATGTTCTAATATACGGGGCTTGTTATTTTTCACGGATATATAAAGAAAGTCTAATTTACTCAATCGCCGAGTAAACACCCTATTTATTACCCACCATCTTCAGCAATCTGAACAAACACATTGCAAGGCTTTACCTAAAATGAAATTTATAACAGCGCCATGGATATTAGCTGCGATTAGTTTAAATGCATTCGCTGCGCCGCAAATCAGCCCGCAGATGATGGAACAATTCAAGCGCCTCCCCGCTGATCAGCAACAGGCTCTGGCCAAGCAATATGGTATTTCTGTCGACCAGTTCCAGAATGCCAGCGCCATGACCCCTGTCACCCCGTCAACGCCGGTGGCGGCGCCACGGGAGGTCGACTATAGCCAGGTATCCCAACGCCCGCTGATCGCAGGGGTAGCCCAGCCAGGGGAACTCCAACCATTCGGTTACAATGTATTCGCTGGGGAACCCATTCTGGATGCCCCGGTGACCGACATGCCCGTTGCTGATGATTATGTCATTGGCCCGGGGGATGAAATCCATGTACAGCTGTATGGCAAGGAAAACGCGATCTATGACCTGAGCGTCGGTCGAGAAGGCTTCATCGACTTCCCCAGTCTCGGTCCTATCTCTGCCAGTGGATTGACCTTCCAGCAATTCAGAAGCGACCTTGAAACCCGGATCAAGGAGCAGATGATAGGCGTCAACTCCTTCATCAGCTTTGGTTCCATGCGCGCTATGCAGGTCTTTGTGATGGGGGATGCCTATCGCCCCGGAGCCTACAATGTCAGCGGCATGGCGACCGTCACCCAGGTCTTGCAGGCGGCAGGCGGCATCGATACCGTCGGCTCCCTGCGCAAGATCCAGGTCAAGCGGGCCGGACAGAAAGTCATCGATGTTGATCTGTACAAAATGCTGGTCTGGGGGGATACCAGCCAGGATATTCGCCTGCAGGCGGGAGATACCGTCTTCGTCCCGGCCAAAGGCAGTGAAGTGTCCATCAGCGGACTGGTCAAACGCCCCGCCATCTACGAATTGAGAAATTCTGCCCCCCTGGCGGACGTGCTCGCCCTGGCCGGTGGCGTAAAGGCGTCCGCCTTGCAGGAAGTCTCGGTAGAACGTCATACAGACACCGGTCTGAAGGTCTTCAACCTGACGCTGGCCAATGGTCATGACCGTCAGTTCAGCATCCGGGACGGCGACAAGATTTCGGTCAAACCGAGCAGCACCGAGTACAGTCAGGCCATCGTCGTCAAAGGGGCCGTGGTGCGTGATGGCGTCTACAGCTACACCCCGGGCACCCGCATCAGCAACCTGCTCAAGAGCGTTCAGCGGGATCTCATCTCCGCGACCGATCTGAGCTATGCCCTGGTCGTCAGGGAAGTGGATTCCCAGCGCAATATCAGCGTGATCCAGTTCAACCTGGGCAAGGCGCTGCAACAGCCGGGCAGCAAGGACGATGTGGTACTCCAGGCCAGGGATCAGGTGCTGGTGTTCCGCAACGATGCCACTGACCGGCTCAGAGAGACTGCCGCGACCTCGACGAGAGTGAAGGATCTCAAGACCAAGGCAAGAGAGCTGGACAACGCCGCCATGATGCGGACCGATGTCTCCACAGGCGCCGATGTCAAGAGTGACGAGCTCAACAATGACACTCAGATCAAGCTCTCCTCCCTGTCCGACAAGACCGCCACGGACGCAGTGGTCGCCGATTCACGGCAAGCCCTTCTGGCGCCTGTCATCGAACGCCTGAAGGCACAGTCTACCCTGGGCCAGCCGGTGAAGATCATGGAAGTGCGTGGCGAAGTGAAATACCCGGGTCTCTACCCGCTGACCGACAACAGCCGCATGTCAGATGCCATCCTGGCCGCCGGCGGATTCAACGAGCAGGCCAACGTGGTCGAACTCTCCCGCGTCAATGAGCGGGGCGACAGCATCCTGGTACAGAACGAGCGATTCTCGCTGGATACCGCCAACAGCCCTTACGGTTCACCGCTGCTGCAATCCAAGGACAACATCAACGTCCTGCCCCATCCCCAATGGCGGGAAGAGGCGACCGTCCAGGTCTTCGGTGAAGTGAAATTCCCGGGCACTTACACCGTGCGCAGGGGAGAGAGCCTGCACGATCTGATCGAGCGCGTGGGTGGCATCACGACCTATGCCAACCCCAACGGGGCCATCTTCGCCCGCAAGGCCCTGCGCAAGCAGGAGGAAGAGCGGCTGGTGATGCTGCGCGATGAACTTCGCCAGGAGATCTCGACCATGACCTTGCGCAGACAGAGCACCATTGCCAACTACAGCAGCTCCCCTGCCGAAGCCATGTCGGTGGTCAACCAGCTGGAAAACAGCAAGGCCATAGGACGCATGACCATCGACATGCCAGCCCTGCTGGCCGGAGAGAAGCAGTCGGACGTCCTCCTTGAGGATGGCGACAAACTCTATATCCCGACCATGCAGAACGTGGTCTCCATCGCGGGCATGGTGCAGTTCCCCTCTTCCCATATTTACAAAGAGGAGACCAGTATCAACGAGTACATCAGCCTGGCCGGTGGTACCAAGAAACAAGCCGATACCGATCGCGTCTATGTCATCAAGGCCAACGGCAGCGTGATGCTGCCCAATGACAGCTGGTTTGGCGGACGCAAGAGCCTGGAGCCGGGGGACACCATCATAGTGCCGGTGGATTCCGACTATCTGGACAACCTGAGCATCATGTCTTCGGCAACCCAGATCATGTATCAGTTGGGCGTCGCCTGGTCCGCCATCAAGTAACGCGCTGGACGCGTCCAGTCATATTCCATAGGACTCATCAAATCATCATGGAAGCACAAAAAGCGAACGTCATTCCCTTGCCGAGGGATCTTGCTCCGGCAAGCGATGAAATCGACCTGCGAGAGCTGGCTATTGCCCTGTGGCAAGGCAAGTGGTGGCTCTTTGCCACCACATTGATCGCTACCTGTCTAGCCGTTGCCTTCGCACTGTGGAGTCCCAACATCTATCGTGCCGAAGCGCTCCTGACCCCCTCCCTTGAACAACAGGGGGGAGGACTCTCCGCGCTGGCCTCCCGCTTCGGCGGGCTGGCCAGTCTGGCCGGGGTCGATCTGGGCAATAAAGGAGGAGACAAGGCTTCCATCGCCATCGAGGTGGGCAAGTCGCGGCTGTTTCTCGGGGAGTTCATTCGTCGCCATCAACTGGCCGTCCCCCTGATCGCCGCCACCGGCATGGATAAAACCACGGGGGAGCTGCTCATCAACCCCGAGGTCTATGACACCCAGACCCAACAGTGGGTCCGCGAGATGCCGCCCGGCAGGTCTCCCGAGCCCACTGACTGGGAGCTCATCAAGGCGTTCAGGAGCCTGGTCAATCTCAACAGCGACCCCAAGACAGGGCTGCTGACCGTCAGCGTCGACTTCTACTCCCCTCAACTGGCAAAACAGTGGGTGGACTGGTTGATCGACGATCTCAACAGCACCATGAAACAGCGGGATCAGGAGGAGTCAAAACGCAATATCGCCTATTTGACCGAACAACTCTCCAAGACTTCCGTTGCCGATATGCAGAAAGTCTTTTATCAATTGATAGAAGAGCAGACCAAAACCTTGATGCTCGCCGAAGTCAATCAGGAATATGTCTTTAAAGTGCTTGACCCTGCCGTTATCGCCGAAGAGAAAATAAAGCCGAAACGGGCACTCATCGTCGTATTGGGTGCCCTCTTGGGCGGCATGTTGGGGGTGATGATAATTTTGGTTCGATTTGCATTCCGTCATGATAAAAAATAATGGATGCAAGTTGATCAAAAACGATGGCTTGCCATCACAATAGAGTAGAACGATCGTCGACTATTCTGATTTTATAAGGGAAATATATGAAGAAGAGTGTTTTGATTATGACTGCACTGCTGGCCCTGTCCAGCCCGACCATGGCTGCTGAAGAAGTCGCTGCTGGCGCAGGCTCCAGCACTGGCGCCGCTGCCGGTGCTGGTGCTGCTGGCAGTGCTGCTGTCGGTGGCATCACCGCTGGTGCCCTGGCCGTTGGCGTAGCCGCTGCTGCTGCCATCGGTGTTGCCGTTGCCGTTGCCAGCAACAACAACGACGACAACCCCTCGACTGTCACCAGCACAGCTCGTTGATATAATGAAATAAAGACTGCCTCAGGGCAGTCTTTATTATTTCTCTATTTATTCAGTGATGCTTTCATGCTAATCAAGCGCATTCTTTTATTGCTATCAATGTTGTTGTTTGGCTGTGCAGACAGCAACGTTGATAGCTATCAACAGCTCAAATATATCTTCACTGCGGATGATGAGATAAGCATTACCCCGGAAGCCATCGAAAAGCTGCCCTATGCCAGTGCATTGCTCACCATTGATGACAGACCCACTATATTGCTCGTGCTCGCCTTTGCCGAGGGGGATCGCCTCTCCTGGGTCAGCAGCGACAGAGGCTTGATAGTGACCGAGCATGGTCGAATTACCAAGACGCTCAAGCTGGATAATGACCTTCGCTATTTCGCCGCCACCATGGCGGATCCCTTGAGTCAGGCCGTCATTCCCGGCGATGCCCAATTCAGTTATCTGGCCGAATGGGCGCAACTTCGCCACAGCGGAAGAAACCTCCACACCATCTTCAAACAGCTGGCTGATGAAAATCTGGATATCAATGGCGCCGTGCTGACGACCTCCCTCTACGAAGAGACGGTCCAGTCGGTGAAGGATGACCTGACGTGGCGGAATTATTACTGGCTGGACAAAAAGACGGGCTTGGTCAGAAAAACCATTCAGCACATCGGCCCTGACAACAGCACCATCGAGATGGTCTTCACCAAGCCCTATGCACCATGAAAAAAATCATACTCTCGCTTCTGATTGGCTATGCCCCCTGGCTTCATGCCGACAGCATCACCCGGGTGATGGTCGGCCATGCCAGCAAGACCACCATTTCCCTCTCCGATAGCCAGCGTCTGGAACAGCTGTTGAATGCGCCCGGCTTGCCCGGCGACGTCTACTGGCCTGCCGCCATCATCTCCTCCCCCGCCGAAGATGAGTCTGCACAGCAAGCCAAAGAACAGCTGCTCAGCGATCTGAAAGCCCTCCAGGTTTTCTGGATGAGAGCGCATCAGGGCGGTCTGGTTCAGGCCACCCAGCAACTGCTGCGCGAGCTGGATCAGCTCGATGTGGTCGGCCGGATTGACATCAAGCTGGATCCGGATCTCAGCAGAGTGGAGCCGGCAAACAACCCTCGTCTCTCTGGCGACTATTCTCTCTATCTCTCTCGCAGGCCATCCAGCCTCTACCTGCTGGGATTGATCAACAGTCGCAGGTCCATGCCCCATGAACCCGCCAAGGGGCTGGCTGAATATTGGCAGGGCCACAGTCTGCTACCCGGCGCCAACCCTGGCGAGGTCTATCTCATCCAGCCGGATGGCCGCGTCCAGTTGTCCCCCGTCGCGGTGTGGAACGAATACCATATCGAGCCCATGCCGGGTGCAACCCTGTTTGCCGGTTTCGATCCGGCGCTGTTGCCTGCCCAGTTCAAGAACATCAATCTCCGTATTGCCGACATGATTGCTAATCGGATACCCGAGTAATGCTGACCAGAATCGCCACTCTCTCGCTGCTTGCCTCCCCCTTCGCGTTTGCCAACACGGACAGCTTCTCGCCTCTCCTCCCCACCCAGAGTGATTTTGGTGGCGTGGGCCTGCTCCAGATGCCGACGGCACGCATGGCACCGGAAGGCGAGTTTTCATTCAACTACATGGATGACCAGGAATACCGGCGCTGGTCCATCTCCATGCAGCCATTCTCCTGGCTGGAAGCCACCCTGAGATACACCGACATTCGCACCCGGCTCTACAGCAATGACGAGAATTTCAGTGGCGACCAGACCTACAAGGACAAGGGGCTGGATGTCAAAGCCCGACTCTGGACCGAATCCACCTGGCGCCCGCAGGTCTCTGTGGGCCTGCGCGATGTGATGGGGACCGGGCTCTTTGACAGCGAATACATCGTCGCCAGCAAACGCTACAAGAACCTTGATTTCACCCTGGGAATGGCGTGGGGAAACATGGGTCAGAGCGGCAACATCAAGAACCCCTTCTGTGAAGTCCGTGAAGGCTGGTGTCAGCGTGATGACGGCTTCTCGGGCAGCGGCGGCAAGTTTGAATTCGGCAGCCTGTTCCATGGCCCGGCGGCCCTCTATGGAGGGATAGAGTACCAGACCCCCTGGCAGCCCCTCAGGCTCAAGCTCGAATACGAGGGCAACGACTACAGTCACGAGTCGGCGGGGGCCATCGTTCAGAGCACCCCCATCAATGTGGGCATCGTCTACCAGCCTTACGATGTGTTCGACATGCACCTCAGCTATCAGCGCGGCAATACCCTGATGTGGGGGCTGACATGGCATACCAACTTCAACGACCCCTCCCTGTCGCTGCCCAAGGTCATGGATCCCCCCGTTCCGGCCTATCAGGCCAGCCAGGTCGACTCCCTGGAGCAGGTCGACTGGTCGACGCTCTCTTCCCAGCTGGCCAGCAATGGGGGCTGGCAACAGGCCTCACTCTACAGTGACAAGGAGACCCTGACGCTGGAGGCAGAGCAGACCCGATACAGGGAGCAGGCCCAAAGCGAGCAGCGAGCCACCCTGCTGGCCGTCAATGCCCTGCCTTCCACGGTGAAAGAGCTGCGCATCATCGAGCAGAAGCAGGGGATGCCCCTGCAGGAGAGCCGAGTCGATCTCGACTCCGTGCGTCGTGCCAACAGCGATCTCCCCCTAGGCCAGACACAAGAGATCGAGGTCAGCCGCCAGCCACCGGCCCCCGTCGAAGGCACACTGCGCCATGGAGCCGACCCCCGCTCATGGGATTTCAAGATAGTGCCCAAGCTGAGCCAGTCCATCGGGGGAGCCGAGAGTTTCTACATGTACCAGCTCGGGTTGAATGCCAACACCGACTGGCACATGACCGAGCACGACTGGGTGAGCAGCACCGTCTTCGTCAACCTCGTCAACAACTACGACAAGTTCAATTACACCGAGCCGCCGCCCGATGGAGAGGCCCTGCCCCGGGTCCGTACCTGGGTGCGGGAGTACGTGACGTCATCGAATGTGCTGCTCAACAACCTGCAGCTCACCCACATGGACAAGTTTGCCGATGGCTGGTACGGCCAGGCCTATGGCGGTTATCTGGAGATGATGTATGCCGGTGTCGGCGGGGAGGCCCTGTATCGCCCCTTCAACCGCAACTGGGCCATCGGCGCCGATCTCAACCTGGTCAGGCAGCGGGACTGGGAGAACACCCTCCAGCTCGCCGATTACCAGATCGCCACCGGCCATGTTACCACCTACTGGCAACCGGCGTTTCTGGACAAGGTGACCGCCCAGATCTCGGTGGGTCGCTACCTCGCGGGGGACTATGGCGCCACGTTCAACTTCGCCAAGACCTTTGATTCGGGGATCAGCGCCGGTTTCTTTGCCACCTTCACCAATGTGTCGGCAGAAGAGTACGGCGAAGGGAGCTTCACCAAGGGCCTCTACATCACCATCCCGTTCGACCTGATGATGTTCAAGTCCACCATCGACAGCGCCAACATCAGCTGGGTCCCCCTGACCCGGGACGGCGGCCAGATGCTGTCGAGGAAGTACGGCCTCTACGACCAGACCAGCGTGGCCTCCTTCTGATCCCGGTTCACCATGCCTTGCAGACAAAAAAAGCACCTTCCATGAAGGTGCTTTTTTATTTCCGCTGCTCGGCTTTGCCGTCTCAGTTGCCCGGCTTGCGCTCGCCGGTGACGGTGGGGTTGGCCGGATCCATGCTCCACTCGAACCATCCGCCGTCGTAGACGCTGATCCGCTTCCAGTCCATCAACCAGGCGTAGAAGAACGCCTCTGAGGCGCGCCAGCCGGTGCCGCAGTAGAAAGCGGCCTGCTGGGTCGGCTCGATATTCCACTCATCCCACATGGCGAGGATCTCGCGGGCGGGCTTCATGGTGCCGTCCGGGTTGTGGAAGTCGCTCATGCTGTTGGCATCCACCCCGCCATGACCCCATCTGGCCCCGGGAATGTCCCCCTTGGGCTTGATGTAGCTGTAGCCCGAGGTATTGCCCACGAACTCGTCCCAGGTGCGCACGCTGACCAGGGCGCCGTCCGGCTGCTTGAGCAGGGCCTTGGCCTGGTCAAGGGTGGTGTAGTACTCGGGATGGGCCGGGATGGCCACGCCAAACTCCTTGGCCGGGGTGAACTTGTTGGCCAGCCCGGTCTCGGTGCGCAGATGCTGCACGAACCAGGCCTCCAGCCCGCCGTCCAGCAGCCGCACATCCTCGACCCCCGCATACATCATCAGATGGGCCGCACGGGCCGCCGCCATGGTGTTGCGGCCATAGAGGATGACGGTGGTGTCATGACGGATGCCGTTCTCCAGCAGCAGCGCCTTGAGCGCCTCGTCAGAGACCTTGTTCCACAGCGGCTCCCCTTCCAGCCGGTTGGTGTCGATGTAGCCGGCTCCCGGAATGTGGCTCAGCAGATAGGCCTTGGGGGATCCCCAGTCCACCTCGAACACCTTCCACTCCCCCTTGGGGGCGGCGATGACCGGTTTGCCTGCCTGCAAGTCCGCCAGCCAGAGCGGATGGACCAGCTGCTGCCAGCGTGCCAGATGCTCCCGGGGCGCCTCTTTCCATCCCTGCAGCTCGAACAGCTGCTTGATGCCCTGCAGGCGCAGCAGACGGGCCACCTCGGCCACCTCGCGAGGGGTCCCATAGAGGGCGACGGGTTTGTCGGCCTTCAGACCCTTGCTCGCAAGCGCCACAGGCCACTCCTCGTCACTGTATTTCCACTCTGCGGAGAGCAGCTCGGCACCGGCCACATGGCCCCCCTGCTTCTCCCCGTCCATGGGCCAGCCCTGATAGAAATAGCTCGGGCGGGTATCCAGGATCACCGCCTCCTTCCCCTTGGCATCCGCTAGGGAGAGCGGGGGCAGCTCGGCGGCCAGCGCGGGCCAGGCACACCAGAGCAGCAAGGCGGTCAGGCAGCTTCGCCACAGTCCAGTCATTCGTTTCATGATGTCGTCTCGATGCATAGTGAAGAGAGTTAAAAAATGGAGCGGCCCAGGCGCTCGGCCAGCAGCTCCAGCGCCGCCGTCCCGGCCAGGGAGTTGCCCGCCTTGTTGAGCTCGGGTGACCAGACGCAGATGGAAAGCTCTCCCGGGATCAGCGCCATGATGCCGCCCCCCACCCCGGATTTCCCCGGCATGCCGACCCGGTAGGCGAAGTCGCCCGCCTCGTCATAGAGGCCGCAGGTGGCGAGCAGGGCATTGACCTGCTTGGTGGTCCGGGCCGGCAGCAGGGGCGTGCTCTCGCCAAGAGGGACACCCCGGTTGGCCAGATAGACGAAGGCTCGTGCCAGATCGACGCAGCTCATGCGGATGGCGCAGGCATTGAAGTAGCTCTGCAATACCTTGTCCACCTCGTTCTCGAAGTTGCCATAGGCCTTCATCAGATAAGCGATGGCGGCATTGCGGGCGGAGTGCTGGTACTCGGAGCGCGCCACCACCTGATCCGCCATGATGGCCGGGTTGCCGCACAGGCGGCGCACCAGCTCCAGAGTGCGTTGGCGAGGAGCGGTGAGCCGGGTTTCCAGCAGATCGCTCACCACCAGGGCACCGGCGTTGATGAAGGGGTTGCGGGGAATACCCTGCTCGAACTCCAGCTGGACGAGGGAGTTGAACGGCTGGCCGGAGGGCTCCTTGCCCACCCTGGCCCAGATCTCCTCCTCCTGATAGAGGGTCAAGGCCAGCGTGAGGCTCAGGGCCTTGGAGATACTCTGGATGGAGAAAGGCTCGAAAGCGTCACCTGCGGTGAACAATTCCCCTTCAACGGTACAGACCGCGATCCCCAGCCGGTCGGCAGGCACCTGGGCCAGGGCGGGAATGTAATCGGCCACCTTCCCCTGCCCGAGCAGCGGACGCACCTCTTCCAGGATGCCGGCCAGTAATTCGGATGACAACACCATTGGCTATTCCATGACGTGAAACGAGGCGGGGCCAGCCCACCGACAAAAATCCCGCCGGCGGCGGGATTTTCTATCTGCCCGGGAGGCAGTCAGATATCAGGCCGGCTCGCCGTACCAGAGATCGAACAGCTCGGTGACCACCACGGCCTCCAGCCCTTTGCCTTGCAGCCAGGTCTGAACGGCGGAACGGTCTTCGTCGGTGCACTTGCCGAGCTGCTGGGTGCAGATCATCCCTTCCCAGGCCAGGTGACCCGAGCCGGCGAAGGCCAGCTTGCGAGGCTCAATCACCTCGTCGATCAGCGCATCGACCACGGCATCAATGGTCTCTTCGGCGGTGCCGACCGGGAAGTTGAAACTGATGTCGAACCCCATTTCCTGGAATTCATCGACGCGCAGTTTCTTACGCAGACGGCGGCTACGGTTGGCCATGAAAGCTCCTTAGTTGATACGTTGACTCAGTTGACTCGTTTGAAAATCAGATCCCAGACACCGTGGCCCAGACGATGGCCACGCTGCTCGAATTTGGTCAGGGGGCGCCAGTCGGGACGGGGCACCCAGTTGCCGGTGGCGGAGGTATTCTCGTACCCCTCGGCGGCACTCATCACCTCCAGCATGTGCTCGGCGTAGTTCTCCCAGTCGGTGGCCATGTGGAAGACGCCACCGATGGCAAGCTTCTGGCGGATGTCCTGGGCAAAGGCAGGCTGCACGATGCGACGCTTGTGGTGGCGGCTCTTGTGCCAGGGGTCCGGGAAGAAGAGCTGCAGGCAGGAGAGAGACCCGTTCGGGATCATGTGCTCCAGCACTTCCACCGCATCGTGGCAGATGACGCGCAGGTTGGTGACGCCCGCCTCCTGGGCGGTGCCAAGGCAGGCGCCCACACCCGGAGAGTGCACCTCGATGCCGATGAAGTTCTTCTCGGGGGCGTTCTTGGCCATCTCCACCAGGGAGGCGCCCATGCCGAACCCGATCTCCAGCACCACGGGTGCCTCGCGGCCAAACAGGGCCACCATGTCGAGCGGCTCTGGTGCGAAATCGATGCCCATGACCGGCCAGAGCTCTTCCAGGGCCTTCTCCTGCCCTTTGGTCAGGCGGCCTTCGCGACGGACGAAGCTGCGGATCTTGCGCATGAACTTGCCGTCTTCGTTAAACACATCTTGGGTCACAGACATAGTAAATTGCTCGTTATTGCATCGCTCTGGAACAGAGCCGACATAAATGGATCGCTCGTTATTGCATCAGTTCGCAAAAACAGGGGAGCGAATTATCCCAAGATAGGCACAAGGCGCAAGTGTTTCCCACAACAAATCCCCTGGGACTGCCCACATCCACCGGCAAGGTTGACAAATGCCACCCCCTTCACAGAATCTGCCGGACGTCGGGTTCATCCTGATGCGGAAAAATAAAACCATATACAACAAAGGATTGCAGTATGAAGAAAACCCTGTTGGCCCTCGTCCTGCCTGCCCTGCTGGCCGGTTGCAACCCCTCTGACAACGACTCCCAACCCCCTGCCCCCGCAGCTCAGGCCCATGAATTTCTGGTGCAATTGAGCTCTGGCGCAGAAGGGATAGGCGCTCGTCCCACTGGCACCGAGGCCGAAACCCGCGCCGCCGCCTGGATCCAGGATCACCTGGCCGGCTGGGGTTACGAGGTGCAGAACCAGCCGTTCACCTACACCCGGGGCGGCACAGACCGAACCTCCCAGAACATCGTCGCCGAGCTCAAGGGTCAGAGCGACAAGGTGATCCTCATCGGTGCCCACTATGACAGCACCGGCGAGAAGAAAGGATCCGAAGGCGCCACCGACAACGGGGCTGGCGTCGCCGCCCTGCTGGCGGTTGCCGAGGCACTCAAGGGAGAGACCCTGCCCTACACGGTGCGTTTCGCCTTCTTCGGCGCCGAGGAGAACGGCCTCAACGGATCCAAAGCCTATGCCGCCAGTCTCGACACCGATGCCGTCGCCAAGCTGCTGGCCATGGTGAACTACGACACCATCGCCGGGGGTGACATCGTCTATGTCCACTCGGCCCACTCCGACGTGGCCGAGTACAACTGCGCCGACCCGAGCCGCTACAGCTTCGATCCCAAGGTGCGCGATCGCCTGCTGGCCATCTCCCAGCAGACCGCCACCCCGTTCGCCATCCACCCCAGCTACAGCGGTTACCCGGAAGGGGAGACCGGCAGTTGGTCCGATCATGCGCCGTTCGCCTGCCTGGGGGTGCCCATCGCCTACGTGGAGGCCACCAACTTCACCATCAACGGGGAAGATGGCTATGACGGCTACTCCCAGAGCACCAATCCGGCGCTGTGGGACTGCTACGACGACGCCACCAAGAGCGCCTGCGACCGGGACAGCGAGACCCAGTGGGGCAAGATCTGGCACACGGAGCATGATCGCCTCGACAAGATGGCCGAGCTCTTCCCGGGCCGGATCGAGCAGCAGCTCGGGGCCAACACCGACCTGATGATCCGCTTCCTCAAGGCGCCGGGGCTCTGAGCCCCATCCCGCCCGATGTCCCCCTGACAGGGGTTTTTGCGCCCCTGACCGGGGTCGGGACGATAAAATTCGGGCAGGTGCCAAACCTGCCCTTTTTTATGGATTTTTGTGACAGCCATTGCCTCATTTCTGAAATCTGATACAAACGGATAACCTGGCGGTTGAATGGAGCGACCGCCACCTAGTCAGAGAGAACCCTATGCAGCCGTTTTTTGCCCAGCGCTTCGAGAAGGTCGAGCCTTCCTTTATCCGCGAAATCCTCAAAGTTGCCGCCAATCCGGAGATCATCTCCTTCGCCGGCGGCCTGCCCAACCCCCATCTGTTCCCGGTCAAGGCCATCGAGCAAGCGTGCC
Source organism: Aeromonas sp. R7-1 (assembly GCF_040908115.1). Taxonomy (NCBI): domain Bacteria; kingdom Pseudomonadati; phylum Pseudomonadota; class Gammaproteobacteria; order Aeromonadales; family Aeromonadaceae; genus Aeromonas; species Aeromonas sp. R7-1. Next base: position 41,417 of record NZ_JBFODD010000016.1, on the reverse strand, counting down.
AGGACGTGCTGCGCGAGCAGGGAGCCGCCGCGCTGCAATACGCCACCACCGAGGGCTTTGCCCCGCTGCGCCAGTTCATCGCCGACCGCTACCTGAGCCGCCACGGCATGACCGTCAATCCTGACAACATCCTCATCACCAGCGGCTCCCAGCAGGCGCTGGATCTGCTGGGCAAGGTGCTGGTGAACGAGGGGCAGGATCTCATCATCGAAGAGCCGGGCTACCTTGGCGCCATCCAGGCGTTCTCCGTCTATCAACCGAATTTCAAGCCCATCACCCTGGGTGAAGAGGGGCTGGATCTGGCCGCGCTGGATGCGCTGCTGGAGCAGGGCTCCAGCGCCAGGCTGCTCTACGGCGTGCCCAACTTCCAGAACCCGAGTGGTGTATCCTACAGCCGCGCCAACCGGGAAGCCCTGGCCGAGCGCCTGGTGCGCCACGATCTGCTGATGGTGGAAGACGACCCCTATGGCGAGCTGCGCTTCGAGGGGGAGCACCTGCCCCCTATCGCCAAGCTGGCCCCCCACAACACCGTGCTGCTCGGGTCCTTCTCCAAGACGGTGGTGCCCGCCTTCCGCCTGGGCTGGATGGTGGTGCCGGACTGGCTGCGCAAGAAGGTCACCATCGCCAAGCAGGCCACCGACCTGCACAGCAACGCCTTCAGCCAGCAGGTGCTGCACCGCTTCCTGACCGACAACTCCCTCGACGCTCACCTGGAGAAGATCAAGGAGGTCTATGGTCGCCAGCGTGCCGCCATGGAAGCAGCCCTCGCCCGCCACTGTCCGCCCGGCGTCAGCTACACCCGTCCCGAAGGGGGCATGTTCCTCTGGCTGACCCTGCCGTCCAGCGTCAGTGCCATGGCCCTGTTCGACGAGGCCATCAAGGAGAAGGTGGCCTTCGTGCCCGGCGCCCCCTTCTATGTGCGCCCCGAGATCCAGAACACCCTGCGCCTGAGCTTCTCCTGTGTGGATGAAGCGACCACAGAAGAGGGTGTTCAGCGTCTGTGCCGCGCCCTGGCCCGCATGCTCTGAGCCATCCGGCCATAAAAAAACCAGC
>NZ_JBFODD010000016.1:0-40261 GCF_040908115.1 Aeromonas sp. R7-1 | reverse complement strand
GGTTTTTTTTTGCCTCGCGCTTTCCCCTCAGCGCTCCTGCCCGGCCAGCTGGCTGACAAACTCCTTCATGGGCATGGGCCTGCCAAACAGGTAGCCCTGCAGGAAGGTCACCTCGCGGGCCTTCAGATAGTCGGCCTGCACCTGATTCTCCACCCCTTCCGCCACCAGTTGCAGACCGAGCCGGGTCGCCAGATCGATGACGTTCTCCACTATGTGGCTGGAGAGCGCGTCCGACCCAATCATGCCGACGAAGCTCTGATCGATCTTGAGGAAGTCGACCTGGAAGGTCTGCAGGTAGGTCAGGCTGGAGTGACCGGTGCCGAAATCGTCGATGGCGATGAAGACCCCGAGGGCATGGAGCTCGGCAAAGAGCCGGTCCGTCGTCTCGTCCGCCACGATGAGCTCGCGCTCGGTCAGCTCCAGCACCAGCTTGATGGGGTTCCCCTTGAAGGCGTTGATGAAATCCCGGCAATCCTCCACCAGGCTCAGATCCTTGCAGTGGCTGGCGCTGATGTTGAAGCCGAAGTGAAACCCTCGCGGCAGATGGTGCGCCTTGCCCGCAAACTGTTCGCGCACCTGCGCCATCAGCAGCCGGGTCATGGGCACGATGAGGCCACTGTCCTCTGCCAGGGGAATGAAGCGATCCGGCGAGATCATCCCCTGACGGGGGTGTTGCCAGCGCATCAGCACCTCGCAACCGCTCCATTGGCCGTCCTCCCCGTTCACCACGGGTTGCAGATAGGGGATGAACTCCTGCTGGGACAGTGCCCGTTTCAGCTCCTGGGCCGGCGAAGTCGAACGGCCCATCAGCCAGAAGACCGCCACCCCGAGCAGCAGGCTCAGCAGAGGATAAATAATGACGCCCACCTTGGAGTAGTCCCAGATGTGGGCACGGTACTCATCCACCGACACCGTGGTCACTACCTTGAACGGGTACCTGGTCGAGACCTGTTCGAGATAGCCATTGCGATCCTTGGGGATCAGCTTGTCGGTGAGCTCGCTGTTTCGCTGCAGCATCTCGTTGCCGACCACCAGCCCCAGTGGGGAGTTGCGGCTCAGCATGTCCAGGATGTTGAGCAGGTAGTAGCCGTCGACCCCCACCAGCACGCTGAACTCGCCCACCTCTTCCCGGTAGGCGATGAGGGGGCGATTCGGGGTGACCGGGTTGCCCTTCATCAGGTCGAGCCTGCCCCCGACATAGTCATCCAGCTTGATGCCGCCATCGACCGGGCCATAGAGGGAAGAGCAGTAGATCCGATCTCCCCTGGCCAGGTTGACGCTGCGCACATCCGGCACCGTGGCCACCTGATCCCTGAGCCCCTGCACCACCTCGAGACAGGGCCTGCCCAGGCTGCCGGTGAGGGCCGACGCCGCCAACTGGGCATTGTCCAGAGTGCGGTCGAACATGACCCTGGCATGTTCCAGGCGCGCCACCGCATCCTGTTTCACGCCGGTGGCGGTCTGCCAGATGACGATGACGAGCCCAAGGAGCATGGGCAACAGACCGGCCAGCAAGGCACAGAGCAGCCGGACATAGAATTGACGCACCTTCAAACGTCGAAATGGCATAACGGCCCTCATGAACATGGCGAAAAAGCGCTCGAGTTTACCCGCTGGCGCCCGTTTGGCAAGCCGGAATGAGCCCCTGATACCGCCGCGCCACGGCGCCCCCCGTGGTCGCAACGCCCGGCAACCCCGTGGACAAAGGGGGCGGCGTCTTGGGAGACAAAAATCATAATGCTCATAAAAACAGGAGCTTGTCCATCGGGCACCCAGGCTCTAGAGTAGACCCTAGAGCGTCAGGGAGGCAGGACATGAAGATACTGATCACGGGGGGCACGGGGTTTATCGGCCGCCGTCTGGTGGCACACCTCAAGGTGGCGCACGAAGTAGTCGTGCTGACCCGCCAGGGCAGCCGGGCCTACGAGCTGCTCGGCCACGATGTCACCCTGCTGGACAGCCTGGACAGGCTGGATCACCTCAATGACGTGGACATCGTCATCAACCTGGCCGGCGAACCCATCGCCGCCGGACGCTGGAGCGAGTCCCGCAAGCAGTTGCTCTGCAACAGCCGCTGGCTGCTGACCGAACAGCTGGTGGATCTCGTCAAACTCTCCAGCACGCCCCCCAGATTGCTGCTCAATGCCTCCGCCATCGGCTGGTATGGCCGCCAGGATGACGCCCCTCTGGATGAAACATGCCAGAGCCCTCACGACGAATTCACCCACCGTCTCTGTCAGCAGTGGGAGCAGCTTGCCCAGCAGGCCCGCTCGGCCCAGACCCGGGTCTGCATCCTGCGCATAGGCCTGGTACTCGGCATGGAGGGGGGCGCCTTGCCCAGGATGCTGCCCCCTTACCGCCTGGGCCTCGGCGGCCCCATGGGCAGCGGCACCCAGATGATGAGCTGGATCCACGTGCAGGATCTGGTGCGGGCCATGCTGTTTCTCGTCGAGCACGGCGAGTGTGACGGCATCTTCAACGGCACGGCCCCGCAACCGGTCAGCAATCGCCGGTTCAGCGAGATCCTGGCCGCCACGCTCCATCGCCCGCACCTCTTCTTCGTACCGGCCCCCCTCCTGCGACTCCTGATGGGAGAGGCGGCGGATCTGCTGCTCACCGGACAGCACGTGCTGCCCGCCCGCTTGCAGCAGGCCGGTTTTCACTTCAGCTTCCCGGCCCTGCCCGGCGCTCTGGACAATCTGCTGCACTCACCCCGTTGACCCAATGACACATCCCGACCAAGGTCGGGATGTGTCGAGCCATCAGAGCAGCCCCTGCCCCAGTCCCCTGAGCCGGTCGCTCAGGGTACCCGCCAGCAGTTGGCGGCGCATGCCCTGTCCGGCCAGGGTCACCAGCACGGCCCCAAGCAGGGGGAGTGCAGCCCAGATGGCCCAGTGGAACTGCCACTGCGCCCCCTCCCACCACCACTGCAGGCCGAAGGAGCAGAGCTCCACCACCATGGCGGCGCAAAGCCCTGCCAGGGCACCGCTCGCCACCAGCTCCCAGCGCAGCATCTTCTCGAGCAGGGCGCTGCCCGCCCCCAAGGTGCGCATCAGCAGCAGCTCCCGGCGCCGATGGGCCATGCCGGCCTGGGTCTGGGTCAGCAGCACCAGCAGGGCGGCCACCGTCACCAGCCCGAGCATCAACCCCAGGGCGCGGCTCACCTGATCGGAGACCAGGGTGAGGCGGCCTATCAGATCCTCCACATCGATGAGGCTCACCGTGGGGTGGCGGCGGATGAGTTCCACCTCTGCCCCTCGCCCCTCAGGCGGCAGACGATAGCTGCCGAGCCAGGTCTGGGAGAAGGGGGCCAACACATCCGGCGAGAAGATCATGTAGAAGTTCGGCCTCATGTTGTCCCACTTGATGGACCTCAGGCTGGTCACCCTGGCCTCGAACGCCCGCCCCTCTATGGTGAAGCCGAGCACGTCTCCGAGCGCGATGCCGAGCCGTCCCGCCAGTGCCTCGTCGACGGAGACCTCCCCCTTGCCGGCCAGCCATTGACCGGCAGTGACCTTGTTGTCGGCGGGCAGGGCCGATGTGGTGGTGAAGTTGAGCTCTCTGTCCACCCCCTCCCGCGCCGCATCCTCCCCCACCGCCTCACCGGCGATACGGGTCAGGCGCCCGCGCACCATGGGGTAGAAGTCCGAGGTGATGGCCCCGGCCTGGTGCAGATCGGCCAGGATCCCTTCCCGCTCGCTGTCCGCCACATTGACCAGAAAGCGGTTCGGGGCATCGGCAGGCAACCGGGTGGAAAAATCCTCCAGCAGATCGACCCGCGCCGCCCACAGCAGCCCGAACAGCATCAGGGCCAGGGCGAAGCCCGCCAGCTGGAACAGACCACTGCCCCGCTCCCGGGAGAGGTGATTGATGGCCAGGCGCAGGGCATGGGGCCCCTTGAGCCGACTGCCAAGACGCAGCAGCACGGAGGCGAGCAGGGCCAGCAGCGCCATCAACACCCCCATGCCACCGATGAGCCCGCAGGCCAGCCTGATGTCGGCGGTAAAGCCCCACACCAGGGCAAACAGCCCGATGAGCCCCACGGGCACCGTCAGCCAGGGGGGGATCCCCGCCTCCAGTTCCCGGCGCAGCACCCGCAGCGGCGGTACCTTGAGCAGCCTCAGGAAGGGAACGAACGCCAGCATCAGGGTGATGAAGAAGGCGACCGCGAGGCCAAGGGCGAAGGGTCGCCAGGAGGGGGGCGGCAGATCCGCAGGCAGCAGATCCCCCAGCAGGTTCAGGGTCAGCCACTGCATGGCGCTGCCCGCCACCAGCCCCATCAGGGCCCCCACCAGGGTCAGGGAGAACAGCAGGGTGCCCATCAGTTGCCACAGGGTGCGCCGCGAGGCCCCCAGGGTCTTGAGCAGGGCCACCATGTTGGTCTGGCGCTCGGCAAAATGGCGCACCGCTATCCCCATGGCCAGGGCGCCGAGCAGCACGCCGGCAAGGGATGCCAGACGGAAGAAGCGCTCGGCATTGCCCAGGGATTTCCCCACCTGGGTACCCTGATCATCGGGTTTGACGAGCTTCTGCCCGGCGCTCAGCCTGGGGTTGAGCCAGGCCTCATAGCGGGCGATGGCGTCACGGGGCCCCTTGACGAGATAGCGCCACTGCTGGCGACTGCCCGGCAGCAGGGCCCCGGTCGCTTCGATATCGGCGCTGTGGATCAAGGCCCTTGGTGCCATCTGGAAGGGGCTGAACCCCTGATCCGGCTCCTGGCCCAGCTCCCCTGCCACCGTCAGCCGGGTGTTGCCGACCTCGAGTACCTCACCCACCTTGGCGCCGAGCAGCTGCATCACCCTGGCGGAGAGCCAGATCTCGCCGGGCGCCGGGGCGCGCTGGGGAGTGAGCTCCAGCTTGCCGTAGAAGGGAAAATCCCCGGGCACGGCGCGGATGGAGGCCAGTTGCAGGGTATCGCCGTGAAACAGCATGCTGTTGAAGCTGACCGTGGTCTGCACGGCCAGCCCCTCCTGATGCGCCTGCGCCAGCCACTCTGCCGGTGCCGGCGTCGCGGAGCGCAGCACCCTGTCCCCTCCGATGAAATCCCGCCCGGAGGCCTTGAGCCCCGCATCCAGCCGATCCGCCACCAGAGCCACGCTGAGCACGCAGGCGACGCTCAGCGCCAGCGCCAGCACAAACCAGCGAAGCTCGCCGCTGAACCCTTCCCGGCGCAGCAGCTTCAATCCCAGTCGCCACTGACTCATGACGCCTCCCTCACCGTCCATGCTGCTGCCAGCGATCCCCTGGTGCAGCTCTGTCTCCAATGACTCATGACAGCTCTCCCACCCTGGCCGCCATGACAGCCTGTGCCTCCAGCCGCCCGGCTGACATCACCAGCTGCCGCTGGCAGCGCTGGGCCAGCTCATGGTCATGGGTCACCACCACCAGGGTGGTGTTGTGCTCGCGGTTGAGACGAAACAGCAGTTCGATCACCGTCTCCCCGGTCTTGCTGTCGAGGTTGCCGGTGGGCTCGTCCGCCAGCAGCAGACTGGGGCGGGTCATGAAGGCACGGGCAATGGCGACCCGCTGCTGCTCGCCGCCGGAGAGGCGCGGCGGCAGGTGGTGCAACCGCTCTCCCAGACCGACCTGGGCCAGCAGCTCCCGGGCACGGGGCTCGCTGTCGGTCTCCCCCCGCAGCTCGGCCGGCAACATGACGTTTTCCAGGGCGCTCAGGGTGGGCAGCAGCAAGAACGACTGGAACACGAACCCCACCTGCTCGGCCCGCAGCCTGGCGCGCCCCTCCTCGTCCAGCCGGGTGAGGGAGTGGCCGAGGATCTCTATCTCGCCGCTGCTCGGCAGATCGAGACCGGCCAGCAAACCGAGCAGGGTGGACTTGCCGGAACCGGACGCACCGACCAGCGCCAGCGTCTCGCCGGTATTGACTTGCAGATCGATCCCTTCAAGGATGGTGAGGCTTTCCTGACCGAGGCGAACGGTTTTACCGAGCCCCCTGACGGCGATAATGGGCGTTGAACTCATCTTGGGTATCCTGTTTGCCTGAACCTGTAATGACAATAGAACGTGGGAGTTGACTGCATGATGCGTCTCTTGTTTGCCGTGAGTTGCCTGTGCTGCTGGGCAGCGTCCGTCCAGGCCCAGACCCTGCTGGTACTGGGCGACAGCCTGAGTGCCGGCTACCAGATGCAGGCCGAACAGAGCTGGCCTGCCCTGCTCAATGAAAAGTGGCAGCAGCAGGGGGGAGAACACACCCTCATCAATGCCAGCATCAGCGGTGAAACGACCCAGGGCGGCCTGGCTCGCCTGCCCGCCCTGCTCGAAACCCACAAACCGGACTGGGTGTTGATCGAACTCGGCGCCAACGACGGGCTGCGGGGCTTTGCTCCCGCCATCACCCGGGCCAACCTGACCAAGATGATCGAGCTCACCCGGGCGCACCAGGCGAAGACGGTGCTGACCCAGATCCTGCTGCCCCGCAACTATGGGGCGCGCTATCTGCAACAGTTCGAGCAGATCTTCCCGGATCTTGCCAAGGCCAACGACCTGCCGCTGATGCCCTTCTTTCTGGATGATATTGTGCTGCGCCCTGAACTCATGATGAACGATGGACTGCACCCGACGGCCGCCGCCCAGCCCCGGATCCGCGACAAGGTCGCCCGCTTTGTCGAGCCTCTGCTGACTCAATAGCCCGGTGGCCGGGCCCATGGCCCTTCCCCTTGCCCAGCAAAAAGCCCCCGCATGGCGGAGGCTTTTTCATGGTTCGGCGTGCCGGGTTCAACGGCCCAGGATCTGCCGCATCCGCTGCTGGGCCACGTCCACCAGCAAGTCGGGCTGGAATTTGGAGATGAAGCGATCACACCCCACCTTCTTGACCATGGCCTCGTTGAAGTTGCCGCTCAGGGAAGTATTCAGGGTGATGAAGAGATCGGACATGCGCGGATCGCTGCGCACCTCGTGAGTCAGGCGATAACCATCCATCTCCGGCATCTCGGCGTCCGTGATCATCAGCATGATCTCGTCGGTCACCTTCTTGCCCGCATCGCACCACCCCTTGAGCAGCTTGAGGGCCTGCAAGCCGTCCTGGCACTCGATGACCTCGAGCCCGAGCTGGGCGAGAGTCTCGCGCACCTGGTTGCGGGCCGTGCTGGAGTCATCGACGATGAGCACCCGGCGTCCCTGCATCTGGGGCAGGATCTCCTCGTCCAGCACCTCGGACGAGATGCGCACGTCATAGGTGATGATCTCCGCCAGCACCTTCTCCACGTCGATGATCTCGACGATCTGGTCAACGCCCCCTTCCGGGATGCGGGTGATGGCGGTGAGGTAGTTGGCACGACCCGCCGAACGGGGCGGCGGCAGTATGTCCTTCCAGGTCATGTTGACGATGTGGGCCACCTGCCCCACCAGGAATCCCTGAATGGTGCGGTTGTACTCGGTGATGATGAGGTTGGACTCCTGATCGATGGCCATGGGACGCATCCCGATGGCACCGCGCAGGTTGATGACGGGGATGGAGACGCCGCGAATGTTGGCGACACCGCTGATGTTGTGGTGAGACCCCGGCATCTTGTTCAGATGGGGCAGCTTGACCACTTCCCGCACCTTGAAGACGTTGATCGCAAACAGTTGCTGGGCACCCAAACGGAACATCAGCAGTTCCAGGCGATTCTCCCCTACAAGCTGGGTACGTTGATCCACTGAATCCAATATGCTCGCCATATAACGCCCTTACGTCCATTTCCCGAAATTGCCCCGCACCGGAGCTGCGACATGCCAACCAGCCCCGCTTTCCCTGTCGGGACAACGCAAGCCTATATAGAAATAATGAAAAGCGTCGAGGAAAGATAGGATCTTGACCACGGGGCGTGATCATCGCCCCATCACTGCCTCATGGCAAGCACAGCCACGCATCGGCCCCGACAACAAGGGTATCGACCACACAGGGGCATTGCTGAACCCCGGCGTGCCGCTCTTGTCATCCAGCGCGGTCCGCCAGCAACAAAAAGACCGGCCACATGGGCCGGTCCTGAGATGTGCAGTGCGTCCGGGACGACTTAGAAGTTGTACTGCAGGGCCACGGCGACGATGTCGTCGGTGGACTTGTTCAGGCTGTTCTTGCCGGTGGAACCCACTTCGTCCAGCAGGTTGATCTTGTAGTCCACGTAGGCATTGAAGTTGTCGGTGAAGTTGTACCAGGCACCCACGGAGACGTATTCGGTCGCGGTGTCATCGATGCCGTGAGCGCTGTCCTTCACGTCGGTACGCAGGTAGGCCAGGGAGGGCTTGAACTTCGGCGTGATGTTGTACTGCACGACCGCTTCGTAGCCATCCATCTTCTCGGCGTAACCGCGCATGGAGCCGGTGTCCACGAAGAGGTGATCTTCACCGTGGGAGTAGGTGGCGGCCATGTAGAGGTTGCCGACGGCATACTTGGCGCCCACCCCGAACAGCTTGGCGTCGTTGTCGCCGCCGAAGCTCACGTTCTCGGCCTGTTCGTCGGTCTTGCCAGCCTGGTTGTAGGCGGCACCCAGGCTCAGGCCCATGTTGAAGTCATAGTTGGCAGAGAGGGCATAACCCTCGGAAGAACCTTTCGGGCTCCAGGTGCTGTTCGGACCGACGCGCTCGCTGCGGCTCGCGTTCTGCGGGTCGTTGTTGCCGGTGAACTGGGCACCCAGGGTCAGCCCCTGCCAGTTGTACATGTACTGGGCCAGGCCGTTGGTACGGCCGGTGCCGAACACCTCGGTGTCCTTGCCCAGACCATCACCACCCCACTCCGGCAGCACGTCGGTGTAGTTGTTCACCGCCTTGGTGAACAGACCGTCCTGGCGGCCGTAGCTGAAGGCACCGAAGCGATCGTGCTTGATGCCCGCATAGGCGTAACGCAGCTCGTCGTTGTCAGAACCGGAGACCGGCAGGTTGTACTCGGCGAAGCCGAACGCGGTCAGATCCTCGTCAACCTTGGTTTCACCTGCGATGTGCAGACGCAGGTAGCTGGCATCGCCTTCGGTGGCGTTGTCATCGGTGCCGTAGTACATGCCGTTGACGCGGCCGCCGATGTCCAGTTTGGTACCATTCTGATCGTAAACGTTGGCGGCCTGTGCACCACCGGCCAGCAGCAGGCTGGAGATGGCCATCGTCAATGCTGTCTTTTTCATTGTTCTTTCCTCAGGTGTAAGCACTCTCTGTCAGACCAGAGTTCGGTCGTGATGATCGGTTGATGTGCCGATAGCCTAAGGTAGATCCGGAAACCTTGATGGGAACTGAAGCGGCGAACGATTAATTATAAAAGCGTCAATTCGAGCTGACGCCGCGACATATAGTGTCACGCGAAATAATTCTTGCGGAATTTATGACCAAGAAAATCAATATAGCAATACAAGTGATCTATAAAACGGGATAAAAGCAGTTTAATCCTTCAACAAGGCGAGAAGCAGGGAAGCCCTGCCGGGCGACACGGGCTCCCCGCACACCTTCCCCGCCCCGTCAGACCGGCTGCCAGCCGCTCATGACCCTCAGCAGGTCCTTCCAGCTCACTATGCCCACCAGAGCGCCGTTCTCCAGCACAGGCAGACAGGAGATCTGGTGCTCCAGCATGAGGCCGGCGGCCTCTTTCAGGGAGCGTTCGGGGGAGACGGTGATGGGTTCACGGCTCATGATCTGGTGGGCGCGCCGGTTGAGGGTCTCGGTGTCCCGGTTCATCTCGGCATCCGTGTCCAGATAGGGGCTGATGGCACGCAGCAGATCCCGGTCCGAGATGACCCCCACCAACTCCTCCTCTTCCACCACCAGAAGGTGGCGGAAATGGGCCTGCTCGAAGATCTCCTTGATGACGCTCAGCCTGTCATCCATGGAAACGGTCGCGACCCGGGTCGTCATGATCTCTTTAATCAACATGGTCAGCCTCCTGCCCCCCAGATGTCTCTGTTATGACACGTTTTTCCGGCGGCAGCCATCCCCCCCGCCCTCAAGTGCAAATTTGTGTCATTTCACGTAAGATCCGCGCCAGTTTCTCTCCTTCAATCGAGCCAAGCAGACCCATCCATGATAGTTGCCAGTCAAATCGAACTGATCCGCGGCGGCCGCACGCTGCTGGACAACGCGTCCGCCACCATACACCCCGGCCACAAGGTGGGCCTGGTGGGCAAGAACGGCTGTGGCAAGTCCACCTTCTTTGCGCTGGTGCGGGGCGAGCTGGCCATCGACAACGGCAGCTTCAGCCTGCCCGCCGGCTGGCAGATTGCCGGCGTGGCCCAGGAGACCCCGGCGCTGGACTGCTCCGCCCTGGAGTACGTGATCGACGGCGACAAGGAGTTCCGCGCCCTGGAGGGCGAGCTCGCCCGGGCCGAGGCGGATGACAACGGTCTGCTGGTGGCCGAGCTGCACGGCAAGCTCGATACCATAGGTGCCTACAGCATTCGCGCCCGCGCCGCCGAGCTGCTGCACGGTCTGGGTTTTGGCGGCGATCAGCTCGACTCGCCGGTCAGAAGCTTCTCCGGTGGCTGGCGCATGCGCCTGAACCTGGCCCAGGCGCTGCTCTGCCGCTCCGATCTGCTGCTGCTGGATGAACCGACCAACCACCTGGATCTCGACGCCGTCATCTGGCTGGAGAAGTGGCTCAAGGGCTATCAGGGCACGCTGGTGCTCATTTCTCACGACCGCGACTTCCTCGACTCCGTGGTGAATCGCATCATCCATATCGAGAACGGCAAGCTCAACGAATACAGCGGCGGCTACTCCGACTTCGAACTGCAACGGGCCGAGCACCTGGCCCAGCAGCAGTCCATGTACGAGAAGCAGCAACGGGAGATGGCCCACATGCAATCCTATGTGGACCGCTTCCGCTACAAGGCCTCCAAGGCCCGTCAGGCCCAGAGCCGCTTGAAGGCCATGGAGCGGATGGAGAAGATCCTGCCCGCTCACGCCGACTCCGAGTTCAGCTTCGAGTTTCGCGAGCCCTCGGCCCTGCCGACTCCCCTCATCGCCATGGAGAACCTCAGCGCCGGTTACGGCGACAAGGTGATCCTGGAGAAGATCAAGCTCAACCTGGTGCCGGGGTCGCGCATCGGCCTGCTCGGTCGCAACGGCGCGGGCAAGTCCACCTTCATCAAGATGCTGTCGGGCTCCAACCCGCCCCTCTCCGGCAAGCTGGAGGTGAGCGCCGGGGTGAGCATCGGCTACTTCGCCCAGCATCAGCTCGAGACTCTGCGCCTCGATGACAGCCCCCTCGATCACCTGGTGCGCCTCGCGCCGGACAAGACCGAGCAGGAGCTTCGCAACTACCTCGGCAGCTTCGGTTTTCATGGCGACAAGGTGCTCGACAAGGTAGCCCCCTTCTCCGGCGGCGAGAAGGCGCGTCTGGTGCTGGCCCTCATCACCTGGCAAAAGCCCAACCTGCTGCTGCTGGATGAACCGACCAACCACCTGGATCTGGAGATGCGCCACGCCCTGACCATGGCCCTGCAAGGGTTCGAGGGGGCCATGGTGGTGGTCTCTCACGACCGTCATCTGCTGCGCACCACCACGGATGATTTCTATCTGGTCCACGGCGGCCGGGTCGAGCCCTTCGATGGGGATCTCGACGACTACCACAAGTGGCTCGGCGAGCAGGAGAAAGAGGCCAATGCCAAGCCGGCAGATGGCACCGTCTCCGCCAACTCGGCGGTGGCGCGCAAGGATCAGAAGCGCCTTGAGGCCCAGTTCCGGCAAGCGACCCGGCCGCTGCGCCAGAAGCTCGAGAAGCTCGAAACCAGCATGGAGAAGCTGCAGGCCAAGCTGGCCGCGGTGGAAGAGCAGCTGGCCGATCCCGCCATCTATGAAGAGAGCGCCAAGGGCAAGCTCTCCGAGCTGCTCAAGTCCCAGGGCCCCCTCAAGGAGGAGCTGGAGCACGTCGAGCTGGAGTGGATGAGCCTCTCTGAAGAGCTGGAAACCATGGAGCAGGCCTTCTTTGCGTGATGAAGCCTTGATGGCCAGCGAGCGGGTCAGCCCCGACGCCCTGCCCACCCCTTCCGAGTTCTGGACATGGAGCACAGGCGCCTATGGCCAGCGCAGCCAGGACTGGCTCCACGTGCAAAGCATGGGGGGCAACGTCAACCTGGCACTCCTGCTGCACCACCTCGACCTGCTCCGGATCCCGGTCGACCTCACGGACTTGCAACCTGCCCTGGTACAGACCGAGGCGGTGCTGCTCCCCTGGCGCACCCTGCGCCAGCAGGCCAAGTCACGGGTGGGGGCCGAGGAGTACCAGACCATGCTGGCCCACGAACTGGAGCTGGAGCGGCTGCAACAGGGGGTCTTGCTGCAGACCCTGCGCACCCTCGCCCTGTTTCGCGGCGACAGCCGCAACCTGTTTCACTATCTATCGTTACTGGGTGCCCAGCAGGGCCCCCTCAGAGATCTCATATGCTGAGCTACCGCCACGCCTTTCACGCCGGCAACCACGCCGACGTGCTCAAACACGCCGTCCAGGCCCTGATCATCGAGTCCCTCAAGAAGAAGGAGAAACCCTTCATCGTGCTGGACACCCATGCCGGTGGCGGTCTCTACGACCTGCGCGGCGACTGGTCCCAGAAGAAGGCGGAATACGCCGACGGGATCAAACGCCTGTGGGATGAACGGGCCCAGTGGTCCGCCATGGCCCCCTATCTGGGTGTCATCGAGGAGATGAACAGCGATGGCCAACTGCACTACTACCCCGGCTCGCCGGAGCTCTCCCGCCGCCTCATCCGCGATCAGGACAAGCTGGCGCTGATGGAGCTGCACAACAACGAGGTGGAAGATCTTCGCGCCAACATGGGGTACGACCCCCGCGTCGCCGTCCACCATCGCGACGGCTTCGAGGGGCTGGTGGCCCTGCTGCCCCCCACCCCGCGCCGCGGCCTGGTGCTCATCGACCCCCCCTATGAGCTGAAGGAAGATTACTTCGCCGTGGTCGATACCCTTAAAAAAGCGCAAAAGCGCTGGGCCACCGGCATCTACGCCCTCTGGTATCCCATCCTCGGGCAAGAGGCGGACAAGTCCCGCGACATGCTCAAAGCGATCAAGCGGGAGAACTTCGGCAACGTCCTGGTGGCCGAGCTGGAAGTGGCCGGCCAGACTGCCGATTGGGGCATGAACGGCTCCGGCATGCTCATCGTCAGCCCCCCCTGGATGCTGGACGAGCAGATTGAAGCCTTCCTCAAGCCGTTGTGCGCCAAGCTGGCGCAAGGCGCCGGCGCCCAGTACAGGGTGGAGTGGCTGAACAAGGCCGAGGCCTGACCCTCGGAACCACAGAAAATGAAAAAGGGCCTGTCACAGCAGGCCCTTTTTCATTGGGGCTGATGACCCGGCTCGTTCACGCTGGCCAGCTGCTCGGGCAGGCGGCTCGCCAGCCAGTCGATGGCAAGCCGGGTCTTGAGGGGCAGATGCGGACCATGGGGCCAGAGGGCGTTGATGGGATAGCGCCGACCCGGCAATCGGGCCAGCAGCTCGCGCAGCTCGCCCCGCTCAACGTGGGGCCGCGCCAGCCAGGTCGGCAGCCAGGCGAGACCAAAGCCCGCGATGGCCGCCTGGGTGATGGCGTTGAGATCGTCCATCTGCAACCGCCCTCTGGGCTGAACCTCGCGCCATGCCTCGGCCTCCTGCCACCACCACGACAGCACCCGCCCCTGGCGCAGATAGGCAATGCACTCATGATCCGGTAGCTCGGCCAGGGTCACAGGTTCCCCCCGCTCGGCCAGATAGGCGGGCGAGGCGCAGAGCGTCATGCCGTGCTCCCCGAGCCTGCGCGCCGCCAGATCCAGGCTGTCCGGCGGCTCTGCGTTGCGGATCACCAGATCCACCCCCTCCTCCACCAGATCCACCTTGCGGTCGCTGAACGACAGCTCCAGGGCCAGCCCGGGATGCGCCTTCGCCAGCGCCAGCAAAATGGGGGCCACGCACTGCTGGCCGAACAGCACCGGCATGGAGACCTTCAATCTGCCGTTGAGGGTGAGCTTGTTGCTGGCCAGCGCCGCTTCCCCAAGACGCACCTCCTCCAGCGCCCGCAGGCAGTGGCGATAGAAGAGCGCCCCCTCCTCGGTCAGGCTCTGGCTGCGGGTGGTGCGATGAAACAGTTGCACGCCGAGACGCAGCTCCAGCCGCGCCACCCCCTTGCCCACCGCCGAGCGGGTGAGGTGAAGCCGCTCCGCCGCCTGGGCGAAGCTGCCCGCCTCCACCACGGTGGCGAAGAGATCGATGCCGTTGAGCGTGTTTGCCATCTATTGCATACCTTTTGGAACCAATATGGCGAAATACTATCAGCACTGCGGAAAAAAATGACTGGTAAGCTCCCTTCATTCTTCACACGTTTCAGATGGAGTTCCCCTCATGAGCCAGATCCTGCTGCTGCAATCCAGCCTCAACGGCCCCGCATCCCGCACCAACCAATTGATGGAGCACTTCCTGCACACACGCCGGGAGCAGGGCCACCAGGACCAGGTGGTGGTGCGCGACCTGACCGCCCTCGACTTGCCCGCCCTCGACAGCCCGTTGTTTCACGCCCTGCGGGGGGCTGAACCTGCCAATGAGGCCATCCGGCAGGCGGTGGCGCTGTCGGATCGGCTGATTGCCGAACTCAAGGCCGCCGACCTGCTGCTGATCGGCGCCCCCATGTACAACCTCAACGTGCCGACCCCCCTCAAGAACTGGTTCGATCTGGTGGCGCGGGCCAGGGTGACTTTCCGTTACACCGACACCTACCCCATGGGGCTGGTGGAGGGGGTCAACGCCCTGGTGTTCAGCAGCCGCGGCGGCGTGCATCAGGGACAGGCGACGGATGCGGTCACCCCCTACCTCCAATCCGTGCTCGGCCTGATGGGCATCCCGGTGGAATTCGTCTACGCAGAGGGGATGGATCTGCGCCCCCACGGGGCGGAACAGGGAATGCGCGAAGCCCATGCTCGGATCGCTGGCCTCGGCAGGTAGGGCCATCACCCGATCTTGCCCCTTCCAACCAGCCACCTGCTGCGCGGGACATTCCAAGTAAAAAAGCCCCGCAAGGGGCTTTTCTATGACTGCGGCAGTGGCGGCTGAGGGGGACTAGGCTTGTCTGGCATCGGGGCCTGCGGGCATGTCCCGCCAGAGCGCCAGAATGAGCAGCGCCAGCAGGGCAAAGGGCGGCACCAGGCAGAGCAACACGCACAGGAAGGTGACAAGCCCCGGGTGGCGGCTCTTGCGCCGGGCCAGTCGCCAGGCCACCACGCCGACGACGATCATCAGCAGCAGCATGAAGAGAACAAACAGGTTGGAGTTGATGGTCATGAAAGCTCCTTTTTCATGGCAAAAGGCACACTCTAGCGCCGCTGCGGTCCCGGGCAACTCCCAATCTGGTGGTGCCTTCCTGGTCGATAGGCATTTTCTATTTCGCCAATAGATGAGAATGGTTTTCATTTGATGGAATTCTGAGTGATACTACCTTCATCGCCAGAGGAGACACCACCATGAAAAAGACCATCAGCTTCGCCATCCTGCACTTTTGTGTCGCCTTCACCGTGGCTTACCTGCTGACCGGCGAACTGCTCACCGCCAGCCTGATCGCCCTCATCGAGCCCGCCGTGAACACAGTCGCCTTCTACTTCCACGACCTTGGCTGGCACAAGCTCAAGCCTGAGCACAGCCTGCAGGCCAAGACCAGCAGCTTCGCCCTGGTCCACTTCTCGGTGGCCTTCGGTGTCGCCTACCTGCTGAGTGGTGAGCTGCTCACCGGCGGCGTGATGGCACTGATCGAACCTGCCATCAACACCGTCGTCTTCTTCTTCCACGAGCGGCTGTGGCGTAGCCGCCAGACCTTGGCGCTGGCCGGCGTCTGATTGCCATGCAGGGCCGCCCGGCACCCAAAAACACGGGGTGCTCCTGCCTACTTCGGGTGTAAAGTGTGCTCTGATCACGGGGCATCACGCCCCCTGTTGGAGCCCTGTCGATGAACAAGATCTTGCTTGGAACCCTGCTGTTTTCCCCTCTGCTGGCCACGGCGGCCACCCCGTCCTTCGAGTGCGCCAAGGCGAAAGGCGCCGCCGAAACCCTTATCTGCAAGGATGCCGGACTGGCTGCGCTGGATAACGAGCTGTCAGCCCTCTATCCCAAGGCGATTGCCGGGTTCTCCCCCGAGCAGCAGAAGAGCGAGCGCGCCATCCAGCGCGGCTGGATCAAGGGGCGCAACGACTGCTGGAAGGCGGGCGACCTGCGCCAGTGCGTGGAAGAGAGCTACCAGTTGCGGATCACCGAGTTGCAGATAAAAGGGGGCCAGCTGAGGGTGCCGACGCCGGTCGATTACCAGTGCGGCAAGAGCGTCACCCTCTCCACCTACTTCTACAACGAGGCCAAGCGGCCCGCCGCCATGATCAATCTGAGCGAGGGTAACAACCAGCAGCAGGTGCTCGCCTATGAGACCCCCAGCGCCAGCGGCGCCCGGTACGAGGGGCAAAACCTCACCCTCTGGACCAAGGGGAGCGACGCCATGCTGGAGCGCTACGGTCAGCCCACCCTCAACTGCAACGAGATCCCGGGCAACTGATCCCCCGCCCGGCCAGAGGCCGGGCAACCACTCCCGTACAGGCAGCAAGAGGGTCACCAGTTGGTGGCCACTCGCCCCCTTTTACCTATCCTCTCCCCCTCTCCCCCTCTCGCCAATCCAGCCCGGACGCCAGGCTTTCGGGCTAGCCTCCATTTGTTGATCTTGCCCGGCAATTCGCCATTTCCTCCTTTCCCTTCGCTCGCGGGCCGTTAATATAGCCAATTGGCAACACACGCCTCGCCGGAGTCTCCCATGAGCCATGCCAACCACGCCCCTTTGGTCAATCGCAGCAAGCTGGAAGCTGACATTCAGGGCGGTAGCGTCGCCAAAGGGCACAACCGGCAAGAGGTAAGTGACTGTTTCAACCATGTCGAGTGGAGTGAATGTATGGAAACGCACACACTGCATCGGGGTCGGCTGATCGACCATCTCCAGCTGGTGGTGAAAGACCTGACCGCCAGCGAGCGCTTTTACAGGGCCATACTGGCCACCCTCGATGTGCCAATCGGCGGCGGGGGTGAGGGTTACTTCTGGGCTGACGAGCTGTTTGTCACATCCATCGACAGCCCGGCAGCGCTCGGCGCACTGACCGGTCGCCATCATCTCGCCTTCCAGGCGCAGGACCGCGCCACAGTCGATCGCTTCTATCAGGCAGCGCTGGCCCATGGCGGCCAGGATAACGGCGCCCCCGGCGAGCGGGTCTATCACCCCGGCTATTACGCCGCCTTTGTCCTCGATCCGGACGGCAATAATATCGAAGCGGTCTATCACGGCGAGGCAAAGCGCAGTGCGGGGTCGGTGGAGATTCGGTTTTAGACAAAGAACGCCAGTGATATGGGCCTCGCCATGGTGCAGCGAGGTGACTACGCCTTGCTCAATATAGTGATGCGCTGATTTCCTTATTGAATGTATTTTTATGCAATCGTAATGATTGAGCTAAAAGGGGAAGTCAAGCGAATACAGGCAGACACAGAACCAGCTGGCAATGTTATGATTTTAAATAACTTCTCCGCCAAGGTAATAAAGCCGTTATGGAGTTATTCGGAAGGCTCAATTATCGGATTAGTGCCGCCTTCAATCTAATCACCGTTATGTGCTTTTCAGCAATCGAGTTCAATATTAAGTAAGGAGGCTATATGGGTGCAGATGAATCAAACAGACGAATAAAGTTTGCCTATCAAATGGAAAATTGGAGCTATGAGGGGGGTAACCCAAATTTACTCAAAGCTAATGCAAAGAAAATCATCCCATCTGAATATAAAGCCGATATGGATGGAAACATATTCTGTCCAGGTTGTTTTACTAATCTTAATCGTGTCCCAAAAGAAAAAGATCATTCTACCAATGGGCGAGAAGCATTCTTTTCCCACATTAGAACTTACAAAGACGTAAAATGTGATTTAAAGTCAATTAAACCAGAAGGTAAACGGTACGCAAACTGGGAAGAAGCCAAGAAAGCAATTGACGATGAAAATTTAGTCATTATAAGTATTTTTTTAAAAAACAAACCAGAACCCAAAGATGACCAATCTGCAATTTATGATGAAACACCTGTAGAGGATGATGCAGGACCTACTACAGAGGTTGCGATTGGACGCCATAACGGCGAAACATTTGCTTTGCCTAGTCGGATCAAAACGGTAGCTGGTCTCTGCCGAAATTTCGACGAAAATTTATATAAATACTTCCACTTACCTGATAAAAAATATGCAGTTCGATTTATAGACCTTTTAAAGAGTGTTAGAACAATTTCAGAAGAAAATGATGTCCCGGGGTTTTATTACGGGAAAATTGTAAGCACAGTTCATCTAGGTGAATACAAAAGACCAACTAATATTAGAATGACTTACCTTGAAAATAATGCAAAAGGAGTTTGTGACTTTTGCTTAAAATCTCAAGATAAAGATCAAAAAGCACACGGCATTGATGACAACTCAGTTGGTCGTATATTGATTGTCTATGGTTCTGTAAAACAAAATGGAACAGGTTTGTGCTTTCAAAGTTTAGGTTGGGGAGAGTTTAGCTTACTTCCTGAGAAATATAATTATTTGCTGGACTAAGCACATGACAAACGCCTCAAGAGGAACTGTCAACTCGTGGCGTTTACAGTCTTAATGGGCCGAGTTGGTTACGGTTGTTGTGATTGAGTTGTTTGTAATGCGTTGCCAGCCTCTTAGGCTGGGCGTTATGAGTGTATGGATCTCCTATGGAAAATGACCTCATATTAGTGGTGCTGGATGCAGAACAAATAGCCAAAGCGAAAGACGAAAATGGGAAGCGTAAGCAGATAACCCACGCGCTTGTCGTTGGAAACTACGGGGTAATGTTCGGCACTGAGAAGCAATGTATAAAGTATTACTCGGTCTGGAAGGATATCTTCAAGGACCTATTCGGCAAGTGCTACGAAACTGACCAGTACCATATCAGCGCCTACACCTGCTCCGGTAATGTGGTGATGGACCTGATAGAAGAATCCGATAGTCGTAAACCCAAGATAGATTTCATCAAAGAAATGGTGACGCGCGAGAAAAAAGGCTTTTGGGAAAAATTGTTTGGTCGCTAGCAAGACTCATAACAAAAAATAAAAGTATCTCGTGGAGATGTTTCTCTCCATTACTATATGTGAAGTTTCCATATAAAAATTTTACCAATCAGAGGCGATTCAATGGATAACACCGTAGATATACAATCCATTATAAGGGAATATAATAATTGGAAATGGCTACTAGATTTCTCTGAAGCCACAAAAAAACTAAAATCCTTTGATGCATTTTTCGTTCACTATCATGAAATTAGCACTGTCACTACAGATTTTTCTCGAGTGGATAAAATAAATGAAGATAACATTAATACATTTAAAGAAATTTTCATTAAAAATGACTTCGTTTTATCTACATCAGCAAAAGGCAGATTTGTAAGAACCCTACAAGACAAAGAAGTTGCCATTGAATGCTTAATAGCATTCTCAAATGGAATCGATAAAAAAACTGAAGGTTTAATCCAAGCTTTACTATATAAAAAGGGCTTAAAAACAGAAGTTCTATCTGAAAAAACAAAATTCAATGAACTACTCAACTCAACAAGAGCGGATAGTAAGAAATTCATAGCGGAATTTAATAAAACAAAATCCGAGTTAACCGAGGAGTTACATTCAAGTCAGCAAGCCGTAATAGAATTAAAATCAGCATGTCGTTCTTTAATTACAGAAAGCGAAAGACAAAAAAAGCCGTTATAGATATTGAAGAGATAAAAAATAACCTAAACGGAACATTAAAATTAGAGCTGGAAAGCAAAATAGGGCATACAACTAAAAGCTACGATGAATCAATTAAAGATCTTCATCAGCAGCTCGATAACGAGAAAAACATATCAAAACAGAAATTTGAAGACTTTATTGATGCCTATAAAAATCAAATGAAACTGAAAGCACCTGTCCAATATTGGACGGATAATGTAGAACACCATAAAAAATCAGCAAAAAAGTTTGGCATAGCAAGTATCGTGCTGTCTCTTATTATTTTTCTACCTATTGCATACGTGGCATGGGAGATTTTAGCTAAAGAACAGGTTGTATGGGGTAAAGTAGGGGTTGCTGCATTTACAACATCTTTAGCCATTTGGTTAATACGTATTTTAGTTCGCATGTATCTAAGTCATAATCATATGCAGATGAACTCTCAAGAAAGAGTTGTTATGACACAAGCCTATTTAGCACTCATAAGCGAAGGAGGTGCATCATCAGAAGAAGAACGTAACCTTGTTTTACAAGCTATTTTTAGGCCTGTATCTACAGGCATAATAACTGATGATGCATCACCTCATAGCATAATTGAACTAATTAACAAACATCGAAATTAAATCATAACCAATACTTAATCTGGTGCTGAGGAATTTATGATTGAAAACAGTCCTGCCACATAGAGACACCTCAAAAATTGGGATACCCACCATCTCGATAGCAGACTTGCCTGACAGGGTGGGTGTCCTCTGTCAGCCGTCCCCCGTCAATTCCTACCAATCCAACTCACCCCTCCCCGGTGTGGATGCATTCCCCCCTGCCACTGGCCTATAGTGGGCACCTTCATACCTCCTTTGCGAGCAGCACCATGTATATCGGCGAATTTGCCCGGCTGGCGGGCACCACCCCAAAGGCGGTCCGCCTCTACGAGCAGCTCGGGCTGCTGCCCGAGCCCAGGCGGCGCGGCAAGTATCGCGTCTACCAGGCCGAGGATCTGGAGTGGGTCGGCTTTATCCGCGAGGCCCAGCGGCTTGGCTGCAAGCTCGGGGAGCTGGTTCCCCTGCTCGCGGGCGTCACCAGCCTCGACCACTTCCCCTGGCAAAGGGTGGAGCAGCTTATCGCGGACAAGCTGGCGCAGATCGAGGCGGAGGTCGCCCGGCTGCAACGCCAGCATCAGGGCTTGAGCCAGTGCGCCACGCTGCTAGCGCAGCACCCCTGCCGCTATGGCGCCCCGGCGCGGCAATCCCCCGACGGGCGGGATCATCCCGCCGCCGCGGATCGGGGGCAAAAGGTGGCTTGACTCTGTCCCATGGGACAAGGGGTGTAATGGGGGCTCACTTCAAGGAGCCATACCATGACCCCCAACCTGCTCGTTCTCAACGGCAACCCCAAACCCGACAGCCTCTGCCACGCCCTCGCCCGAGAGTATGCCCGCAGCGCCGAGCAAAGGGGCGCGCGCGTCACCCTGCATCACGTGGGGGAGCTCGCTTCGCGCCGGATCTTCACCATGGCTATGACGAGGCGCAACCCCTCGAGCCCGATCTGCAAGCGGTGCAGCAGAGCCTGACGCAAGCCCACCATCTGGTGATCGTCGCCCCCGTCTGGTGGGGCCACCTGCCAGCCCGGCTCAAGGGGCTGCTGGATCGCACCCTGCTGCCGGGTTTCGCCTTTCGCTACCAGCCGGGGAAGGCGCACCCGGAGCAGTTGCTCGCCGGCAAGACGGCGCGCCTGCTGCTCACCATGGACAGCCCCCCCTGGTATTACCGCTGGTGGCAGGGAGCCCCCCTGGAGCGTACCCTGGACAAGCCGGTGCTGGGGCTGTGCGGCATCCGGCTGACCCACCGCCAGCATCTGGGGCCCGTCCACACCTCGGATGAGGGGGCCCGCCAGCGCTGGATCAGCCAGGCCGGGGCCGCCGCCCGCCAGGATGTGCAGCGGCTGGGCAGGCGCCCCGCCTAATCCCTGCCATGGGCATGTTTTGCCCATTAAAAAGCCCCGCAATTGCGGGGCTTTTGTCGTCGAGGCGGGGGTTATTTTGCCGCGATGGCGTCTGCCATGGGGCTCTGGAACTCCTGCTCGGCTTCTGCGAAGCGATCCTGCATGGCCTTGGAGGGGGCCTTGTCCAACAGGCTGAACAGCACGATAGCCAGGGTAGCAAACAGGAAGCCCGGGATGATTTCGTACAGACCCAGCCAGCCGAACTGCTTCCAGATGATGACGGTCAGGGCACCGGTCAGCATGCCCGCCAGGGCGCCGTTGCGGGTCATGCGCGACCAGAGCACGGAGAGCAGCACCACGGGACCGAAGGCGGCACCGAAGCCGGCCCAGGCGTAACTTACCAGCCCCAGCACCCGGTTCTCCGGGTTCACCGCCACGGCGATGGCGATGAGGGAGATGAGCAGCACCATGGCGCGACCCACCCACACCAGCTCTTTCTGGGAGGCGTTCTTGCGCAGGAAGGGCTTGTAGAGATCCTCGGTGATGGCGCTGGAGCAGACCAGCAGCTGGCAACTGAGGGTACTCATCACCGCCGCTAGGATGGCGGAGAGCAGCACGCCGGCAATCCAGGGGTTGAACAGGATCTTGGAGAGCTCGATGAAGACGCGCTCCGGGTTGGTGGTCACGCCGCCCGCCTGCTCGGTGAAGGTGGAGAAGTAGGAGAGGCCGAAGAAACCGATGGCCACGGCGCCACCCAGGCACAGCACCATCCAGGTCATGCTGATGCGACGGGCGCTGGCCATGGAGTGGTGGGAGTCCGCCGCCATGAAGCGCGCCAGGATGTGGGGCTGGCCGAAGTAGCCCAGGCCCCAGGCCATCAGGGAGATGATGGCGATGAAGTCCAGGTTCTTGAACATGTCGAGGTTGCTGGCGTTCTGCGCCGCCACCTGCACCATGGCGGTGTCGATGCCGCCCACGGCGATGATGACGAACACCGGGGTGAGGATGAGGGCGAAGATCATCAGGGTGGCCTGCACGGTATCGGTCCAGCTCACCGCGAGGAAGCCGCCGAAGAAGGTGTAGGTGATGGTGGCTGCGGCGCCGACCCAGAGGGCGGTGTCATAGCTCATGCCGAAGGTGCTCCCGAACAGGCGGGCACCGGCCACCACGCCGGAGGCGCAGTAGATGGTGAAGAACAGCAGGATCACCAGGGCGGAGAGGATGCGCAGCACCCGGCTCTTGTCCTCGAAGCGGTAGGTGAAGTAGTCCGGCAGGGTCAGGGCGTTGCGGTTCTTCTCGGTGTGAACCCGCAGCCGGCCGGCCACCCAGCGCCAGTTGAAGTAGGCGCCGATGACGAGGCCGATGGCGATCCAGCTCTCGGAGATGCCGCCGATGAAGACGGCGCCGGGCAGGCCCATCAGGAGCCAGCCACTCATGTCGGAGGCGCCGGCGGAGAGGGCGGTCACCCAGCTCCCCATGCGGCGGCCGCCGAGAATGTAGTCGTCAAAGTTCTGGGTGGCGCGATAGGCGATGAAGCCGATCAACACCATCCCGAGGATGTACACCAGAAAGGTGATGAGCATGGGGGTGCTAGCTGTCATTCAAAACTCCGTTATGTGACGTCTGTGTTCGTTCTTGCGACGAACTCTTCCTTAAAAAACCGGCCTAGAGTAATCAGCAGATCGCCGGACCACAACCACTTTTAACAAATAAAAAACACACGGAAAACGTTTAACACCTAACCAAGCAACCACTCAATTGCAATAAGGCCGGATTTTATCCCGATCTGCCAAGGGTTTACCCTGATGATCCCCTCCCCCGCGCCATAAAAAAGCCCCGACAGTGGCCGGGGCTCGGGATACCGAAGGGCGGGATCAGCGGTTGATGGCGATGGGCATGCCGCTGCGCTGCTCCAGGGCTTGCTTGACCAGCTGGGAGTCGCTGTCCGCGTGGGCGATGAAGCGGGTCACGGCGGTGGACATGGGCAGCGGGGCCGGCAGGCTGGAGTTGAACTCCTCCTGGTTGCGGGAGAGGGGCTGGTGCACTTCCAGGTAGCGGCGGCCATCCGGCTCGACAGAGGCCTTGATGGGCTGGTTCACGAACTGGACGCGGGTACCGACCGGGACCTGCTTGAACAGGTACTCGATGTCGTCGTTGCGCAGACGCACGCAGCCGTGGCTCACCCGCAGGCCGATGCCGAACTGGGCGTTGGTGCCGTGGATGGCGTACATCTTGCCGATGTAGAGCGCGAACAGCCCCATGGGGTTGTCCGGACCGGCCGGCCAGACCGCAGGCAGGGTCTCGCCACGGGCGGCGTACTCGGCGTGCATCTTCGCGGTCGGGGTCCAGGTCGGGCCCGCCTTCTTGCGCTGCACGCTGGTCACCCAGTCTTCCGGGGTGTCGGTGCCGAGCTGGCCGATGCCAATCGGCAGCACTTCCACCACCTTCTTGCCTTTGGGGTAGTAGTAGAGGCGCATCTCGGCGACGTTCAGCACGATGCCTTCACGGGGGGCATCCGGCAGGATCAGCTGATGCGGCACGACCAGCTTCTCGCCCGCCTGCAGCAGCAGGGGGTCCGCCTTGGGGTTGGCTTCCAGCATGTTGGTCAAGCCGAGCTGGAATCTGGCCGCTGCCGCTTCCAGGGGTTGGCCCGCCTCTTCCGGGGACACCACGTAGTCCAGGTTCTCCCCCACCAGGCGGCTGTTGGCTGCGGGCAGGGCATATTCGATGGCGAGGGCGGGCATGGCGGCCAGGATCAGGGAGCAGCACAGTGCGGCCGCCGTGTTGTGGAGGAGCTTCATAACTTTCCTGTGATAAAGGGGGTGGTTCAGCACTCTGGCCAGCGCGGAGGCGACGGGCGCGCCCGGGGCGAAGAGAAGGCCGCCATTTTTCTCCTCTGCCATGCAAATTTCAACCGCCACGTGCTGACGGGTCGGCGATTAAATACGGTGCCGCGCTGCGCCACGGCACCTTGTCATAAGCGGGATCAGCCGTTTTTCCAACTGTGCATATCATAACCGGTTGGCGACTGATGCAAACGCAGATGGAATTGCTCAATTATCGCAAATATGTGGTCGAAAATATCAGCCTGTATCCCTTCATACTCGGCCCAGGCGGTGGTCGCCGTGAAGCAGTAGATCTCCAGCGGCAGGCCGTCCGTGGTCGGTGCCAACTGGCGCACCATCAGGGTCATGTCCTTACGAATGCCCGCATGAGCCCGCAGGTAGGCGTCCAGATAGGCGCGCAGGGTGCCGAGGTTGGTGAGGTGGCGACCATTGATGGGGCAGCTGATGGCATCGCTGAGCTGCTGGTTGTAGCTGCTGAGCTCCTGCTCCTTGCGGCTGAGGTAGGGCGCCAGCAACCTGGCCTGCTTGAGCTGCAACTGCTCCTGCGAGGTGAGGAAGCGCACGCTGGTCATATCGATGTTGACGCTGCGCTTGATGCGGCGCCCGCCGGATTCGGTCATCCCCTGCCAGTTCTTGAAGGAGTCGGAGATGAGGGCATAGGTGGGGATGGTGGTGATGGTCTTGTCCCAGTTCGACACCTTGACCGTGGTGAGGCCGATGTCGGTCACCTCGCCGTCCGCCCCGTACTTGTCCATCTGCAGCCAGTCACCGACGCTCAGCATGCGGTTGGCGGAGAGCTGGATACCCGCCACCAGGCCGAGGATGGGGTCCTTGAACACCAGCATCAGGACTGCGGTCATGGCCCCCAGGCCGCTGAACAGGAAGAGGGGCGACTTGCCGAGCAGCAGGGCGATCATCAGGATGCCCACCAGGATGCTGGCCACCAGTTTCACCCCCTGGAAGATGCCGCGCAGGGGCAGATCCCGCCCAAGCCGGGTATGACGGCTCAGGGAGAGCAGGCAGTCGAGCAGGGCGAACAGGGCCAGCAGCAGGAACAGCAGGATCCAGAGCTGGGCCAGCAACTCGATAAGCGCCAGGCTCTCGGACGCTTTGGGCAGCCAGATCTCCGCCTGACCGAGCAGCACGGCCCCCTGGAACACGAAGGCGAGCCGGTAGAAGAGGCGTTGCTGCAACTGGGGCGGCAGCCACATCTGCTTGGTCTTGCCAAGCAGCCCCACCAGGCGCACCAGCAGGATGCGGTGCAGCACCAGGTGCAGCACCATGGCGGTCAGCACGATGAACCCCAAGGCGATCACCAGGGCCATCATGGGGGTCACATCGACCCCCAGGCCTGACAACCAGTTGAAAAACATCTCTTTCATCGTTACCTCCGCAATATCACACAGCGGTCAGGGTACGCATCTGGTCCCTCATGTCAAATGACAGGCCGCTCACTATTGCCGAAACGACAACGCCCGGCAGGGGCCGGGCGTTGTCATCACCAGAGGGTGCCTTAGCCGACCAGGCTCAGGGCATCACGGGCGATCACCAGCTCTTCGTTGGTGGGCATCACCAGGGCCAGACGGCTGCCTTCGACGGTGATGGGGCCTTCACCGCCCAGTACGGCTGCGTTGTTGGCCTCCTTGTCGATCTTGAAGCCGAGCAGGGCCAGTCGGGCCAGCACCATCTCGCGCACCATGGCGGCGTTCTCGCCGATGCCGCCGGTGAACACCAGGGCGTCCAGGCGACCATCCATGGCGGCAGCATAGGCACCGACGTACTTGGCAACGCGATAGGTGAAGACGTCCAGCGCACGCTTGGCACCGGCGTCGGTGGCGTAGTTGCCGGTGACGTAGCGGCAGTCGCTGCTCTCCTCGGTCATGCCCAGCAGGCCGGATTCGCGGGTCAGCACCTGGTTGATCTTGTCCACGCTGTAACCCAGGTTGTCGTGCATGAAGAAGACGATGGCAGGGTCGATGTCACCGGAGCGAGTGCCCATCGCCAGCCCTTCCAGCGGGGTCAGCCCCATGGAGGTGTCGACGGACTCGCCGTTCTTGATGGCGCAGACGGAGGCACCGTTGCCCAGGTGGCAGTTGATGATGTTGAGCTCATGGAGCGGTTTGCCCAGCGCCTTGGCGGTCTCTTCGGCGATGAAGCGGTGGGAGGTACCGTGGGCGCCGTAACGACGGATACCATTCTCGCGATAGAGCTTGTAGGGCAGCGCGTAGAGGTAGGCTTCCTCTGGCAGGGTCTGGTGGAAGGCGGTGTCGAACACGGCCACGTTCTTGTCGGCCAGGGCCGGGAACACCTTGAGGGCCGCACGGATGCCGATGAGGTGCGCCGGGTTGTGCAGGGGGGCGAACGGAATGGCGGCTTCGATGCCGGCAATCACGCCGTCATCGATGCGAACGGAACGGGAGAACTGCTCGCCGCCGTGCACGATGCGATGGCCGATGGCGACCAGCTGATCGGCCAGGGCGGGATCCTGGGGCAGGATGTGGCCCACGATGTGGTCGAGGGCTTCCTGGTGCGCGGCACCTGCGCCCAGCATGGCGTCGCCCTTGACCCCGTGGAGTTTCCATTTGATACGTGCGTCATCCAGATTGAAGCATTCGGCCAGGCCGGACAGCATGTCCTCGCCCGTTTCAGCGTCCATTACGGCAAATTTCAGGGAAGAGCTACCGCAGTTAAGGATCAATACCAACTTGCTCATGTTCTACATCTTCCTGTGCTTCGGCTTTACGCCGACAGTGTCGTGTCATCCAGCGATGGATGGGATTCCCCTGCCGGGGGCTTATGGTCGCAGGAGGGTGCGTCCAATTTTTCAAATCGTTGGGCGCAGACCGTTCGTCTGGCGCGCGCGTCGAATCAGCGATTCGCAACGGGCCTCTGTTGGCCCAATCACTCGGGACTCCAGGCCCCGGTTGCCACTCAGGCGCCGGTCAGCAGCGACTGGTGAACCTTGACGACCAGCTTCTTGACCGGACCTGGGGTCGTCAGAGTACAGAGGGGGCGATGCAGTTCTCCCGGCCAGAAGATGGCGAAGTCGCCGGGCTGCAACGCCAGATAACTGGTCTGCTCGTCATCGACGAACCAGAGATCGGGGTGAGGATGGTCGGCACCGTCCCGGCTGTAGGCGTGAGGGCCCACGCCGATCCACTCCTCGCCGCGCAGCAGCAGCTGGATGTCCAGATACTGCTCATGAAACTCGCCCCGGCGATCCGCCACCGGCTCTGTCAGATCCTCGCTCACCAGGCAGAACAGCGTGAGGCCGTCGACCTCCTGCTTGCCGAGGGGGGCGTGCAGCCAGCGTTCGACGCTTTGCACCACCTCGGCCACGATACGGTTCAGGGGGGCGGGCAAGGGGGTGCGTTGCAAGGTATCCAGACTGCCGGTGATCATGAGGTTCGCATCCTTAGATATATCTGTGGTCTATCTTTGTGCACCAATGAAAAAGGACCATTGAAGGTCCTTTTATCGTCTCGTCTGCCATCCGTGCAGACGGGGGCGCTGTCGCTTCCAAGCCGATGGCGCCGAGTCACTGTTGCATACTCGTCCGCCCCTGCCAAGAGATACTCGCCCATTCACCCGATGATCGTACCAGTTGAAACAATATTATTCACTACCCAATCTCCCCCGACTTTGACCAGACGCAAAAACGGGAGCATCTGCTCCCGTTTTTTTTCCATCACCCGCTCAAAAGCGGTGCCATTCAAACCTTTCCGGCGTTTTCCACCGGCTTGGCGTACATGGCGCGCCAGATGGCCTTGTGCTCTTGTGGCACCTCGGACTGGCGAGTCAGGAAGGCGCTCTGCTCTATGGTGCTGGCCTTGCCGGGCACATCCGCCGCGAGGTAGTTGCCCGGGAAGAGGCGATAGCTGCTCCAGATCGCCTTGTCGATGAGCGCCGCCAGCTCGTCCGGATCGCTGAAGCCCTCGGTGATGGGGGCGCCGAAGGAGACGTGTACCCGCCCCTTCTGGCCGACGATGCCCGCGACGATACTCTCGATGTCCTCGAACTCGCCCTTCTCGTAGCTGCCGTTGACCGACTTCTCGTAGAGCTCGCGCGCCTTGGCCTTGTCGGTGGGATCCAGCTCGTAGCTGATGCTCACCGGCACGATGTTGAGGCTGCGCATGTAGTCGACGAACTCGATCTTCTGCTTCTTGCCGTCCACGTAGAACATCTTGAGGATGGCCGGATCCGTCTTGTCATCCCCGTCCTTGGCGCGCCCCTCCTTCTGGGCGATCCAGATGGAGTGCCCCTCATGCACCGACTGGCCGATGTAGGCCGACAGCTCGCCGAGGGCCTTCATCATCTCCCGCGGCCCCTTGGCGGAGCGCTTGACGATGAAGCTCTTGTTGAGCTTCATCAGCTCGGTGGCGCAGGGCTTGCGCAGCAGGTTGTCGCCGATGGCGATGCGCACGGTATCGAAACCATGGGTGTGCAGCCCCCAGTTGACGAACGCCGGATCCATGGCGATGTCCCTGTGGTTGGAGACGAACAGGTAGCCCTGCTCCTTCTTGAGGTGTTCGAGCCCGGAGAAGCTCACTCCCTGGGTGGAGGTGGCGATCATCCGGGTCATGTAGCGGGTCACCCCCATCTGTACCTGATGGATGGTGCTGACCTTGGCCCACTTGTGGCGCAGGAACTGGCGGATCAGCGGGCGAATGGCCCAGCCCAGCCAGCTCATCAGGGAACCGAAGCGGTATTTGGCGATGGCGCCGATAAACTCGTCATCCTGGATCAGCCGCTCGATGGCAGCCGGCACTTCTTCATCGCGATAGGGGCGAATGTCCGCGAATCTATCTACTTCTGTCACAATATCTGCCTTGCATGTATGGAGTCGCGGCCTGCGTCTGCCGGCCGGGAAAATTCAGGGCGCAATTTTACACGCTTTTATCCCCAGGGGTATGAGAGGCGTACAGATAGTGCGATCTTGCAGTGAAAAAGCGATGGCGGTCACCCGCCAGCCCTCCTTTCAACAACGGCTCTGCTAGCCAGCGGGGTTGATGAGCGCGGTGAGGACGTGGTCCTCCCAGCGGCCGTTGATCATCAGATAGTCCCGAGCGTACCCCTCCTGCTCGAACCCCAGCCGTTCGAGGAGCGCGCCGCTTCGCAGGTTCGCGGGCATGTAGCTGGCCATGATGCGATGCAGGCCCCGCTCCCGGAACAGGTGATCGATGCCGGCGGCCACCACCTCCTGCATCAGGCCCTGCCCCTCGTGCTCCTTGTCAATCGCATAGCCCAGGTGGCACGCCTTGAACATGCCCATCACAATGTTCGTGAAATTGCAGGTGGCGAGCACCCGCTCCCCCCTGGGATCGAGCGCCACCAGTTGCACGGCACTGCCCTCGAAATAGTGGCCGTAACCGTCGCGCAAGCGGGTCTGCCAGTGGGCAAGGGTGTAGAAGCTCTCCTCCCGCCTGGGCTCCCAGGGGGAGAGGTGGGCGCGATTGCGCAGATAGAAATCCACCATCAGGCAGGCCCGCTCCGGGGTCAGCACGGTCAGCCGGGTACGGGGGGTGGCAATGTGAGGCAGCGTCGTCATCTCGCCCTCAGGAGGTTGGAAGCGGACAGGAAGGTCATCAGAGATCCCTCAGCCTCAGCCACTCGTCCCGCAGCAGGCCGTAGTGCACATGATCCACCACCCTGTCCGCCAGCCGCTCCGCCCGCCGGGTGATCCCCTCCTGGGTCATTCCCAGCCGCTCGCACACGGCCCGGCTCGCCTCGTTCTCGAGGGCGGCGCTGATCTCTACCTTCTCCATCCCCATCTCCTCGAAGGCGTGATGGATCAGGGCCTGGCAGGCCCGGGTGATGATGCCGTGCCCCTGCCAGCGCTCCGCCAGCCAGTAGCCGATGGTCACCTTGCCGAGATCCTGATCGATCTGGTTGTAACCGATGACGCCGACCACCTCCCCCTGATACTCGATGGCCGTGGTCAGCCCCTCCCCTCGGGCAAACTTCTCGATGGCGTGGCGAATGAAGGTGGCGCTGTCGGCGGGCTGCTGAATGTGGGGCACCCAGGGCAGCCACTGGGAGAGGTAGTCGCGATTGCGCTGGCAGAGGCGAAACAGCTCGCTGGCCATGTCGGGTTGCAGGAACAGGAGCGCCAGCTCGTCATCCAGTTGCCATGAAAACATCGCCACTCCTCCCCGGTTCCGCTCCGGCCATCTGCCGTCATGGGAGCCAATGTAGTCAATCAATCCCTTGTTTGCCAAGGACTTTTCAACCGGCTTCCCCGCTGGCAACCCCCATATGGCGATCCCCATGCGGGCACCTTGCTACCAAGGTCATCAATCACCCCTCACAGCGGTTCAACATGCTGCTATTACAAGTATTTGTGGATGATTGGCGCTGTAAAAGTGAATCGTGCTACCTGTTTTCGCTGCCCTGTGACAAATGACAGGCCGTTATTTTCCCCCTTCCCACTAGTGTAAGAGCGCCGGGCAACGGACCCGGCGTGTAATCTTCATCGACTAAGGAAAGACGAGATGAACAAAGTCTATTTGGCCGTCATGCTGGCCTGCTGGGGAAGCGCCGCCATGGCGGCAGAACAGGTGGAAGTGAACCAGGTCTCCGACCTGACCGGTGCGGTGAGCGGCGCCGCCAAGATTGGCGCCCTTGGCGCCGGGGATGGCGAGTTTCGCAAGGTGCGAGCGGTGACGCTGCCCAATGGCCAGCAGCGGATACGCTATGAGCAGACCTGGCAGGGGATTCCAGTGTGGGGCCAGGTCCTGGTGGCCGATCAGGCGCTGGGGGGCCAGGTCAATCAGGTGTCCGGCACCATGCTGCGCAAGATCGATGCCGACCTGACGGGCCCGGCCGTTGCCCTCTCCGCCAGCGACGCCGCACGCCAGGCTCGCAGTGGTGCCAAGGGGAGCAACGAACAGGTCAAGCTGTTCGTGATGCAGGATGAGACCGGCCAGGCCAGACTGGTCTATCTGGTCTCCTGGCTCGCCGCCAGCAAGGAACCGAGCCGCCCCTTCGTGATGATCGACGCCCAGACCGGCAGCGAGCTCAAACGCTGGGAGGGGATCAACCACAAGGACGCCACCGGCCCGGGGGGCAACGTCAAGACCGGCAAGTATTTCTACGGCGCCGACTTTGGCCCCCTCCAGGTGGATGACAACTGCCGCATGACGGGGACCAATGTGGACACCCTCAACATGAATCACGGCACCACGGGGGGCACCATCCACCAGTTCACCTGCCCGGAGAACACGGTCAAGGAGATCAACGGTGCTTACTCCCCTCTCAACGATGCCCACTACTTCGGCAACGTGGTGTTCGACATGTACCGCAACTGGTACAACACGGCGCCGCTCAGCTTCAAGCTCAAGATGCGGGTGCACTACAGCCGCAACTACGAGAACGCCTTCTGGGACGGCAGCCAGATGACCTTCGGCGACGGGGCCACCACCTTCTATCCACTGGTAAGCCTGGATGTGGCAGCCCACGAGGTGAGCCATGGCTTCACCGAGCAGAACTCAGGGCTGGTCTACTCCGGTCAGTCTGGCGGCATCAACGAGGCCTTCTCCGACATGGCGGGGGAAGCGGCCGAATACTACATGAAGGGCAGCAACGACTGGCTGGTGGGGGCCCAGATCTTCAAGGGCAACGGCTCCTTGCGCTACTTCGAGGACCCGGCCCGGGACGGCAAGTCCATCGGCCACGCCAGCGATTACTATGACGGCATCGACGTGCACCACAGTTCCGGGGTCTACAACCGCGCCTTCTACCTGCTGGCCAACACCAGCGGCTGGCAAACCCGCAAGGCGTTCGAGGTGTTCGTGCTGGCCAACCGTCTCTACTGGGGCCCCAACACCACCTTCGATCAGGGGGCGTGCGGGGTAACCAGGGCCGCCACGGATCTCGGCTACAGCGTGAGCGACGTGGCAGCCGCCTTCACCGCCGTCGGGGTCAATGCCACCTGCGGCGGCACCACGCCCCAACCGGGCAGCGTGCTGCAAAATGGGGTACCGGTGAGCAATCTCACCGCCGCCAAGGGGGGCAAGCTGAACTTCACCGTCGAGGTGCCCGCCGGCAGAAGCCAGCTGGTGGTGACCAGCAGCGGCGGCAGCGGGGATGCGGATCTCTACGTGAAGTTCGGCAGCGCGCCGACCGCCAGCAGCTATGACTGCCGCCCCTACAAGAGCGGCAATGCCGAAACCTGTACCCTGAACGCCCCCAAGGCGGGGACCTGGCACGTGCAGCTGAGCGGGTTTAGCGCCTTCTCCGGCGTCACCCTCAAGGCCAGCTACTGAGTCTGAGCGGGCATCAAGGGGAATAAGCGAAGAGCGCCGGCCTGGTCCGGCGCTTTTTTATGTCCGCTTGCCCGACCAGCGCCGGGCAAGGGTACGGGCCGCCTCCAGCACCCGCTCCTTGGCGGGATTGGGGCGCTTGCCGCTGCGCCAGGCCATCATCACGTCCCAGTGATCCGGTGGCAGATCCACCACGTCCAGCTTCACCAGGCGACCGAACTCCAGATCCCGGGTGATGGCGAGCGCCGGCATCAGGGTGATGAAGCCGTGCTCCAGCGCCAGCTCCCGCGCCGCACTCGCTGGCTGGATGGCGTGCAGCGGGCTCGCCACCTGGCGCAGCAGACGCAACTGCAGGATCAGCTCGTCGCAGCCCGTCCCCCACTGCTGGGGCGCCAGCCGCTCGTTGGCAATGTCCTGCAGGGTCAGCCCCTGCCGCCCGGCCAGCGGGTGGGTGGCGCAGGCCACGGCGATGATCGGGGAACGGTAAAGCAGTTCGAGCTGGATGCCCGCGATGGCAGGGCACTTGAGAATGAAGCCCACGTCGGTCTCGCCGGTCAGCAACTCCTGCATGATGATGCCAGAGTGATCCGTGTTGCAGCGGATCTCGAAGGTCTCGTCCACCAGGGCCAGCAGCAGGGGGCCGAACACCGCCGTGGTCAGGGAGGGGAGGCAGGAGAGCCGGATCCGCGGCAATGCAGGCGCCCCCTGCATCGCCAGCCGCCCCCCTTCCAGTGCGCTCAGGGCCGCAGTCGCGGCAGGCAGAAACTGCTCGCAGGCCGGGGTCGGGGTGGCCCCCCGACGATGGCGACGGAACAGGGACTGACCCAGCTCCTGCTCCAGCACGGCAATGCGCTGGCTCACCATGGGTTGTGACCAGCCGCGAATGGCGGCCACCTTGCTGAAGCTGCCACGGTTGGCCACATCCAGCAGCAGTTGCAAATCGTCGAGGGTCATAGCCATAACCAAATCCAATATGAAATATAGCCAGTTGTCGGCTACCACTATATCTGGAGCCCCACCAGAATAGCAGCATCAATCGTCATGAATCGGCTGAACGCCACCGAGCCAGGGAGTTGTCATCCTCCTTGGCTCTGTTTGGTGACGGCGCCGTTCGGGCAAGAAAGACAACAATATCAGCGAAGCAAACAGAGGTATCAGGGTCATGGTGGATCGGGCGAGGCGGTTGGGGCGGTGGTTCTTGGCATTGGATTCCCTGCTGGTGATCCTGGGCTTCTTCGTGGTGATGCCCATGATCAGCCTGCGCTTCGTCGACCAACTGGGCTGGGCCGCCGGTGTGGTCGGACTGGCACTGGGGCTGCGTCAGCTTACCCAGCAGGGGCTGGGGGTCTTTGGCGGCTCCCTCGCCGACAAGTTCGGGGCGCGCCCCCTCATCGTCTGCGGCATGCTGCTGCGGGCGCTGGGGTTTGCCAGCCTGGCCTATGCCCAGAGCGGATTGGAACTGATCCTCTCCTGCATCATCTCGGGGCTGGGTGGCTGCCTGTTCGATCCCCCCCGCGCCGCCCTGGTGATCAAGTTCACCCGGCCACGGGAGCGGGGTCGCTACATCTCCCTGCTGATGATGCTGGAGAGCGCCGGCGCCGTGGTGGGAGCCCTGCTCGGCAGCTGGCTGCTCAACTTCGATTTTGAATACGTCTGCCTGCTGGGTGCCGGCCTGTTCGTCTGCGCCGCCCTGTGCAACCTGCTGATCCTGCCCCCCTACAAGCTTTCGGTACGTCCGACGCCGATCCGGGACGGCCTCGGCCAGGTGCTGGCGGACAAGGCTTTCTGCCGACTGGTGCTGATCTTAAGCGGCTACTACGCGCTCTGGGTGCAGGTCATGCTGATCTTCCCCATTCTCGTCAAACAGATGGCGGGCAGCACCACGGCGGTGGGCTGGATGTACACCCTGGAGACGGCCATCTCCCTGGCCCTGCTCTACCCCCTTGCCCGGTTCGGCGAGCGCCACTTCAAGCTGGAGAACCGTCTGATGGCGGGGGTGCTGCTGATGACCACGGGGATCGGGCTGGTGGCCTTTGCCACCACCTTGCCCGCCGTCTTCCTGCTGCTCGCCTGCTTCTATCTCGGCATCGTCATCGCCGAGCCGGCGCGGGAAACCCTGATGACCAAGCTGGCACAACCGGGGGCGCGGGGCAGCTACATGGGCTTCAGCCGACTGGGGCTGGCGCTCGGGGGCATGACGGGTTACGTGGGCGGCGGCGCCCTGCACGACTACGCCATGGCCCAGGGGCAACCCTGGTTGCCCTGGCTGGTGCTCGGCACCGTCGGTGTCACCACCTTGCTGCTGCTGGCCAACTGCTTCCAGCGCGGCTCCCGCCTGGCAGGGGTCAACGCCTGATCCTCTGGCAATCATCCCGTCTACCCCGGGCGCCCTTCTCTTGAAGGGCGCCCTTTTTTTACCTTCTCCTTGCATTGCCCTCCCCCTCGTCTGCGCCCATCCGCCCGAAAATCCCCCATAAAAAAAGCGGCAGATTGCTCTGCCGCTTTTGTCCAGCCCGCTTGGCTGTTACTTGTTGATATCCAACATGTTGTTTTGCAACATGAAATCGATCACCTGGTTGGCAGTCGTCCCTGAACCGCCCGTCAGGGAGTCGAAGGTGTGGTTCATCAGCACTATCTCCTGAGTCACCGGCGCCGCACTGCTCTCCTTGACCTGCAGGTGCACCCCTTCGCTGTCCTGGAACACCGAGAGCAGGCTCTTCAAGGAGCTCTCGCTCTTGCTGCCATCACTGTCAAGCAAGTCGCTCAGATCCAGCTTGTCCCCTTCCGACTTGCTGAAATCGACGATGTAGTCCTTGGCCACCTTGCCAGCCTCGGTATCCCCCTTCAGCCAGGTGAAGGTATCGGCACCTGCATCCCCCATGAGGATGTCGTTGCCGGCCCCCCCGATCAGGATGTCGTTGCCCAGCCCGCCGCTCAAGATGTCGTTGCCGGTACCGCCATAGAGGGTGTCGTTGCCACTGCCACCATAGAGGCGATCGTTGCCGCTCTCCCCATAGAGGGTGTCGTTGCCGCTACCACCGAACAGGGTGTCGTTGCCGGCACCGCCGTACAGGAAGTCATCACCCCCCTGACCGAACAGGATGTCATTGCCATCACCGCCGAGGAGGGTGTCACCCTTGTCATTGGTCGACGACTGATCGAACTCGCTGGCGTGATCCGTGATGTAGGCGTGCACCTGGGCATCGGTCACCGACCCTGCCCCCAGCTTGCCGCTCACATACTGCTTGATGGCCGCATACCCTTCCCCGCTGATGCCGGTGAAGCGTACCGCGTCGCCAAACAGGATGTCGTCGCCCGCACCGCCATCCAGCCTGTCAGCGCCGGGCAGGTTGCTGACCGGCGTCCCCAGGATGGCATTGGCGAGATCGGAGGCATTGACCCCTGTCTTGATAACGCCATCGGAGTCATAAGACTTGAGGTCGTTATAGGAGATATTCGCTCCCAGTCCGATCGCCTCGACGGTCACTCCCATGCCGGTCAGCAGGCCGAAGCCGGCTACCGAGTTGGTGATGGTTGTGTCAGAGGAGTCCTGCCCATTGCCGCCAAGAGACCAGTATACGTAACCGCCTTTACCATCTGGTCGCATGGCTCCGATGGTGCTCTGGGTACCCCGCCAGTCGTAGGAGTAGACCCTGCCCTGAGCATCAATGATGGTCTTCCCATCATTGTTATAGATTTTGCCCGCCACATAGCTGCCCTTAAGCACCGTGTTAAGACGAACATCATCATCCCAGAACTTATCATTGACGATCGGATTGCCTCCCTCACTGTCCAGATAGAAGGTCGGCTTGCCATCGGTAATGAAATAGGTCAGGTTCTTGGCATTCGTATTACCTTGTGCGGTCGAACTGTTGAACCAGTTGGCCGTGGTCTGGAACACATCTTCATAGTTGGTCCCGCCGCCACTGTCTTTGCTGCCATCCATGCTGTCGAGGATCGCCTGCAACTTGGTCAACGCATCCGAATCCTTGAGGTTCACGCTCACCGATTTATTGGCCAACGTATCAAAGTCCACCAGGAAGATATTGACCTTGCCCGCACCGGCTGCCCCCGCAGAATTCTTGAGGCTAGCAAACACTTGGGACAGCTGAGTTCTGATGGTCGCCATGGCGTCACTGCCGATACTGCCGGAGCTGTCGACCATAAAGGCGAGGTTGTAGTTCTGGCCCGGCAGCATCACGCTGCCATCCAGATCCCCCACCACGATATTGTGCTCGCTGCCATAGGTCCGATTCTGGTCCCCCGGCTCCCCTTCGGTGGCGTTGAAGTAGCTCAGGCGGATGCTGTCGTCATCGGTCGCGGTACTGGTCAGATCGGTCCCGACCTCCTTGGCGATGACATCGACCTTGAGATTGACCAGGCCCGCCTTGTCACCCGGTACCCGCAGAGTCAGGCCGCTCAAGTTCAGATCCAGTGCATTGCTGCTCCACAGCTTGTTCGACGCGGTGAAGGTCAGCTTGCCATCGTCCCCGACGGTACCCAGCAACTGGCTGCCCTTGTAGAGTTCGGACCCTTTGGGCATGCCGCTCAGCACCAGGCTGTCAAACACCTCGCTGCCATCCCTGTCGGTGAGGGAGGCCGTCAGCTCGACCGGGTAATCCACCTTGGTCGGCGGAACCAGGGTCAGCTCACCCGTGGTCTGGTTGATCTGGTAGATGCCGTCTGCGAACTGGACATATTCCATGTCGTGCAGGGCCTTGGTCACCCCGACGCCCCGCTCGAACACGACGAAGTCGAACCACTTGTCGTTGTTCGAATAACCCTCGCCCTTCTTGATGGAGTAGTCGGCACGATTGCCGGGCAGCACGGCGATATCCGTGCCAGTCCCGCCATAGAGGCCGTCATTGCCAAGACCGGAGACCAGGATGTCGTTGCCTTCACCGCCGTAGAGGGAATCGCCCTGGATGGCATCGCTGCCCACCAGAATGTCATCCCCCTGGTTGCCGACCAGGCTGTCGCCGCCTCCCTTCTGGCTCACGATGTAGTCGTTGCCGCTGGTGCCATTGACCAGATCCTGACCAGAAGAGCTATCGGTCAGGGTCTTGGTGATCCCGAGAGCCCCTTTGTCGAAGTTGCCGGACTGGAACTGGCCCGTGGTGATCCCCGCGCTCGGGAAGCTCAGGTTGTAAAGGGGAATACCGTTGCCCACCAGAGTCAGGTTAACGGTCGGCTTGTCGGCCACCGCCGCCACGTCGATCACCAGCTTGCTGCCGTTGCTGAGGTTGGCACCGTCGCTTATCTGATAGCCGATGCTGGCATAGTCGCCCTTCATGTTGCCGACCACGGCGCCGTTGCCGTTGGCGGCATGGGTGCTCGATTCGTTCAGACCGGGCACGAAACGCAGATGGCCTGCGTTCACCTCGGCATAGGAGATGAGGGATCCGGTTTGCACCGCAACCCACTGCCCAGCCGCATTGAGGTATTCGAGGGTACCGTTCAGCGGCAGGGTGTTGATCTGCACCCCGAGATCAGTCGCCCCCTGATCGTCGCTGGCACCGAACTGGGCCCAGGTCAGGACCTGGGGCTGATCTTCGGCACCGGCGCTGTGGCCGCCAGCCGCCGTCGGCGCCCGATCATTGTCCACTATGGTACCGGTCCCGCTCTGACCACCGATGGTCACCGAGAGGGTCTCGTTCGTCTCGACCAGACGATCGTTCACCGTCGGGATGGTCACCGTGAAGTCTGTCACGCCCGCCGGTACCGTGATCTTGCCGGTGGTGCTGTTGTAGGTCACGCCGTTGCTGAACTGGGCATTGCCCCAGTCCTGGTTGGAGGCGGGGTTGTTGCCCGATCCGCGAATGGCGAAATCGTATTCGGTCGCTTCCTGGGTCGCATCGGACAAGGTGACCTTGTGCAACAGGTTGCCCCCTTCAGTCACGCTCTCGCTGGAGACACCCTGAACCAGCGGCGTGAACAGAGGCTTGGTGGCAAAGGAGCCAATGCTGGCGTCACCGTCACCATCCACCACCCGGATCTGGAAGTCGATGTCACCATCACCCAGGGGTTTGGACATACGCTGGTACTGGAAGAACTCCCACTTGCCGGTGGCTGGCGTGAACTCCAGCTTGAAGACGAGGTTGCCGCCCGCATCCTTCCCGAGCAGGGTATTGGCCCCGCTGGCGGTGATGGCGATGGCTGAGCCGGAAGCCGTCCGCAGACCATTCTCGAAGGTCGCCGGGTCCAGCACCAGCCCGATGGAGCCCTTGCCGTCCGCCCCCCACTGCGGGGTCACGGTGCCGGAACCATAGGCGATGGCCTGCGCCGTGTTGGCACCGAGGAACTCGATGCTCTGTACGGTGAAGTCGCTGTTGTCGGAGGTATTGGTGTTGCCGTTGTTGGTCGCCTTGATCACCATGGTATCGAAGCCACCCTGCTGCACCTGGAAGTTCTGGTTGAACTCCCCACCCGATGCGTTGGAGTTGAATACCAGAGTGCTGATCAGCACACCACCGCGATAGAACTCCACGACCCCGCTCTCCAGCTCGCCGCCAAACATCTTGCTGAACTTGATGTTGGCGCCGTAGGCAACCTTGCCCGCATCCAGCCTGACGATCAGCTGCTCGGAGGCGGACGAACCGTCGGCAAAGTGACGGAAGTCAATCTCGTTGGCGAGGTTGTGGTAAGGCGCAGCACCGCTGGCCACCCCCAGCCCCGAGCTGGAGCCGTTGACATCCGCCGTTACCAGTGAGGAATCGGTTGCCGACTTGAAGCCCAGGGCGCTGATGGTAAAGCCCGCCATGTTCAGGGTGCTCTGGTTACCACTGTACTTGGTCAGGTCGAAGAGCCCGGTCAGCACGTTCGGAATATCGGTCTTCACCACGGAAACGGCATCGCTGTTGCCGGCAATGGGGGAGTCGTCCTCGACGCTGACATCCAGCTTGCCCTTGGTAACGCCGCTGCCATCGGAGACCTCCACGTCCAGTTGGAACGACAGCTTGTCTTCCGAGGTCGTATCCCCGTGGTCGAGGGGGCCTTTGAGGGTCACGTCATAGGTCCACTCTCCCTTGCCGCTGGCATTGGGTGCCGTCAGCTTGACCTCAACCACCGCCTTGTAATCGGCGCCGCCAATCGCCCCCGTGTAGCCGACCAGCGTTTTGCTGCCCGCATCCCAGCTCCACTGGACCTTGGCCCCACCGGACGTCAGCCCGGCCGGTCCGTTCAGGCTGATGGTAAGCGTATCATGGCTGTCAACATCACCGACCGTGATCTTGCCGCTGGCGGCCACTCTGTCGGTGGTATCGCTGCTGCCTGCCGTATCGGTAATGCCGCCCGCAAGCCCTTCTTCGGAGACCACGGCCCCCTTGTCGATACTCAGGGTAGGTGCATCGTCGGTGCCGTTGATGGTGATGGTCACCGTGGTGGTGGTCTTGCCGTCCGCGTTGGTCACCGTGAGGGTGTCGGTCAGCGTCTCGCCCGCCTTCAGCCCCTGGATCGCCGCCTGGCCGTTGTCGGCGCTGTACGTCCACTTGCC
>NZ_JBFODD010000015.1:0-4354 GCF_040908115.1 Aeromonas sp. R7-1 | reverse complement strand
GCCAGCCGCTCCGCCGCCTCCACCGCCGAGATCCAGGGCATGATCAACAGCCTCCAGGAGCAGAGCGCCCGCGCCGTCAGCGCCATGGCCCAGGGCCGCAACCAGAGCCTGCGGGTGGTGACCCAGGCCGACGAGGCCAACGGCGCCCTCGACCAGATCACCGGACACATCACCCAGATCAGCGACATGAACATCCAGGTCGCCACCGCCACCGAAGAGCAGTCGAGCGTGGTGGGGGAGCTCAACCGCAACGTGGAGGACATCAACCAGCTCACCATGGAGACCGCCGATATCGCCCATCACCTGACCGAGTCGAGCCGCAACCTGCAGCACCTCTCCGGTGAGCTCGACAAGCTGGTCGGCAACTTCCGCCTCTGAGCGTCCGGCACCTCTTCCTGACCCGCACCAGGGCGCTTCGGCGCCCTTCTTCATGACCACGGCAAGCCGTGACGCACGGGGGATACGCGTCTCCCACCGCCCTGCCACATGCCTCATAATCAGGAAAACGCGAGGAGGTATGATGGGCAAGCTGGTCGTGATGATAGTGCTGGGGGGGCTGCTCAGTGCCTGCAGCAGCGGCCCCGTGCGGGTGCACGGGGCCGATGTGAGCGTGGACGATACCCGGATCCGGGTCAGCGACGGGGATCGCGGAGGCTACGGAACCTTCTGCCCACCGGGACAGGCCAAGAAGGGGCGCTGCTGACCGCAGGGTGCCGAAAGGCAGACAACAAAAAGCCGCTCGATTGAGCGGCTTTTCTTATGAAACGGGCAGAAGATTATTTTTTCTTCTTGGCCTTGGCGTTCGGCAGGTCGGTGATGGAGCCTTCGAACACTTCGGCAGCCAGACCCACGGACTCGTGCAGAGTCGGGTGAGCGTGGATGGTCAGCGCGATGTCTTCGGCGTCGGCACCCATCTCGATGGCCAGACCGATTTCACCCAGCAGTTCACCGCCGTTGGTGCCCACGATGGCACCACCGATGACGCGGCCGCTCTCCTTGTCGAAGATCAGCTTGGTCATGCCGTCGGAGCAGTCGGACGCGATGGCACGACCGGAAGCAGCCCACGGGAAGGTGGCGACTTCGAAGTTCAGCCCTTGTTGCTTGGCTTCCTTCTCGGTCAGACCCACCCAGGCCATCTCAGGCTCGGTATAGGCGATGGACGGGATCACTTTCGGGTCGAAGTAGTGCTTCTTGCCGGCGATGACTTCGGCCGCCACGTGGCCTTCGTGTACACCCTTGTGGGCCAGCATGGGCTGACCGACGATGTCGCCGATGGCGTGGATGTGGGCCACGTTGGTACGCAGCTGCTTGTCCACTTCGATGAAACCGCGCTCGTTGACGGCAACACCGGCCTTCTCGGCATCCAGCATCTTGCCGTTCGGCACACGGCCTACGGCAACCAGCACGTTGTCGTAGCGAACCGGCTCGGCCGGGGCGTGCTTGCCTTCGTAGGAGACGTACAGGCCGTCTTCACGGGCTTCAACGGCGGTGACCTTGGTCTCCAGCATGATGTTGAATTTCTTGGCAACGCGCTTGGTGTAGATCTTGACGATGTCTTTGTCGGCAGCCGGTACCAGCTGGTCGGCAAATTCCACCACGTCGATCTCGGAACCCAGGGAGGAGTACACGGTACCCATCTCCAGACCGATGATGCCGCCACCGATGACCAGCAGCTTGCCAGGAACGGTCGTCAGTTCCAGCGCATCGGTAGAGTCCCATACGCGGGGGTCGTCATGGGGGATGAACGGCAGCTTCACCGGACGGGAACCGGCGGCGATGATGGCGTTGTCGAAGGTGACGGTGGTCTTGCCGTCGGCGCCTTCCACTTCCAGCGTGTTCGGGCCGGTGAACTTGCCGAAGCCGTTCACGACCTGGACTTTACGCATCTTGGCCATGCCAGCCAGACCGCCGGTCAGCTGGTTGATGACCTTCTCTTTCCACAGACGCACCTTGTCGATGTCGGTCTGCGGGGCACCGAAGACGATGCCGTGCTCGGCCAGCGCCTTGGCTTCTTCAATGACTTTGGCGACGTGCAGCAGTGCCTTGGACGGGATGCAACCCACGTTCAGACAGACGCCACCCAGGGTGGAGTAACGCTCGACGATAATGGTATCCAGACCCAAGTCAGCCGCACGGAAGGCAGCGGAATAACCGGCAGGGCCAGCACCCAGTACTACGACCTGGGTTTTGATTTCTTTACTCATCATGACCTCTTTGTCGTTCTTATATCCCCGGACAGCACAGTCTTATGCCAAACAAGGCCGCTGCAGCCGTGAAAAAAACGGGGCAAGTTTACAATCCTGTTAACGAAATGAGAAGCAAAAAGGGCGGGCTCTGGGCCCGCCCTCTCACTTACAGGACCAGTCGACGAATGTCGGACAACACACCACTCAGGGTGGTGATGAAGCGGGCACCGTCGGCGCCATCGATGACGCGGTGGTCGTAGCTCAGAGCCAGCGGCAGCATCAGGCGCGGCACGAACTCTTTACCGTTCCACTTCGGCTTCATCTCGGACTTGGAGACGCCCAGGATGGCCACTTCCGGCGCGTTGACGATCGGGGTAAAGCTGGTACCGCCGATGCCACCCAGGCTGGAGATGGTGAAGCAACCGCCCTGCATGTCGGCAGCGGTCAGCTTGCCGGCACGGGCCTTCTTGGAGATCTCGGCCAGATCGCGGGACAGCTCGTGGATACCCTTCTTGTTGACGTCGCGAACCACCGGAACCACCAGACCGTTGGGGGTATCCACCGCCACACCGATGTGGATGTACTTCTTCATGATCAGCTTGCTGCCGTCTTCGGACAGGGCGCTGCAGAAGCGCGGATGGGCTTCCAGGGCCTTGGCGGCCGCCTTCAGGATGAACACCAGCGGGGTGATCTTCACGTCCAGCTTCTGCTTCTCGGCCAGGATGTTCTGCTCTTTGCGGAACGCTTCCAGATCCGTGGTATCGGCTTCGTCGAACTGGGTGACGTGGGGGATCATGGCCCAGTTGCGGTGCAGGGCAGGACCGGAGATCTTCTGGATACGGGTCAGTTCCAGCTCTTCGACAGGGCCGAACTTGCTGAAATCAACCTTCGGCCAGGCCACGACGCTCATGCCGTTGCCAGTGCCGGTACCGGCAGCCGGAGCGGACTCGGCGCGCTTGACCGCATCCTTCACGTAAGCCTGCACGTCTTCTTTGACGATGCGACCCTTGCGACCGGAGGCTTTCACCTTGGCCAGGTTGACACCGAACTCGCGCGCCAGACGGCGTACAGCCGGGGAGGCGTGGACGTAGGCGTCGTTGGCGACGAAATCGGAGGCGGCAGCAGCCTGGGCAACCGGTGCAGGAGCGGCGGCAGCCGGAGCGGCAGCAACGGGCGCTGCGGCAGGAGCCGGAGCAGCCACGGCAGCCGGAGCGGCACCCGCCACTTCGAATACCATGATCAGGGAACCGGTGGAGACCTTGTCACCCGCCTTCACCTTGATCTCCTTGACCACACCGGCGAACGGCGCAGGCACTTCCATGGAGGCCTTGTCGCCTTCCACGGTGATCAGGGACTGGTCGGCTTCAACCTTGTCACCCACGGCGACCATGATTTCGGTCACTTCCACTTCGTCACCGCCGATGT
This sequence comes from Aeromonas sp. R7-1, assembly GCF_040908115.1. Lineage (NCBI taxonomy): Bacteria > Pseudomonadati > Pseudomonadota > Gammaproteobacteria > Aeromonadales > Aeromonadaceae > Aeromonas > Aeromonas sp. R7-1. The sequence goes on along the minus strand of NZ_JBFODD010000015.1, from coordinate 743 downwards.
CCGGCACGTTGACGTCCTTGGCACCGGCGGCAACCGGAGCAGCGGCAGCCACGGGGGCAGCAGCAGGAGCCGGCGCGGCAACAGCGGCCGGGGCAGCGCCCGCCACTTCGAAGACCATCACCAGGGAGCCGGTAGAAACCTTGGCGCCGGCGGCGACCTTGATCTCGACCACGCGGCCGGCGAACGGTGCCGGTACTTCCATGGAGGCCTTGTCACCTTCCACGGCGATGATGGACTGGTCGGCTTCAACCATGTCGCCCACGGCAACCATGATCTCAGTCACTTCGACTTCGTCACCACCGATGTCCGGCACGTTGACGTCCTGGCGAGCGGCAGCAGCAGGAGCGGCGGCCGGCGCGGCAGCAACCGGGGCAGCAGCCTGGACCGGAGCCGGTGCGGCAGCACCCTCGGCTTCGAAGACCATGATCTGGGAACCGGTGGCAACCTTGTCGCCCACCTTGATCAGGATCTCTTTGACGATACCGGCGGCGGGTGCCGGGACTTCCATGGAGGCCTTGTCACCTTCCACGGCGATCAGGGACTGGTCCAGTTCGACCTTGTCACCCACGGCCACCATGATCTCGGTGACTTCAACTTCATCAGCACCGATATCCGGCACCATAATCTGTTTGGACATTGCGCTTTATCCTCTTGCGTGCATCCGCGTGGCAGCCTGAGCATCACCACGCGCATCCCGCGTTATCCGTTTAAACCCAGGCAAGGTCGCGCCGGATACCCGGCGC
>NZ_JBFODD010000014.1:0-2182 GCF_040908115.1 Aeromonas sp. R7-1 | reverse complement strand
TCCGTCGGTGTGTAGCGCAGCCAGGTAGCGCATCTGCATGGGGTGTAGAGGGTCGGAGGTTCGAATCCTCTCACACCGACCAAATTCCCCGAGAAAGGCCTTGTCAGACGACAAGGCCTTTTCTTTTTGTCTCTCCGCGGCAACGCCCTGGCAGGCGATTGTCTCGTGGGCGGCGTTGTGCTGTAGTGAGGCCCTCTCAGCCAAGGGCCAGCACCATGTCACCAAGCTCCCTCTTGTTCGTCCTCGCCCTGTGCGGCTCGCTGCTGCTCGGCGGCTGCGCCACCGCCTATGACAGCGAAAAGTCCTTCTGGAACGGCCAGACCGGTTTTTCCCAGACCCGGCTCGGGGCGACGCGCTGGCAACTGGAGTTTGTGGGCAACGATCTGGTGGACAGGGAAACGGCGCGCAAGTACGTGCTCAAGCGAGCGGGGGAGATGGCGCTGGCGCAGGGGTATGCCTGGGTAGAGGTGCAGTCGCTGACCCTGTCGCGGGACGCGGTCAGGGTCACGCCAACGCGCCCCCAATTCGGCTTCGACGAGTACGAGCGGGACACCTTCATGGATGACATGCAGGTGGAGCACCGCACCTCGGCACTGCTGATCTTCTCCCTGGGAAGCGCCCCCTCAAACGAACAGAGCCTGGAAGCCATTTATCTGGCAAACATTAAAATAAACAGCGATTAATATAATTAATTTACAAGATCTATATCACATACAACTATTTACAACATAAAGTTCTGATATAAGTCGCTGGATTTCCCCTCCGTGATTAGGCATGCTGCCAGCATACCGGCTGTCAGGATTCCATGGCCCGGATCACAAAAACGGACTTAGGTGGCACCAAACCCACCTGCACAGGCACTGCACATATCGAGACTGTCCCCCCATGAAAATGAACAAATTGACCGTTGCCATCCTCATTGCGATGTTGCTTGGCATTTTTACCGGGCAAGGCTATCGCCTGTTTGCCCCGGCCCAGGCCGCCACCTTTGCCAGCGACATCACCATACTGACCGACATCTTCCTGCGCCTCATCAAGATGATCATCGCCCCCCTGGTGTTCACCACGCTCGTGGTCGGCATCGCCAAGATGGGTGACACCCGCACCGTGGGCCGCATCGGCGCCAAGACCCTGGGCTGGTTCATGCTGGCCTCCCTGCTGTCACTGACCCTGGGGCTGGTGATGGTGCACCTGATGCAACCCGGGGTCGGTCTCTCCCTCTCACTGCCCGATGACGGCGCCAGCTCAGGGGTGGCCGCCAGCGCCATCTCCCTCAAGGACTTCGTGACCCACGCCATCCCGAAAAGCGTGATCGAGGCCATGGCCACCAACGAGATCCTGCAGATCGTGGTGTTTTCCCTCTTCTTCGGGCTGGCCGCCGCCGCCCTGGGGGATGCCGCCAAACCCGTGGTCAAGCTGATGGCAAGCAGCGCCGAGATCATGCTGAAGGTGACCGGCTACGTGATGAACTTCGCCCCCTTCGCGGTGTTCGGTGCCATCGCCGCCATGGTCGCCAAGGAAGGGCTCGGCATCCTCGCCACCTATGGCAGCTTCATGGCCCAGTTCTATCTGGCCCTGGCCTGCCTCTGGCTGCTGCTCATCGCCATGGGCAGCCTCTTCATCCGCCGCCGCATCCTGACCCTGCTGGCCATGATCCGCGAGCCCATACTGCTCGCCTTCTCCACCGCCAGCTCCGAGGCCGCCTACCCCAAGACCCTGGACAGGCTGGAGAAATTTGGCTGTGACAAGCGCATCGCCAGCTTCGTGCTCCCCATGGGCTACTCCTTCAACCTGGACGGCTCCATGATGTACTGCACCTTCGCGGTGATGTTCATCGCCCAGGCCTATGGCATCGAGCTCTCCACGGCCCAGCAGATCACCATGCTGCTGCTGCTGATGGTTACTTCCAAGGGGATGGCCGGGGTGCCCCGCGCCTCCCTGGTGGTGATTGCCGCCACCCTCAACCAGTTCCACATCCCGGAAGCGGGCATCCTGCTGCTGCTCGGCATCGACCACTTCCTCGACATGGGGCGCTCCGCCACCAACGTGCTGGGCAACGCCATCGCCGCGAGCGTGGTGGCCAAGAGCGAAGACAGCCTGGGGGAGACCGCCCCCCTCGGCGAGGTGGACACCGCCAAGGCGTGATCCCCTGACCCCCATGACAACGGCCCGCCTCTGCGGG
>NZ_JBFODD010000013.1:0-71713 GCF_040908115.1 Aeromonas sp. R7-1 | reverse complement strand
TTTTTTATCTCCCCCTGTCAGGTGCCGGGCTATGCCAGCGGCAGGTAGATGTCGGTGACCAGCTCATGGGTGGGCACCTCGTGTACAAAGTTGTGGTAGTGGAAGAAGAGCGGAAAATCCCGCAGCTCTTCGCCGCTGGCGGGCAGCCAGTCGCGGTAGAGCGCCCGGGCACAGTCGGCCAGGAGGTCGTGGGAGCCGTGGTGGCGTACCACGGCGCAGCGCCCGGCCGGGATGAGGGCATTCTTCACGCCCCACTCATTGTCCTCGGCGACGGGGGACTCGACGCTGCCACAGAGGGTAAAGCGAAACGCCGCACCCTCCGTCGTGGCGGGGTCGTCCGGCGCCAGACCATAGGTCCGGCTGGTGGCGACCGGGGAGCCGCCCGTGGCCTTGCGCCACTGGATGAAGCGCGCCGCGGTGTCGTTGATGCGCTCGGGCAGGCCCTGATGGGTCAGGGCGGCGACGGCGGTCTGCGGGAACTGGATGATGTCGACTCGCATGGGGTCAATCCTCTTTGTGGGGGGCCGTGGCAGGCAGCGATGCCAGTTGGCCCAGTCCGGGTGCTGCCTGAACTGGCTGGGCGTCAGGCCGAACGTCTGCTTGAAGGCGCGACTGAAAGATTCGCCATGCTGGAAGCCGGCATCGAGGGCGATATCAGTCACCTTGTCCAGAGGCGCGAATGCCAACCGGTAAGAGGCCTGCTTCAGCCGCAGCAGCTGGATGTAACGCCCCAGCGGCACGCCGCAGTAAGCGGCAAATTGCCGATGAAAGTGAAAGGGCGAAAAGTGCGCCACGGCGCTGAGCCGCTCCAGCGACAGGTCGTCGTCGAGATGGCGCTCGATGTGCTCTGTCACCGTTTGAAAGCGTCGGCGGTAGGCCTCTGTCTGGTTGTGATCCATGGTCTCTCCTCTGTGCTGCCCACTATCGGCCAACGGGTCCGCGCTGTCCTGACGGATCTTGCTCTCTTTGCCTCCCTTCGGTGAAAAGAGCCATGACCGACAGCCCGGCGGGCGCTGCCTGACTTGTCGCGGGTTCGTCAGGCCAACAACAGGGCTGCCCCCGTCAGCAGGGCGGCGAGGGGCAGCACGGGGAGCCGTGGCACCCGCAGCAGGTAGAAGCCGACGGCGGCCAGCGCCAGATCGGTGGGGGAGAGCACGGCGCTCTGCCACACCGGCTGATAGAGGGCCGCCAGCAGCAGCCCCACCACGGCGGCGTTGATGCCGGCCACGGCCCCCGCCAGACGGGGGCGAGCCAGCCAGTGCTGCCAGCAGGGGCCCAGCGCCCAGAGCAGCAAGAATCCCGGCAGGAAGAGCGCCAGGGTCGCCAGCAGCGCCCCGATGAGGGGAGTGGCGGGCAGCAGCACGGCGCCCAGGTAGGTGGCCAGGGTGAACATGGGGCCGGGTACCAGCTGGGCCAGGCCGTAGCCGGTCAGGAACTGCTGCTCGCTGAGGCTGTGACCCAGGCTCTCCTGCAACAGGGGCAGCACCACGTGACCACCGCCAAACACCAGGCTGCCTGCCCGGTAAAAGTCGGCCAGCAACTGGCTGACGGGGCCGCTCGCCACCAGGGGCAGGCCGACGAACAGCAGGGCGAACAGCAGCAGGGTCGGCCAGTGAGGCTGGCGAGCAGGAGTGGACGCGAGGCCCTGACTCCCCGGGTGCGGCTCGCGCAAGGCACAGAGCAGGGCCGCGCCGAGCAGCATGGCGACCTGGGTCAGAAGCCCGGGGGCGCACCAGAGGGCGGCGGCGGTGGCCACCATGACCCCCTGTTGCAGCGCCGTCTTGCAGAACTGGCGGCTCATGGTGAGCACGGCATCCGCCACCACGACGAGCGCCAGCAGCTTGAGGCCGTGCAGGGCGGCGTCCAGCCAGAGGTTGCCCGCAAGCTGACCCAGACCGACGGCGGCCGCCAGCAACAGCAGGAAGGAGGGGAGGGTAAAGCCGACGAAGGCGGCCAGGGCGCCGCCGATGCCGGCGCGGTGGCGGCCGATGGCAAAGCCGAGCTGGCTGGAGGCCGGACCCGGCAGCAGTTGGCACAGGGCCAGCAACTGGGCGAACTCCGCCTGGTTCAGCCAGCCCAGCCGCTGGACAAAGGTGCGCTGAAAATAGCCGATATGGGCGGCCGGCCCGCCAACACTGATGCATCCCAGCCACAAGAACTGCATGAATACCTGTCCCATCTTCCCCTCTTCCCCTCCTCGTCATCATCCTGGCCCGGATAATATGACAAAAAAGTGACAGTTTGGTGACGGTACGCCCTCCCGCGCTGCCTGCCATCAACAGGGGCTGGCGGGGGGGCGGGTCGCCTCCGCCAGCAGACGAGAGGTACCGGGGTGACGCGCGGCAGCCTGCCGGTGAGGGTCAGGGGGCCGGTTGTGCCTGGGGCAGGTAGCATTGTCCCGCCAGCCAGCAGGCGATGGACTGGCGACTGGCATCGAAGTGAGGCTCGGGCAGAGTGTGCGGGTCGCACCAGATCCAGCCCTCGCATTTTTCCGGCTCCAGCAGTTGCGGCTCCCCGTCCACCTCTGCCAGCAGGGTGACCGAGATGTAGTGCAGGCCGCTCTCGCGCCAGGTCTCCAGGTTGTTGGTGACGGCGATGACGCGAGGCTGGCGGATGACGAAGCCGGTCTCCTCCGCCACCTCCCGGATGGCTGCCGACTCGAAGGTTTCCCCCAATTCCAGATGACCACCTGCGATGGACCAGTAGGGGGCATGGCTGCCCTTGCGCTTGCCAAGCAGTACCTGGCCCTGGCCATTGATGAGAATGACGCCGACACCGACGCGGGGATAGGGGGTAGACATAGGGGAGGCTCCTTGCTGAGACGGCGGGGTGCGCCAGGGAAAACGGGCCCACCTTAGGGGGGATGGGCCCGTTGTGCAAGCCGCCTGTTCAAGGGCGATCGGATGCCGATTTTCCATCGCTTAAACGGATGGGTCTGGCGACATTCTATCTGTTAAATAGATGGGAAATGCCCCCGGATCAGGGCAGTCTGACCAGCATCTTGCCGGTATTGCGGCCATGGAACAGTCCGATAAAGGCTTGCGGCATGCTGGCCAGCCCCTCGCTGACGGTCTCCTCGGCCTGGAGGGTGCCCGCTTCGAAGGCCGGCATGGCCTCGGCCAGGAACTCCCCGTAGTGTTGCCAGTGATCGGAGACCAGCAGCCCCTGCATGAGGATGCGCTTGCGGATCACCTGGGAGAGGTTGCGCGGGCCGCTGGCCTGGCCGTTGCTGTTGTACTGCTCGATGAGGCCGCACAGCACGATGCGCCCGTGCACCACCAGGTGGTTGAGGGCGGCATCCAGCATGGCGCCCCCCACGTTCTCGAAGTAGACGTGGATGCCTTCGGGGGCGAGGCGGGCCAGCTCGGCGTCGAGATCCGGGGTCTCCCGGTAGTTGATCACCGCATCGGCACCCAGGGTCTTGAGGTAGGCGACCTTGTCGGCCGAGCCGGTGGAGCCGATGACCCTGGCCCCCGCCTGCTTGGCGAGCTGGACCGCCATGGTGCCGACCGCTCCGGAGGCCGCCGAGACCAGCAGGGTTTCACCGGCCTTCAGGTGTGCCACCTTGTGCAGGCCCGCCCAGGCGGTCATGCCCGGCATGCCGAGGGCGCCGAGGAAGCGCTGGGGCGGCAGGGTGGTGTCGGGCAGGCGGGTGAGCTGGGCGGCGTTTGCCACGAAGGCATCCCGCCAGCCCAGCATGCTGCTCACCTTGTCCCCCACCTTGAAATCGGGATGGCGCGATGCCTGTACCGTGCCGATGGCGCCGCCGTCGAGGGGACCGTTGAGGGGGAAGGGGGGAACGTAGCTTTTTGCCTCGCTCATGCGGCCGCGCATGTAGGGGTCCACCGACAGCCACTGGTTGGCGACCTGTACCTCTCCCTCCTGCAGGGCGGGCAGGGGCACGTCCCGGAGGGCGAAGTCCTCCAGGGTGGGGAGACCGGTGGGGCGACGCAGCAGTTGGATTTGATGGCTGATGGCATTCATGGGCATTCTCCGGCAGTGGGGCCGCGCGTCGGGCGGCGGCCTGGTATTTTTGTTTGTGTGCAAACTAAAATCAGGGTAGTCCTGAACGCGGGGGCTGGCAACTGTTTTGTGTGCAAACTATTCAGCCCCGAAGTTGATGGGGTATACTGCCCCCCTTGTCGTCAGCGAGGTCCTCCATGAGCGAATTGAAAAAGCAGGTCTGTTTTGCCCTCTACAGCGCCTCCAATGCGGTGATGCGTGCCTATCGGCCGCTGCTGGACAAGCTGGATCTCACCTATACCCAGTACCTGGTGATGCTTTCGCTCTGGGCCCGGGACGAGGTCAGCCTCAAGGAGATAGGGCAGGAGACCGGACTGGATGCGGGCACCCTGACCCCCATCGTCAAGCGGCTGGAGAGCAAGGGGTGGCTGACCCGCACCGTCTCCCACGAGGATGAGCGGCAAAAGTGCATCAGCCTGACCGAGGCGGGACGCCAGTTGCAGCAGGAGGTCAGGGAGTGCTGTCTGGCGGACAGCTTGCGCAATCAGGTGGATCTGGCCGATGCTGAGTTGGCCCAGCTCAAGCAGCTTTGCGATCGCGTGGCGGCGCAGCTGGGGCGCTGATCCCTTTTCCCGTCAGGAGTGACCCGATGAAACCCATGCAATCCCTGCTTCCTCTGTTTGCCATCCTGCTGTGCGCCTGCGCCGATACCTCCTATCCCCGTTCCGAGTTGCAGATCGACGATGCCGATGCCTGGCAGGCCATCTGCAAGGACGGGGTCCGGGTGCGGGCGGTCACCGACGAGGGGATCTGTGCGGATCACCGCGGGGTGGCCATGTGGACAAATAAACCAAGGGCTGCACGGATGGCAGAAGAAGCGGCCAAGTAGTGTGACCTGTACGACATAAAATGACATGACCGGCCATGGGGCCGGTTTTTTTCGCGATCTTGCCAGCACTTTGGCACCTTGTTCATGGTGCACTCATTTTTCTCTTCCCATACTGGCCCTCAAGGTAGCAAACCAACAGGAGAGAGAGATGCAATCATCCATCGTCGGGCTCTCCATTCTGTGGGGGCTGGCCAGCTTTGGTGTTCAGGGGGATTTCATCGAGAGCCGTGATACCGCCTCCCCCTCCTGGCAGGCCGAGTCCAGAGTGGAGATGGAAGGGTACTTGATGGAGTCGTTGGGCGCCGATCGCTGGGTGTTCGACAACGGCAGCGAGAGCCTGGAAATCTCTCTGCCCAAAGGGCAGTGGGTGTCGACCGGTGAGCGGCTGCGGCTGCGCGGCGAACCCCTGCAGGAGCAGAGCGGCTGGTTGCTGCAGGTGCAGGACGTCAGCCAGGTCGAGGCATGACGAGGCGTTCGCCACCTGGCGGCGCGATGGCGCCCGGGGGCTGTGTTGACCGCGAATGCCCTTGATAGCAGAGACAAGAAGAGGAGGCCCGGGCCTCCTCTTGCTTTTGGTGCTCCCCGGATGCGGGGTGGGTTGTCAGCCCAGGTGGTTGAGGGGCAGGGCGGTCTTGTGTTTGATGCGGCGCAGCACGAAGCTCGAACGCACCCCGGTCACGCCGGAGATGTGGGTCAGTTTGTCCAGCAGGAAGTGCTGGTAGTGCTCCATGTCCCGCACCACCACCTTGAGCTGGTAATCCGCATCGTTGCCGGTGATGAGGTCGCATTCCAGCACTTCGGGCAGGTCCTTGACGGCGCGATCGAAGTTCTCGAACCGCTCCGGAGTGTGTCTGTCCATGGAGATGTGAATGTAGGCGGTGAGGGTCAGCCCCAGCTGGCGGGCATTGAGCAGGGTGACATGGGTATCGATGAGACCGGCATCCTCCAGCGCCTTGACCCGGCGCGAGCAGGGGGAGGGGGAGAGCCCGACCAGCTCGGCCAGCTCCAGGTTGCTGATGCGGCCATTTTCCTGCATCAGCTCCAGAATATGCCTGTCTATACGATCAAGTTTCAGCATTCTCCGTACCTCTTCGCAATTACTAATCCACTTTTCCTAGATTAAGGGTGAACTATTGCAAAAACAACTGAAAATACCTGCTACTTCACAACCACTCACCGCATCGCGGGGAGTACCATGGTTACATCTTCCGGTGGCAAGACAGGCGCCCGACCAGGTACCTGTGGTGAAGGACCTTACCGGGTCAAGAGCCCCATCAGCCGTTCGACCTTATCGGGAAACAACGGGCTGGAACGAGAGCACCCCCTCCCCGAAGGCAACAAAGCAGGCATCCCGGCGCCTGCTTTGTTGTTTTTGCGTTCCGCCCGCTCAGGGGCGGGGCGGCCGGATGCGATAGAGGCAGCGGCTGTCCCCCTCCAGCAGATACTGCTCCCGCTCCACCTCTGCCGGCGCCAGCAACCGGCGAAACAGCGCCAGCTCGCTGCGGCAAAAGCCCCGACAGGCCCTGGCCGCACTGCAGATGGGGCAGTGACTCTCCCACCACAGCCAGCTGCCGTCCTCCTCCTGCGACATGTCTGCCATATACCCCTCCTGGGTGCGCAGCGCCTTGAGCGTCATCAGCCTGTCTGCCAGCGCCGGCTGGGTCAGCCTGGATTCATAGCGTGCCTGCATCTGCTGTTCCCGCCGCGCGATGAGCTGCTCCAAGCCCGCGTCGCCAAACACCTGCCGGATGTCGTCGATCAGCTGCAGGGTCAGATCGCCATGGGTGTCGGGGAAGCGTTGCCAGGCCTGGTCGGTGAGGTGCCACAGGCGCACCGGGCGACCGCGGCCGCGGGCCTCGTCGCTAAACCCCACCCAGCCCTCGGACTCCAGGGCCATCAGGTGCTGGCGCGCCCCCATGGACGTCATCTGCAACTGGTCGCCGAGTTCGGCGGCGCTCTGGGGGCCGCGGGTTTTCAGCAGATAGAGGATCTTGTCGGTACTGGCGTTCATGGGGGCTCCGGTGGTGGGTATCGGTGCGGTGACCGCCTGGATGAGGTCATTATGGGTAGCAGGGCGATTTAAATCAATAATCTGCTTTACTTAATGGACGACCCCTCACAATATAAATAAACCGATAACTTTATTTAATGAGGCGAAGATGGAAGGGATCAAGGGACAGGCGACCCTCTGGGTATTGGTGATGACGGTGACGCTGGCGGTGGCGGGGTTCAGCCTGCCTTCCCCCGTCCTGGCGCCGCTGCTGCTGGATCCGGCCCAGGGCATGTTGACGCCACAGGCGTCGGACTGGAGCCGCAAGGTGTGGCTTGGCGTCATCATGGGGCTCTATCCGTTGTTTCAACTGCTGGGGGCCCCCTTGCTTGGCCGCCTTTCCGATCGCCATGGGCGCAAGCCGGTGCTGACACTCTGTCTGGTGGGGGTGCTGGCGGGGTATGTGCTGATGGCCCTCGGCATCGCCTGGCGTTCCCTGCCGCTCTTGCTGCTGAGCCGGGTGGTGGAGGGCTTCTTCAACGGCGACATCGCCATCGTGCAGGCGATGGCGGCGGACATGAGCACGGCCAGGACCAAGGCACGCAACTTCGCCCGCATCAACATCGGCATGAACCTGGGCTGGGTGGTGGGCCCCATGATCGGAGGCTATGCGGCCGTGGTCTCGGGGGATTACAGCCTGGCGGCCTGGCTGGCGGTGGGGATGACGGTGATCAACCTGCTGCTGGTGCTCTGGCTGCTGCCCAATCGTCCCCCGGTGCCGGCGACCCGGGATGAGGTTCCTCTCTCGACCCGCCAACTGCTGCTGCAACCTCGTCTCCTGCCCTACTTTGTCCTGACCCTGGCAAGCTACGGGGCGGTGCAGCTCTACTTCACCTACTTCAATGTCTGGCTGGTGGAGCGGCTGGCATGGGATCCGGTGCAACTGGCCCAAGCCGCCGTGCTGGTGAGCGTGCCCATGATGCTGGGCTCCTGGATCGGTGAGCAGCTGGCACGGCACTGGCGCGGCAGCTCCCTTGGCATCGTCGGCCACCTGGTGATGGCGGCGGGCATGCTGATGTTCATCCTGCCGACCCAGTGGTGGGGGCTCGCGCTCACCTTCATCCCGGCCGGCATCGGCATGAGTCTGGGGGAGCTGGCCACCTCGGTGGCGGTCTCCAACCGCAGCCATGCCAGCCAGCAAGGGCAGGCGATGGGGCTCTACCGCGGTCTGGCGGTGGGCAGCGAGATCCTGGCGGTGGTGCTGGGCAGTCTGGTGCTGCTGGCGGGGACCGAGTGGCCCTTCTACCTGGCTGGCCTCTGCGGCGTGATCTGTGCCCTCGGTTTCTACGGATTGCGCAGACGGGCGGACAGGCGAAACGCCGTGGCCGGGTGCGCCGAGGCGGGCTGACGAAGGGCGCGGGGATCACAGTTCGGCGACGGGATGACGGGCCGGACTTGCATCGCGGCGCCGAGTCTGGGACGGTATGGCTCTTTGCTCCGCTGTTCCCGCCCCCCGGCGAGCGCGTCTCCCATCATGGGCCTTGCGATGCCCAGTCCGCATTCCCGGCGGTGAGATGTGTCGTCATGACATTGGCAACGGGAGGGGATGGCGCCGCACCCGTCTCGACATTCCTGGAGGTGATATGAGTCGTTATCAGGCCATTGCATTGGACATGGACGGTACCCTGTTGAACCGGGATCACAAGATCTCGTCCGCTACCCGGGCGGCCCTGGCCCAGGCCCGGGCCCACGACATCAAGGTGCTGCTGGTGACGGGTCGCCACTTCATGACGGCCCGTCCCTTCCACCACGAGCTGGCCCTCGACACCCCCATCATCTGCAGCAACGGTGCCTACCTCTATGATCCGGTGCAGGAGAGGATCCTCGCCGGGGATCCCCTGGCCGTGGCGCCTCTCTCCACCCTGCTGGAGGAGGTGCAAGCCCAGCAGATGGGGGCGCTGTTCCACCTGGGGGACGGCATCGGCTACCTGGGCTGCGAGGAGCACGTGGGCCGGATGCGGCGCTGGTCGGCAACCCAGCCGGATCACCTCAAGGTCTCCCTGCTGCCCGCCGAGGATATCGAGTCCTGGTTGCAGTCCCCCATCTGGAAACTGGAGTTGTTCAACCAGGACCCCGGCCGGTTGCACCGTTTCGTCGGGGAGGTGGTGGAGAGACTGCCCTTCACCCGTGACTGGGCGGCCCCCTATGCGGTGGAGCTGGTGCAGCCCGGTTGCAGCAAGGGCAACCGGCTGGCCCAATGGGCGGCGAGCGAGGGGATCGCCATGGAGAACCTGGTGGCCTTTGGCGACAACAACAACGACATCAGCATGTTCGAGCAGGTGGGGCTGGCGGTGGCCATGGGCAATGCGGCGCCCCAGATCCAGGCCCATGCAGACCGGGTCACCGCGGATCACAACGAGGATGGCATCGCCTTGGCGTTGCAGCGCTGGGTCCTGCCCGCCTGAGGGGAAAAACAGTCTGCGGCATAAACAGAAAGGGGCCATGTCGGCCCCTTTTTGTCAGCTCCCGAAGGAGAACTGGATCACCCGATCCGGGAAGCGCAGCCGGTTGTAGTCCCGGTATACCCCTTCGTAGTGACGGATGGCGCGCTCGCGTTGGGCACGGTAGTAGTCGCGCTGGCGGCTGTCGCTCTCGCCCCGGATCTGCTGATCCAGCTGGTGGATGCTCCGCTCGGTGCGCTCCAGCTCCTGCTGCAATTCGCCGAGGCGCTGCTCCAGCAGGTACTCCTTGCGGCCGCGCTCGAACTGGGTGAGGAAGCTGGTGTCGTTGGGGCAGACCCCCAGGTATTCGCTCCCCTCCCGTCCCTTGCTGTAGGCAAGCTCGGGGATGCAATAGAGCTCCAGCCCCTTGGCGTAGCCGCGCTGCCACTCCGCCTCATCCACCTTGAGGCCGTACTCCCCGCAGGTCTTCTGATAGTCGCGGGTGGCGCTCCGGGTCTTGCCCTGCTCCCCGTCCTGATAGCCCTGGTTGTACCAGCTCATGGCACGGCACTCCTCCTCCGAGAGGGAACTGCACCCGGCGAGCAGGAAGGGAAGGGTCAACAACAGGATCTTGGGGGACATGAGGGGGCTCCGACAGCAAAGGGGGTGGGGCATTCTAGAAGAGGAGGCCCGTCCGGGACAAGCTCCGGGCGAGGGGGCCGTATCATGATGTTTTTATCAGTATTTTCAAGCCGTTGTAGACGGGCTTCCGGCAGCCTTTTCTTGCCGGGGGAGGCAGGGTAAACTGCGCCTACTTTTAACTGGCATGTAACATAAAAACAATGAAAGTCCTGACCGTCGATTATCGCTCCCCCGATGCGGCCGAGCGCTTCACCGAATCCCTGCGCACCACCGGCTTCGGAGTGCTGACTCACCACCCCATCCCGAAGGAGCTGGTGCAGTCCATCTATGACAACTGGTATCGCTTCTTCATGAGCGAACAGAAGCAGGATTTCCTGTTCAATCGCGAGACCCAGGACGGCTACTTCCCGCCCTCGGTGTCCGAGGTGGCCAAGGGCCACAGCCAGAAGGACATCAAGGAGTACTTCCACATCTATCCCTGGGGCCAGATGCCGGCAGAGCTGAAAGAGCAGGCGATGGAGTACTACCGCCTCGCCAACGATCTGGCCGCCGAGCTGCTGGGCTGGGTGGAGCAGCACACCCCGGGCGACATCGCCGCCCACTACAGCTGCCCGCTCTCCTCCATGATCGAAGAGAGCCACAAGACCCTGCTGCGGGTGCTGCACTACCCGCCCTTCGACGGCACCGAGGAGCCGGGCGCCATCCGCGCCGCCGCCCATGAAGACATCAACCTGCTGACCATTCTGCCCGCCTCCAACGAGCCGGGCCTGCAGGTGAAAGGTTCAGACGGGGAGTGGATGGACGTGCCCTGCGATTTCGGCACCCTCATCATCAACATCGGCGACATGCTGCAGGAGGCCTCCCGCGGCTACTACCCCTCCACCACCCACAGGGTCATCAACCCGACCGGGGGCAGTGCCGCCAAGTCCCGCATCTCCTTGCCGCTCTTCCTGCACCCCCGTCCGGACGTGGTGCTCTCGGAGCGTCACACCGCCCACAGCTATCTGATGGAGCGGTTGCGGGAGCTGGGGGTCATCTAATCCCGCCAGACCCAGGCAGACAACAAACCGGAGCATCCCCGCTCCGGTTTTTATTTTGTGGCACGATTGGTGGGTTATCCGAATTTTATTGGTTAATGATGCTAAAAACTGAGTTTTATATCGGATATACGCCGAGTGATTGCGCGCCCGCGGGCGTACTCTGAGCGCCATTTCGGGCCTCGCTGGCAGGCCTTTCGCGTGGAGTTCTTATGAAGCAGTCCCAATGGTCATCCCGGCTCGGTTACATCCTGGCCGCCGCAGGTTCCGCGGTCGGTCTCGGCGCCATCTGGAAGTTCCCCTATGTCACCGCCGCCAACGGTGGCGGCGCCTTCCTGCTGGTCTTTCTGTTGTTCAGCTTCACCCTGGGGGTGGCGGTGCTGATGGGGGAGACCCTGATCGGCAGCCTGACCCGGCGCGGGGTGGTGGGTGCCTTTGGTGAACTGATGGGCAGGCGCTGGCGCTGGGTCGGTGCCATGGGCTTGCTGTGCAGCCTGCTCATCTTCTGTTTCTACAGCGTGGTGGGCGGCTGGACCCTGGGGTACACGGGCATGGCCCTGGCGGGGGAGCTGCAACAGGGGGACGGCGCGGCACTGACCGCCCGTTTCAACGACTACGTCGGTGATCCGCTCTGGCCGGTGCTGACCCACCTGCTGTTTGCCGGCTTGACCTGGTGGTTCGTGCGGGGCGGTGTTCAACAAGGGGTGGAGCGCACCCTGCGCTGGATGATGCCGGCCCTCTTCATCATGATCCTGCTGCTGGTGGCCTTCGGCCTCACCCTGCCGGGCGCCATGGCCGGGGTGCGCCACTTCCTGATGCCCGATTTCAGCAAGCTCGGCATGTCGGGTGTGCTGGACGCCATGGGGCTGGCCTTTTTCTCCCTCTCCATCGGCCTTGGCATCCACACCACCTATGGCGCCTACCTGCCTTCCAGCGAAGGGGTCGGTCGCTCCAGCCTCTGGGTGGTGCTGCTGGCGAGCGTCATCGCCGTGCTGGCGGGCCTGATGATCTTCCCGGTACTGGCGGCGACCGGTATTGACCCGGCCTCGGGCCCGGGCCTCACCTTCATGACCATGCCAGCGGTGTTCCAGCAACTGCCCTTCGGCCAGGGGCTGGCGGTGGTGTTCTTCTCCCTGCTGGTGGTGGCGGCGCTCTCCTCCTCCATCTCCCTGCTGGAGCATTTGCAGTGCTTCCTGTGCGAGAGCCTGGGCTGGTCCCGCCGCGCGGCGTGCAACCTGGTCATTGCCCTGGTGATGGCGGGTGGCATCCCGGTGAGCCTGTCGTTCGGTCCCTGGGCCACCCTGACCCTGTTTGGCAAGAACATCTTCGAGTTGCTGGACTTCATCACCTCCAACCTGATGATGCCCCTGTTCGGGCTGGCCCTGACGCTGCTGCTGGGCTGGCGGCTCGGTCGCCAGGCGCTGCCCGAAGGGCTGGCTCCCCACTGGCGGGCCCTGCTGATGGGCTGCTGGCGCTGGCTGGCTCCCCTGCTCATTGGCGGCATTCTGGTGCGCGGCCTGGTGTAGGGAGGGTTGGTCATCTGTGCCACTCCCCGGCCGGGCTGGCCGGGGAGTGGGGTGGCAGGATTGACTCTTTATAAAAATCTGTTAATTGAAATTAAACAGAGCAACCGCCTGTAATTTCGGTATTTTATTTTGATTAAATCTGTTTTTGGTTCTGTTTTAGACTATTTCCTGTCAACTTCTCTTGCCATGGTTTAGGCTGTGGCTCCTTTTTACCGTGCAGGCGTCGCCCTCCCATGTCACCCCTTATCGCTCTCTGTGGCCGATTTAGCCCCTTCCTGGAGAGGTGACCTTGCAGGTGTCGTTTGTCTGACTGTTCATTGCAAAGGTCGCCCTCAGGCGGCCTTTTTTGTTGCGGCGCACACCGCGTCTAGCCATGGAGTATCGAACTGATGTTGTCTTGCCCGGAGGTTGTATGAGCCAGGTTCAGTGGTCTTCCCGTATTGGTCATGTGCTGGCGGCCGCCGGCTCGGCGATCGGCCTTGGCGCCATCTGGAAGTTTCCCTATGTGACAGCCACCAACGGGGGCGGTGCCTTCCTGCTGGTGTTCCTGCTCTTCAGCTTCACCCTGGGGGTCGCGGTGCTGGTGGGGGAGACCCTGCTCGGCAGCCGCAGCCAGCGCGGCGTGCTCGGCGCCTTCCACAAGCTGGTGGGGCCGAACTGGCGCTGGATGGGTTACATGGGGATCCTGTGTGGCTTCTTCATCTACAGCTTCTACAGCGTGGTGGGGGGCTGGACCGTGGGCTATGCGGCCCTGGCCGTGGGCGGCGAGCTCAACCTGAGTGAGGCGAGCACCCTCACCGCACTCTTCACCGGTTATGTGAGCGATCCCCTCTGGCCGGTCCTCACCCATCTCGTCTTCGCCGGGCTCACCTGGTGGTTCGTGCAGGGAGGGCTGCAACAGGGGGTGGAGCGGGCGCTGCGCTGGATGATGCCGGCCCTGTTCGTGATGATGCTGCTCCTGGTGGTGACCGGGCTCTCCATGCCGGGGGCCATGGCCGGGGTACGCCAGTTCCTGATGCCCGACTTCTCCCACCTGACGGGGCAAGGGGTGCTCGACGCCCTGGGGCTGGCGTTCTTCTCCCTCTCCATTGGCCTCGGGGTACACACCACCTATGGCGCCTACCTGCCGAGCAGTGACGGGGCGCTGCGCTCCGGGGTCTGGGTGGTCACCCTGGCGAGCTGCATCTCGGTGCTGGCGGGGCTGATGATCTTCCCTGTGCTGGCCTCCACCGGCATCGATCCTGCCGCCGGCCCCGGCCTCACCTTCATGACCATGCCGGCGGTGTTCAACCACCTGCCGTTCGGTCAGGGGCTGGCGGTGATCTTCTTCCTGCTGCTGCTGGTGGCGGCGCTCTCCTCCTCCATCTCCATGCTGGAGCACCTGGTGCGCTTCACCACCGAGGAGTGGGGCTGGTCGCGCCGCAATGCCTGCCGGGTGCTGACCCTGCTCATCATGGCCTGCGGCATTCCGGTCAGTCTGTCGTTCGGCCCCTGGGCGGACTACACCCTGTTTGGCAAGACCCTGTTCGATCTGCTGGATTACCTCACCTCCAACCTGATGATGCCCCTGTTCGGTCTGGTGCTGACCCTGCTGCTTGGCTGGAAGCTGGGGGACAGTATTGTGCCTGCGGATCTCTCGCCGCTGATGCGTGGTGCGCTGCTCTGGTGCTGGCGGCTGGTCGCCCCCCTGCTGATCGCGGGGATCCTGGTGCGGGGCTTGTTGTAACGCACCAGCCAGGGCGGCATGCACCGCCCTGGATGGCTATAGGCCCTGGTGGGGACCGAGGGGCGGCAGTTTGGGGGCCAGGTGGGATCTCACCTGTTGCAAGGTCTCCCGATAGGCGTTCCCATGGTGTTCCAGGAAGGCGGCACTGTGGTTGAGACGCTGCTCCAGCCTGTCCACCAGGCGGGCCACCGCCGGGGCCGCCATGCCGGCGGGCCAGCACTGGGTCAGCAATACCAGCAGTTGCCAGGCATCCCCCGCCTGGGCCGGGAATCGCTCCTGCAGGGTCAGTGCGCTCTGCACGGCGAGCTGGAACTGACCCGTGGTCATGGCCCGTTGCCGCTCCTCGCGCAGCTGGGTCAGCTGCTGCTCCCGCTGCGCCAGTTGCCGCGCCAGATCGTCGACCACCTGCAAAATGAGCCCCTGCAGCAGCGGGGTCTGTGCCACCGGCCCCTGATACTGGCCGAGCTGGGCCAGATAACGCTGGGCATGGTGGGGAAGCCCGCAGAACTGGCTGACGGCCACCCCGAGCAACTGGTTGAGGTGATTGTCCCGCGCCGCCTCCGGCGGGTGCTTGGCCAGCAGCATCAAGGCGTCATCGAATCGATAATCCAGACCCAGCATCAGGGCGCGCAGCAGCCCCTCCTCGTGGGCACGCAGGGTCACGGCCTGCTGACCGAGCTCCTCCAGGGCCTGCTGCAGCCCATGAACTCTGGCCTCTCCCGGTGGATGCCAGAGCACCGCCAGGGTCGCATCCAGCAGGCAGCGTTCGACGGAGTGGCGAAACGTCTGTTTGGGGAAGTAGCGCAGGATGAAATCGGTGGCCTGCGCCAGCACCTGACCTTCATCCCTTCGCAGCAAGGCCAGCAAAATGGCCACCTGGCGCCACTGCGGCTGCCAGGGGCAGCGTTGCAGCAAGCCTGACAAGGTTTCCCAGGCAGGATCCCACTGCGCCTCGTGCAGTTGACAGGCGAGAACCAGCGCCTGATGGATGACGGGGGGCAGTCGCTCCCGGTTGCGGGCCAGATCCTTGTGGGCACTCTCCACCCGGTTCAGCCCTAGCAGGGCCTGGTTCAGCCCCTGGCGTGGCCACCAGGCATCGTGCTCCGTGGTGCAGATGGCGTAGTGCTGGGCGGCCTGCACCCGTTCCCCGGCTTGCAGCAGCATGTAGCCCTTTACCCTGTCCATCTGTGCTTCCAACCCCTTGTGGCTGGCGTGCCGGTAAAGCAGATCCTCGCACTGGGCGCAGGCGCTGCGCCACTCCCTGAGCGCCATGGGGGTGGCCAGGGGGCGGGTCACCGTGGTCAGTGCCAGCAGCGCTTGCAGGCTGTGCGCCAGCTGCTCCGTGGTGAAGGGCACGGCCAGACGCAGGGCGAAATAGAGGTCGGAGGGGGGGAACTGGCCGGTGTCCTCGTCCTGCTCCAGCAGCAGGAGCACGCAGCCGGGCGCGAGCAGGCCCAGGTGGTGTGCTTCATGCAGCAGCCTGACTCCTTCATGGGCCTGGTGGTGATACTGGCGGCAAAGAATGGCATCGAAGGCGTGCTGGCGCAGCAGGGCGGGCAGGCTTGCAATCTCTTTGCAGTGGAACAGCTCGGTGGGGGGCAGCCCCAGATCACTCAGTCCCTGGGTGAGGGTCGAGCCCATCATGGCATCGTCTTCGATGAGGAGGATCTGCATCTTTGACGCTCCTTCGCCGGTCGGGGGTGGCGAGGTTGGATTCAAAGGTAGCCTCCACTCTCCCGCGAGAGCCAGAGGGGGTCAATACCCCACCTGGGTCAGGGATGGCTCAGTACCGGCCTCGGGCGGGACAAAGAAAGCGTCACTGAAGGCCGGGCCCCCTGGCCGAGAAGGGGCAGTCCCGCTGCGGGACACGCAGCTCCCCGGCTCCCGACTCTCCCTGCCAGGCGAGCTCGAGCTGGCCCAGGCGCCCGAGGCGGCGCAGCTCGAACTCGTAGCGCAGGCAGGGGTTGTCGGTGGGCAGCTGCGTCATCCCGGCGGGCAGCCGGTAGTCGTAGCGCAGCAGAGGGCCATCTTGCAGCCGGCTCTGCACGGGCACCAGCCCCTCCGCCGTCGGTGCGGGGGCCTTGAGATAGCGGCGCAGCGCCACCGGGGCGTCGATGGCTTTTTGATAGTGAAGGCCGTTCATGGCTGCCAACTCCTCCTCCAGCCGCGTCAGCTCCCCCTCCAGTCCGCTCAGGGCGGCGCCAAGCTGTTGATGGGCCGGGGAGGCGCAGCCTCCCAGCAGCAGGGTCGCGATCAGCAGGGCGGGACGGACGGCAGACATGAAGGCTCCTCGGGTGCCAGGGTCAATGACTATAGCAGGGGATTGGTGGGCGGCGTGCCCCTCAGCAGCCCGGCGAGGCGCTCCAGCCCTTCGGCGACGCGGGCGTCGGTGGCGGGCTGGCTCAGGCTGAGGCGTACTCCCTGCGGGGCGGCAAACTGGCCGGCGGCGAAGTGTTCTCCGCTGGCGACCCCCACGTCAAGGGCGTTGGCGGCCTCCGCAAACTCCTGGCTGCGCCAGGGCTCGGGCAGTGGCAGCCAGGCGTGCATGGACCCCGCCTGCCAGCGCGCTCCCGGCAGCAGGTGGCGCAGGAGCTCACCCCGGCGCGCCAGGATTTTTCGCTGGTGTTCGATGAGCGGCATGATCTGGCGCTGGCTCACCAGCTTGCAGGCCAGCTCGATGAGCAGCGGACTCACCATCCAGCTCGACAGCCGCATCGCCTGGGCGAAGCCGTTGCGAAGGGCGGGAGGGGACAACACGAAGCCGACCCGCAGGCCGCCGCAGGCGATCTTGGCGAGACTGCCGAGGTAGATGACCCGCTCCGGTGCCAGGTTGACCAGGGGAGGGAGCGCACTTTCGGGCAGCAGGCCGTTGACGTCGTCCTCGACGATCAGCAGATCGTGGCGACGGGCGATGGCGACGATGGCGTCGCGCCGCGCCAGGCTCATGGTGGCCGTGGTGGGGTTTTGCAGGGTGGGGGTGAGGTAGAGCAGCTTGGCCCGGCGGGTACGGCACGCGGCATCCAGCGCCTCTGGCAGCAGCCCCTCCTCATCCATCGCCAGTCCCACCACCTGATTCTTGAGCTGGCGTGCATTGCCCAGCATGCCGGGGTAGCTCAGTCCCTCGCAAAACAGGGTCTCTCCCACGCAGCCGGTGGCCAGCAGGGCCAGCATGATGCCGTGCTGGGCACCATGGCTGAACAGCAGGCGATCTTCGCTCGCCGTGATGCCCTGCTCGGCGAGCCAGTCGACGAACAGCTGGCGCTGTGCGGGGCGTCCGGCCTCCTTGTCATAACCGAGCAGGCCGTTGAGATCCCCCTGCGCCAGCTCGGTGAGCAGGGGCCGGATGATGGCGCCCCTGTCCAGCTGGACCGGGAGGTTCTGCCACAGCTCGATGCGCTGGCTGTCTTCATTGCGGATCACCCATTCGTTGGCGGGATCCGCCGCTCCCCTGACCCAGGTGCCGTGCCCGACCCGGGCCGCCAGCAGGCCCCGTCGCTCCGCCTCGGTGTAGGCGCGGGTGACGGTGCCCACGGTGACCCCCAGCTTGTCTGCCAGGGCCCTGTGGGTCGGCAGCCGGGTCTCGGGTGAGAGGATGCCGGTGGCGATGGCCTGCTCGATGGCCTTGACCAGTTTGAGGTAGAGAGGCCCCTCGAAAGGGGTGAGGTCGGGCGTCCAGATTGTCATGGTGACAATAAATCCATTGATCCAAGATTGTCCGCAATATAGCGTGATTATCAGTCTTTACACAACCAACAAGCACACATTGTATCGGTACAATGTGGCGAGAAAGGAGTCTCCCCATGACCATCGAATGGTATGCCACCCTGTTTGGCTTCGCCCTGCTCACCTGCGGCACGCCCGGGCCGAACAACCTGATGTTGACGGCGTCCGGCGCCAACTTCGGCGTGCGTCGCACCCTGCCCCATCTCATCGGGGTGGCGGTGGGCCAGCCTGTGTTGCAACTGGTGCTGGCGCTCGGCTTCTATCCGCTGTTCGAGCGCTGGCCCCTGCTCAAGCTGAGCCTGCAGGTGCTGGGCAGCCTCTACCTGCTGTGGCTGGCGTGGCGCATCGCGGTGGCAGGCGCCCCCGGAGATCCCGCCAGCCGTGCCCGCCCCTTGACCCTGCTTGAAGGGCTGGGCTTCCAGTTCCTCAATCCCAAGGCGTGGATGATGGGGATCTCGGCCATCAGTCTGTTCAGCCTGCCGGGGAGCGACTACTGGCCGAGCATGTGGGGCATCATGAGTGTCTTCCCCATGGCGGGGTTCCCGGTCTGCTTCGCCTGGGTGATGTTTGGCCATCAGCTCAGCCGCTGGATCAACTCGGACAAGGGGTGGCGTCGTCTCAACGGCAGCCTGGGTGCCTTGACCGCCCTGTGCGTGGTGATGCTCTGGTATTAACAGCGCCTTGATTATTCATGCAAAGAAAATGCATTGCTGACCTTGTCGTCAGGGCGTCGGCTCTGCATATTAGGAGGCTTGCCGTATCTGAACGAGGTTGAGATGGATCTGAACTGGTTGCTCCCCCTGGCGGGCTTTGCCCTTATCACCTGTGGCACGCCGGGCCCCAACAACATGCTGCTCACCAGTGCCGGGGCGGCCCAGGGGTTTCGCCGCTCCGTGCCTCTGCTGGTGGGGGTGGTGGGGGGCATCAACCTGATGATCCTGGCCACGGCCCTGGGGCTTGGGGTGGTGTTCGAGCGTCTGCCCCTGCTGCACGACGGCCTCAAGCTGGTGGGGTCGGCCTACCTGCTCTGGCTGGCCTGGAAGGTGGCCAACGCCAGTGGCCCGGCGGAGGGGAACCGGCCGCTCATCCCGGCCCATCAGGGGGCCATGCTGCAACTGCTCAACCCCAAAGCCTGGATGATGGCGCTCTCCGCCATCAGCGGCTTCACCCTGGCGGGGGAGGCTTACTGGCCGTCCGCGGGCTGGGTGCTCGGCATTTTCTTCGTAACCGGCCTCTATACCGGTGCCTTCTGGGTGCTGTTCGGTGCCCAGGTGCGCCGCCTCATCCGCACCGCCACCGGCTGGCGTCGTTTCAATCTGGGCATGGGGCTCGCCACGGCGGCCTGCGTGCTGATGATCTGGGTTTAGGTCTCGGCCTGAGCCTTTACCGGCTGTCTTGTTGGCCCTTCGGGGCCTTTTTTATTGCCGGGGCGGTGCGATCAAACGCGCCCCCTGAGGGATTGCAGCATTGGTTTGCACCATCGGGTGACATAAGGAGATCCCATGAAATGTATCGGTCTGCTGGGTGGCATGAGCTGGGAGTCCACCGTCAGCTATTACCAGGCCCTCAACCGGGGGGTACGCGAGCGGCTCGGCGGTCTGCACTCGGCGCGGGTGCTGCTGAGCAGCGTGGATTTTGCCGGGATAGAGCGGTTGCAGCACGCCGGTGACTGGCCCGCCACCGCCCGTCTGCTGGCGGCCGAGGCCAGGGCCATCCAGGCCGGTGGCGCCGATTTCCTGCTGATCGGGACCAACACCATGCACAAGGTGGCGCCGGAGATCGAGGCCGCCATCGACATTCCCCTGCTCCACATCGCCGATGCCACGGCCCATCGCCTCCAGGCCGACGGGGTGACCCGGGTGGGTTTGCTCGGCACCCGCTTCACCATGGAGCAGGATTTCTACAAGGGGCGGCTCCAGGAGCGTTTCGGGCTGGAGGTGCTGGTGCCTGATGACGCTGCACGGGAGCGGGTGCACCGCATCATCTATGACGAGCTCTGCCTCGGCGACATTCGCGAGTCGTCTCAGGCCGAGTATCTGGCCATCATCGCCGATCTGGCACAGGCCGGTGCCCAGGCGGTGATCCTGGGTTGCACCGAAATCGCCCTGCTGGTGGGGGCGTGCCAGGCCGCCGTGCCTCTCTATGACACCACCGCCATCCACGCCGAAGCCGCGGTGACGCTGGCCCTTGCCTGATGTGATGCGGGCGGGGCGCCCCTCTCGGCGCCCCGCCTGTTTTTTCCTCCTTTCATAACTGTGAGTCAGCCTTCATTTCAGCAGGGCTGAAGCCGTTTTTATTGTCAATCGGCTCACATTTCCTCCTTTTGTCTCTTGAGTCCGGGGCGTCAGACGCCTAGTTTTCGATCACTGAAACGATTCAGCTTTCACAAAAACAAGAGACACGAGGATAAATCCATGTTGAAGAAACTCTCCATTGCCGTGCTGCTCGCCCTGGGCGCCACCGCGGGTCACGCCGCCGAATTTCTGCTGACCGACTCCCAGCAAGGGCTGGATGTGGGGGACTGGAAGATCACCAGCGAGAAGCTCGGCATCAAAAGCCCGGTTCCCTTCACCATCGAGAAGAAACGCCTGCACGGCGGCCGCCAGGAAGGGGTGGATCTGCTCATCGTCGACAACGGCGTCATGAAGATCACCCTGGTGCCGACCCGCGGCATGGGGATCAAGGAGGTCAAGGCGGCGGATCTGCGCCTCGGCTGGGATTCACCGGTCAAGGAGGTGGTCAACCCCGCCTTCATCGATCTCGAGAGCCGTGGCGGCCTCGGCTGGCTCGACGGCTTCAACGAGATGCTGGTGCGCTGCGGCTACGAGTGGACGGGTCATCCCGGGGTGGATGACGACGGCCGCCTCAAGAGCCTCCATGGCCGGGTGCAGAACATTCCCGCCTCCGTGGTCAGCGTGACCGTGGACGAAGAGCCGCCCTATGCCATCCACGTGCTGGGCCGGGTGGACGAGCGCACCTTCAAGATGAGCGAACTGGTCACCTGGACCCAGCTGAGCGTGGTGCCCGGTCAGGCGGAGTTTGCCCTGCAGGACAAGCTGACCAACCACGCGGATTACGAGAACGAGTACCAGATCATCTATCACGGCAACTTCGGGGCTCCCATTCTGGAGGAGGGAGCCAGGGTGAGCACGCCGGTGAAGCAGATCTCCCCGTTCAATGACTACGCCAAGGCCGGACTCAAGGGTTGGCAAACCTATCTGGGGCCCACCAAGGGCTTCGACGAGATGGTGTTCAACCTGGTGCCCTACAGCGACGCCGACGGCAATACCCTGGCAGTGCTGAACAACCGGGCCGGCAACGCCGGAGTGGCGGTGGGCTACAACACCCGACAGCTGCCGGTGCTGACCCTGTGGAAGAACACCGACACCCGGGCCCAGGGCTATGTGACTGGCATCGAACCCGGTACCAGCTATGCCTACAGCACCAAGTACCAGCGCCCGCTCGGGCTGGTCCCCAAGATCCAGCCGGGGGAGACCAAGACCTTCGATCTGACCTATCGCCTGCTGCAAAATGCCGACGAAGTGAAGCAGGCCCTGGCCCAGGTGGAGAAGATCCAGGGCGGTCGGGCCACCGAGCTGCGCGAGCAACCCCTGGTCAAGCTGCCATAAGGGAGAGACGCCCAGCAAAAAGCCGCTCCATGAGCGGCTTTTCTATTCCCAGCGACATATCCTTATTATCGGATAGCTCCTTTATTTTATAGTTCTAAAGTTAATTGTAATAAATAAATTGGGTACAGTTACTTGCTGGCTACTATATTTCCATAGCTTACCGTGTTACGGGCTTGTAAATGGGGTTGGCGTGTTAAAGTATAATTATATATAAGTAATACTCTCGATGGCGGACTGAGATAACTGTAACTAGAACGCACCAGCAGAGCAGGTCAGTGGATTCTTTTGAGCTGGTGTTGTTATGAAAGTCCCTGAGAGGTCTGATTAAACTGTAGGTAATGGTGGACGAGTAGATTGATATCAGCAATATTTATATTTAGAACTATACATTGAAAGGCACGATAGATACTTTATGTGACGAAATGAGCTACAAGGAGTTATCTGAAAATACTTAAGGTATGATATTGACGGATTATTACTGAAATCATTAGTAATAAAATCCATTTTTTTGTAATTCAAGAATAGTTTTTCCTAAGTTCTGAAAATGCTTTACCTGTCAAAATCAAGTATCCATATGGGCCTTTTTTTTGTGCATTGATAACATATACTTCCCATTTCACAATGAAATGGAAGATATGTTGTATGAAATTGTTCATGTTAGCTTTGTTAGTTCCGATAGGGGTTTCCGCTATTGAACAAGATTACCGAATGACAAAAGATGCTTGGGTTGATGGAAATATAGACAAGGAGACTGCATCATCAACAACGGTAATTGTGAATGTAAATGGTGACATCATCACTCCCGGAAGTAGTGGCGATAGTATAACTGGTAGTTTCGTTGAGAATAGAAAAATAATACAACTGAAGCAAGACATAAATCAAAACAAAACTTATTATCTTGGCAAGGTAATATCAGACCGGCAGTATCAAGGTACTTGGTATGATATTAATGGTAATGGTGGTGACTTCCGCATCGAGTGGGGTGATGAAGAAAGACCTGATTGCCGTTTGGCAACAGAAACCGGCTGGTATAACGGTTTATACTGTAATGTAGATATTGATGGTGGGGGCTGGAGATTAGTTGCAGTTAGGTATAATAAAGAGACTCATGTTCCTGTTGAACAATTGACTGAGTTAAATAGCAACCAGTATCTGAATCCAGGTGCATGGGGGCAATTGAAGGATGAATCAACGGAGATACTATTTTTACAACCCGACACAGAGATATGGGGGGTTATGAATATATCACAAGCGAGTAATCCAAAATTATGCTCACCATTGAATGAGAATTTAAGTAAAAAGGTTTTAGTCCATGCTGAAAAAGAAGGGTGCTCACTCGAAAACTTAGACTATACCGTAGTCGGCCATCCTGGTAGTTTGGATTATCAAGGTAACTTCTATCGGTATAAAAAAGGTGTTTGGACTGCTAATTATCCAGACTTATGGATTAGAACAAATTGGCCACAGCAGCAAGATGTCTCATATGGTAGTAGCCAACTAATGGTCTTTGTAAGATAAATAAAGGCCACCTCAGGGTGGCCATTATTTATCTGGTGCATGTCAAGCAATACAATTTCTTAAACATGGCTGTACATGGCTTCTATCTCGCGTTGGTACTTGGCCTCGATGATCTTGCGGCGCAGCTTCATGGTGGGGGTGATCTCCCCGAGCTCCATGGAGAAGGCGCTCGGCAGCAGGGTGAACTTCTTCACCTGCTCGAACTTGGCCAGCTCCTTTTGCAGATCCTGAATGCGGGCCTCGAAGAACTCCATCACCCGGGAGTGGCGCAGCAGCTCGGTCTTGCACTGGTACTGCAGGTTGATGGAGCGGGCGTACTCCTCCAGGGACTCGAAGCAGGGCACGATGAGCGCCGACACGAAGTGGCGGGCATCGGCGACGATGGCAATCTGCTCGATGAAGCGATCCTTGCCGAGGGTCCCCTCCACCAGTTGCGGCGCCACGTACTTGCCGTTGGAGGTCTTCATCAGCTCCTTCAAGCGCTCGGTGAAGTAGATGTTGCCCTCGTCATCCAGCTCGCCTGCATCGCCGGTGCGCAGGAAGCCATCCTCGGTCATCACCTCGGCGGTGGCCTCCGGCTTGTTGTAGTAGCCACGCATCACGGTGGGGGCGCGCACCAGCAGTTCGTTGTTCTCGCCGAGTTTCACCTCGATGCCGTTTAGCGCCGTGCCGATGGAGCCCAGTCTGAACTGGGTGTCTTCATAGCAGCAGACGGTGGCGGTGGTCTCGGTCATGCCGTAGCCGTACTTGAGGTTGAGCCCCATGGCCTGGAAGAAGAGATTCACCTCGTCCGCGAGACGGGCGCCCGCCACCGGCAGGAAGCGGGTGCGACCGCCGAAACGGGCGCGCAGCTTGCGAAACACCAGGCGCTCGGCAAGCCAGAGCTGGCCATAGAGCAGGGGAGAGGCGGACTTGCCCGCCTGACGGGTGGCGACCATCTGCTTGCCCACCCGGGTGGCCCAGCCGAACAGGGCGCGGCGCAGACGCGGCGCCTGGGCGACCTTGGCCTGGATCATGGCGTAGGCCTTCTCGTAGAGGCGCGGTACGGCGCACATCACGGTGGGCTTCACCTCGCCGATGACATCCATCACCTTCTGCGGGTCGCGAATGTAGACGTTCTCGGCGCCGCAATAGAGCACGTAGTAGCTCCAGGCGCGCTCGAACACATGACTCAGCGGCAGCATGCAGAGGGAGACATCCTGCTCGCTGAGGTCGAGGCGAGCGTCATGCATCTCGAAGCAGGCGGCCATGTTGGCGAAATCGAGCATGACCCCCTTGGGTTCGCCCGTGGTGCCCGAGGTGTAGATGAGGGTCAGCAGGTCGTCCATGCGGTAGTGGCGCTCGCGCTCGCGCAGCACCAGCTCGCTGGGTTGGTGGTTGCCGGAGACGAGGAAGGTCTGGAAGTGGCTGGCCGAGGCGCAGCCGCGCAGATCGACGGTGCCGTCCAGGGCGACGATGTGGCTTATCTCGCCGCTGTCGATGAGGTGCAGCGCCTGATCGAACTGGGGCTGCTCCCCCACGAACAGCATCCTGATGCCGGCATCCTTGACGATGTAGCGCAGCTGATCGAGGGTGCTGGTGGGGTAGATGGGCACGCTGACGCCACGGGCGGCCAGGATGCCGAGGTCGGCCTGGGTCCACTCGGGCATGTTGCGGGCATAGATGCCGACCATCTCGCCGGACTGGTGGCCCGCCCGGATCAGGCCTTGGGCGCAATAATCCATGGCCTGACCCAGTGTTCGCCAGCCGATGGCGCGCCACTGGCCATCCTGCTGGACGCGCAGGGCGGCCTTGTTGCCAAGGCGGGCAATACGCTCACGCATCACTCTAACCAGATGAAACTGCGACATCTCACGCATCCTCAAGTAACAGTTGTGCGCCCGCAGGGGCACCAAAATCGGGGCTGGAGTTTAAACTCTAACATTACAGCTTACAAGTGTGCGCCATTTGTCCTGGATCACAAAGTCGTCAACCAGATGAGAGTGAGGCATGATAGGGGGCAGGGATCGGATTCATTCAGGGAGTTGCACCATGAATATCGGGATCAAGAGCCTGTTCACCGGCGTGTTGCTGCTGTTGGCGGGGGCAGGCGCCCTCTGGTATCTGCTGGGGGGCGCGGGGGAGCAGGATAATCCCTGGCTGAGTGGCGCCGAGGGCTATGAGCAGGCGCAGCGGCTGGCGCTGAGGGAAGGATACCCCTTGCTCTACGTGATCGAGCGCGCCAAGTGCCGACGCTGCAAGGCGCTGAATACCTGGCTGTGGCGTGCCCCCGAGATGCAATCCGCCCTGGCGGGGCTGGTGAAGGTGCGACTCAACCCGGATGCGGGGGATGGCAGCGAGCACATTCTGCGCCGCTTCCCCCAGGTTGCGACGGCCCCTGGCATCTATGTCCAGCGACCGGGTGAGCCGCTTCGCCCCATCAAGATCGCGGTGGATATCGAACAGATCTGGATGCCCGGCGTCACCTATGGTCGCGGCTTCTTCATGCCCCTCTCGGGAGCCGCCTTCGAGGCCGTGCTGAGGGTGACCCTGAGCCTGGAAGACCCCTCCATCGACAACGCGCCCCTGCCCTGAGGGGGAAGCGAAGCGGGGGAGTCTGGGAGGTCAGAGGGGGTGTTGCCCGCTGACGGCGGTCTGCAGCGGGTTGTCAGCCGAAGTCGAACAGACGGGACATCAGCACGGCATCCTCCCTCTCCTGCCCGGTGCCGTAGTAGTCGGCGCGGCGGCAATACTCGGCAAACCCCTCGCTCTCGTAGAGGTTGATGGCGGTGCGGTTGCCGGCCCTGACCTCCAGGAACCAGGCCTCGGCCTTGCCGGCCTTGCTGCGGGCCAGGTACTCCCTGAGCAGCGCTCGCCCCAGCCCCTTGCCCTGAAAATCGGGATGCACGCAGAGATTCATCAGGGAGCTGTCTCCCGCCACCAGATCCGAGATGTAGAAACCGGCCGGTCGTCCGTCCACCAGCATCAGGCCGTTGAGATAGCGCGGCCCGAAGCAGGAGAGAAGGTTGGCCTGGCTCCAGGGCTCCTGGTGGGCGGCCTGCTCGATGGGGTAGATGGCTTCGAAGTCCGATTCGAGCAGGGGGCGAAAATGGGGCAAGAGGTCAGACATGGTCACTCCGGACGGGATTCAGGCTTGCGATGGACACCATGGCCGTGCCATGGTCGTGAGCATCAAGGGGTGTGGCGCTGCCGGCACTGCTGCCAGAGGGCGCGCTTGTGCGCCCCATCGGGCTTGAGCGGGCAGACCAGGGCATCGGGCCAGCGAGGGTCCGGCGCCGTCAGCCAGAGCAGGGGCGAAGTGACCCCCGCGGGCAGGGAAGGTATCTCGGACAGCAGGGAGACCTCGTCCGTGCCAAGGCCGAGCCAGCGGCAGATGTCCCCGAGCAGGGAGGGCGCGGGCAGCGTCTCTGCCAGCAGCCAGAGCTTGCCGGTCGGCAGAGGGGCAGTCTCCTGCGGGGCCAGCGCCTCGTCGGCGGGCGTGTTTGCCGGCTGCGCGGCGCCGTCGGGGCTGGTGCCTCCCGCCAGGAGTCGGCCTCTCTGTTGCCAGAGGGGGATGCCCATGCGGGCCAGGATGCGCTGGCGCAGCGGGTCCAGCAGGGGATCTTGCATGGCGAAGGCTCACTCTTGATCTGCGTTGGGGTAAATAATGATGCGCAGAGTACACTCTCGCGGGATTTGCTGCACCCCGGACGTGCGCTTTTCGCCCTGTGGCGATGGCAAACGAGCGCCTCCCCGGGGGCAGAGATGACAGACAATGAGAGTGGGGCGGGGCCAGAGGCCGGACCCCGTCACCACGGATGACCTATCAGCTTCGGAACTGTGCCTATGCCGCCTTTAGCCCAGAATACTGTTCGTGCCACCCCCATTCATGAGCGCCTGCCACGGCTCCTTTCCGCCCTTGGTGAGGGACTGTATGAGCGCCAGGATGCCCTGCGGCTCGGCCTGCTGGCGGCCCTGAGTGGCGAGAGCGTCTTTCTGCTGGGCCCCCCGGGCATCGCCAAGAGCCTGATCGCGCGGCGCCTCAAGCTGGCGTTTCAGGATGCCCGCCATTTCGAATACCTGATGACCCGTTTCAGTACGCCGGAGGAGGTGTTCGGCCCCCTCTCCATCCAGGCGCTCAAGGAGGATGGCAAGTACCTGCGGTTGACCAGCGGCTACCTGCCGGAGGCCGAGGTGGTCTTCCTCGACGAGATCTGGAAGGCGGGCCCCGCCATCCTCAACACCCTGCTCACCGCCATCAACGAGCGGCAGTTTCGCAACGGCGACAGCCAGCACCCCATTCCCATGCGGCTGCTGGTCACCGCCTCGAACGAGCTGCCGGCCCCGGACAGCGGGCTGGAGGCGCTCTACGACCGCATGCTGGTGCGGGTCTGGATGGACAGGGTGCAGGAGAAATCCAACTTCCAGGCCATGCTGGCGAGCGATGGCCAGTCCCATCAGAACCTGACCCCCTCGGTGCAGATTCGGGGGGAAGAGTACGACGCCTGGCAGGATGCCATCGAGCAGGTGCGCCTGCCGGACGCCTGTTTCGAACTCATCTACCAGCTGCGCCAGCAGCTCGACAGCCAGCTCGGACACGGCTGCTATGTCTCGGATCGGCGCTGGAAGAAGGCGGTGCGGCTCATCAAGGCGAGCGCCTTCTTCAATGGCCGCGACGAGGTGGCTCCCCTGGATCTGCTGCTGTTCAAGGATTGCCTCTGGCACGACGAGGCTTCCCGCACCGCGCTGCTGGAGATGATCGGCGAGTTTTCCCGCCTCTACGGCTACCAGCAACTGGCGCTGACCCGGGAGCTGCTCTCCCTGCGCGAGCAGTTCAAGCAGTTGCAGGGGGCGGTCGCCCTGCGCATCGGCTGCAAGGCGGTCAAGCGCAAGCAGTGGTTCGGCCGCCGCGCCCGAGGCACCGAACTGCCGCTGGCCAACGCCAGGCCGTTCGGCAAGCTGGTGCATTTCCAGCTGCTCACTCCGGCGCCCCTGGATGGCAGCGATCCCGAGCGCCTCACCGGCACCCTCACCTTCGATCGCACCCTGCTCTCTCACTGGCACCCCACCGGGGAAGCGCTGGTGGGCTGGCCTCTCGGCAACCCCAAGGAGGGGCACTACGAGCTGGTGCTGGACGAGCAGTTGCGGCTGCACGTGCTGGATATCCAGCGCCAGCCCGTGCCCCTGATGCTGGTGGAGCGCACCCCCATCCCCGAGGTGGTGATGGCCCCCTGGCTGTCGGCCCTGGACGACCTGACGGGCCAGGTGAACCGGGTGCTGCAAAACCTCAAGGGCCAGCGCAACCTGTTCGACCGTCACCAGCCCCATCTGTTCGTGGGGGACCACTGGCTGCGTCAGGTGGAGGACAGCTTCTTCGTGCTGAGCCGGGACCTGGAGCGGCTGGGGACCGAGCTGCAGCAGTGGCGTGATCGTCTGCCTCTTCTCGATGCACAGGGATGACGTCGCGCCTGACGTGGGATTGGCGAAATAAACAGGATGAAAAACATGTTTAGTCAGCATGATATTCCATCACATCTCAACGCTCGGGGTGGTCCATGCTAGAGATCGGCATGATGGACCTGGGGCTGCTCATGGGGGAGGGGGAGCTGGCGGGGGAGATGGCGCTGCTGCTTGCCTCCACCCCCAAGATCTCCGAGTTCCTCAAGCGCTCGCCCCTGCAGGGGAAGCTGCTCAGAAAGCGCATCCAGACCTGGAGCGAACAGCTTGGGGAGGAGATGCGCCACAAGCCGGTGCCGGTGGCCCTCGAGCGGGAATACCTGCTCTATCAGGCCCACCGGCAACTGCCCCTGCCGGAGCTGGTGGGGCGCCTGCCCGCCTTGCTGGAAGCCCTTGAGCAGCACAGCCCCTTCGCGGGGGATGCCCGCAGCCTGGTGCGCCAGATGGTGGCCCAGCCCACCGAGGGGCTGCGCCAGCTCTTCATCGAGAAGTGGCGCGCCAGCCTGGTGGGCAGCCTGTTGCAGTTGCAGCAGCAGATAGCGGAGGCGGAGCGGGAGAAGCAGCGCCAGGAGATAGAGGATCAACTGCTGGCCAACCGGACCCTGGCCGATGCCCTGGATCCGCACCAGATCTCCGCCGGTGGGCTCTGGGATCTGGCCCAGGGGAGCTGGCACAAGCGCAGCCTGGCGCTGGTGAAGCAGTACGCCCGCATGTTGCAGCAGGAGCCTCTGCTCGCGGAGATCGCCGCCCTGCTTGGGCGCAGCGAGCGGGAGCGGCGCAGCGAGGACAGGACGCTGCCGCCGGTGCCTGTGCACGAGCTGGAAGAGGTGCAAAGTGACGATGTGCCCGACGATCTGGTGGGGGTGCACCCGGCCAGCGATCTGATGCGCCTCCTGCCGAGCGAGGCGGTGATGCTGGCGCTGCCGGAGCTGGAGCTGGAGTTCTATCGCCGTTATCTGGAGCGGTGCCTGCTGAGCTACCAGTCACGGGGCACCCTGCCGCGCCAGCGTCTGATGCTGCGCTCCCCCGAGCAGGGAGGGCAGGAGGTGCAGCCGCGGGGCCCCTTCATCGTCTGCGTCGATACGTCAGGTTCCATGGGGGGCTATCCGGAGGAGTGTGCCAAGGCGCTGTTTCTCGCCCTGCTCAAGGGGGCGATGGAGGAGAAGCGGGGCTGCTATCTGATGCTCTTCTCCACCGAGGTGGCGACCCTGGAGATCACCGCCGACACCGGGCTTGAGAAGGCGGAGCGCTTTCTCTCCATGAGTTTTCACGGAGGGACCGATCTGGTGCCCTGCCTGGAGCAGGCCCTGACCCAGCTCGAACAACCCGCCTTTGCCAAGGCCGACGTGCTGGTGATCTCCGACTTCATCGCCCAGAACCTGCCCCATCCCCTGCTCGAGCGGATGAACCGGCGACGGGCGCAGCAGACACGCTTCCATGCGGTCGCCATGTCCCGTCACGCCAAGGCGGCCATTTTGCGGGTGTTCGATAACAGCTGGCTGCTCGATTGCGGCCTGCGTGGACGCCTGCTGCGGCGCTGGCAGCGCCATTGAGGGCGATCAGGCTCAGAGAGTGGGCCTGTGGTAGAGGCCCCGTTCGTTGACCTGCTCCTGATCCAGCAGCGGCTGACCGCTTGGCTGGGCAATATAAAAACCCCGCTTGCCGCTGCGCTTGACCCTGTACATGGCCTGATCCGCCCGGGCCAGCGCCGCGCCGAAATCGTCCTGGGGCCGGATGGTCGCAATCCCCATGCTCAGTCCCACCGAGGCGTCCCCGTTGGGCAGCTCGAAGGGGGTGGCGATGGCATCGATGCACTGGCGGGCGAGGTGGCTGGTGCGGGGATCGTCGCACGCCCAGGGCAGCAGCAGCACGAACTCGTCCCCGCCGATGCGCCCCAGCCGTACCTCCTCGCCGCAGCAGTGGCGAAGGCGCTGGGCAAGGGAGACCAGCAGTTCGTCACCTGCCCGGTGGCCCAGGTTGTCGTTCACCAGCTTGAAGTCATCGAGATCGATGAAACAGATGGCCTGGTACTCCCCGGGAAAGTGGCGGTGCAGCGCGGTGCGGTTGAACAGGCCGGTGAGGGGATCCCGGTGGGCAAGCTGGGCGAGCTGCTGCTCGTACTCCTTCTCGTGGGTGATGTCGATGTGGGTGCCCATCACCCGGACGGGGTTCCCCTGATCATCCCGCTCCACCACCCGGCCCCGGTCCAGCACCCAGGTGGTCTTGCCATCTTTGCCGATCATGCGGTGCATCGCCTGATAAAACGGGCTCTTGCCCTCCAGATGGTCGAAGAAGGCCTGCAGCACCTGCTCCCTGTCCTCCGGGTGCAGGTGGGCGCGCCAGACGTCGAAGTGGGCCGACAGCTCCTTGGGCTGGTAACCGAGCATGGAGCCCCAGCGCCGGTTGAAGATGATGAGTTTGCCGGTGGGCACATGGTTCTGCCAGATGCACAGGCCGGTGCCGTCCATGGCTGCGTCCAGCTTCTCCCGCGCATCATCCGCGATGCGTTTGAGACGCTCGTTCTCCAGCAACAACCTGTCGTAAGCCTCCCTCAGCTCCTCGTAGGTCATTCCTCATCCCTTCCCCTGTTCGAAAGCATATATAGTCGATGCACTCTCTCCTTCTGTAAAGAAGGGGATAGGGGAGGCTCTCGTCCGATATGAGGCGTTTTCCCACCCTCTGACGGCTGTGCGCCCAGAGTCTGTGGGGATATGATGACAGCGATGAGCGCGGCGTCCGGCCGGTGAAGAGGAGAAAAAGTCCGCATGAAGATCCTGATGGGATGTGGCCTGTTGCTGTGGCTGGGGGTTGCCCTGGCCCAGGCGGCGCCACTGGCCGGGCACGAGTTGCAGCTGGCATTGCAGCAGCTGGAAGAGTCGACGATGCCGGTGCAGGTGTTTCGCGAGCGCGTCGCCGCCCTGACTGCCGGACAGGCACACTATCCGCCCGAGGTGCAGGGGCGTCTTGCCCGGCTGCAGTGCTGGGCCCTGCCGGGTGAACGGGACGAGGAGTTTCGCCGCGCGGTGGCGTTTGCCGAGCAGGGGCTGGCGCAGGCCCGTGCCCGCAAGGACAGGGTCACCGAGGTGGGGTTGCTCGCCTGTCGCGGCTATCACCGACAACTGCTCGGCAACATGGCCGGGGCCGGGGAGGATTACGACGCCGCCCTGACCCTGGCTCGCCGGCTCGGGGATGAGCGCCAGCGTGCCGACATCCTGAGCCTGCGGGGGGAGATGTACTCCTACCAGGGGGAGCTGGCGGAGGGGCTGATGGATCTCATCGATGCCCACCAGCGCTACGAGGCGCTCGGGCTGGAGGCCAAGGGGCGCGAGGTGCTTGCCAATATTGCCAATGCCTATCGCAGGATGGGGCTCTATGAGCGGGCCGAGAGCTACTTCAACGAGCTGGAGCACGACTACCGGCAGCTCGGGGACGAGGAGCACCTGGTGGACATTCACAGCCAGCAGGGACTCCTCTACATCGACACCGAAGAGTACGACAAGGCGCTGCCCCTGATGGTGGAAGCGGAGATCTATTATCTGGGGTTAAACCAGGAAGGGATCCTGGCCTGGAGCCGGATCGAGATAGCCACCATCCTGCTTAAACAGGGCAAGCCGGACCAGGCCATGACCAAGCTCGATCAGGCGGCAGCCTCCCTTCATCAGGGGGAGGGGGCGGACAGCGTCACCCTGGGCCACTGGCACCTCGTCATGGCCGACGTCCTCGAGGCCCTGAACCGACCCGGCGAGGCGTTGCGGCACCTGGACGAGGCCGAGCCCATCTTTACCCGGGAGCAGAACCTGCGCTTCCTCGCCCGGGTGCATGAGACACGGGCCCGGGTGCTGGAGCGTCAGGGGCATATCCAGTCGGCCCTCACCAGCCTCAAGACCTATGTCGAGACCCGCCAGGCCCTCGAGCTCAGATTGCGGGAACAGCGCTCCTTGCAGATGCGTTTCGAGTTCGATCTCGCCCGCAAGGAGCTGGAGAACCAGACCCTCAGGTCCCAGCAGCAGTTGCAGGCGGAGAAACTCAAGCAGTTGCAGGAGCGGCGCTACTGGCAATACCTGGTGGTGGCCCTGCTGCTGGTGGTGATGGGTACCCTGGTGGTGCACCAGCGCGGGCGCACCCGCAAGATGCAGCGTCTCGCCATGACGGACGAACTGACCGGCATCCACAACCGGCGCCAGATCCAGGCCAAGGGGCGCAAATGGTTCACCCAGGCGCGGGAGGAGGGCAAACCCCTGTGCGTGCTGCTGCTGGATGTGGATCACTTCAAGAAGGTGAACGACCAGCTGGGCCACCACGTGGGTGACAGGGTGCTCACCGCCGTGGCCCAGTGCATCGAGGAGCAGTTGCGCAGCCTCGACAGGGTGGGGCGCAACGGCGGCGAGGAGTTTCTGGTGCTGCTGCCAGATACCCTCCTGAACGAGGCCGTCGAGGTGGCGGAGCGGATCCGCCAGGCCGTCGCCCGTCTCGAGATTGAGGGGGTGCCTGCGGATCACCCCATCCGCATCAGCATCGGCTGCGCCCAGTACAAACCCGAGGATGACAACCTGGGCGAGCTGGTACGCCGGGCCGACGAGGCCATGTACGAGGCCAAGCTGGCGGGGCGCAACCGGGTGATGACGGCCCGGTGAGGCCGACCCCGGGCCCCGGTGATAGCGGGCTGGGTATTTTTCACTCGCGCGGGTATAATGCCGCGCAATTTTGCTTTGATCCGGGGCCAGACCCATGTAATGCAACGCGCTTCTCCTGTCTCCACCGGCGGTCACTGACCCGCCCGCGTGGTGTCGTTGTCTGCATGGGCGCCCTGATTCCAAGGTGCTGTCCCGCATTTTTCCCACGGTGGCTCCAGGCCGCCGCTCAATAGAAGAACGTCGAATTATGTCAGCTGAATTTCTGAGTGAAGTCTCCAAGAGACGCACTTTTGCGATCATCTCGCACCCGGATGCGGGTAAAACCACCATCACCGAAAAGGTCCTGCTGTTCGGACAGGCCATTCAGCGCGCCGGTACCGTCAAGGGGCGTGGCTCGGGCCAGCACGCCAAATCCGACTGGATGGAGATGGAGAAGCAGCGCGGTATCTCCATCACCACTTCCGTGATGCAGTTCCCCTATGCTGACTGCCTGGTCAACCTGCTCGATACCCCGGGTCACGAGGACTTCTCCGAAGATACCTACCGTACCCTCACGGCGGTCGACTGCTGCCTGATGGTCATCGACGCCGCCAAGGGTGTTGAAGACCGGACCCGCAAGCTGATGGAAGTGACCCGTCTGCGGGATACCCCCATCCTCACCTTCATGAACAAGCTGGACCGCGAAGTGCGCGACCCGATGGAGGTGATGGACGAGGTGGAGCGCGAGCTCAACATCATGTGCGCCCCCATCACCTGGCCCATCGGCTGCGGCAAGTCCTTCAAGGGTGTCTATCACCTCTACAAGGACGAGACCTATCTGTATCAGAGCGGTCAGGGCCACACCATCCAGGAGAAGCGGGTGGTCAAGGGGTTGAACAACCCCGAGCTGGATGCCGCCATCGGCGAAGATCTGGCGGCCCAGCTGCGTGGCGAGCTGGAGCTGGTGCAGGGCGCCTCTCCCGAGTTCGATCACGATGCCTTCATCGCCGGCGAGATGACCCCGGTCTTCTTCGGGACCGCCCTCGGCAACTTCGGTGTCGACCACATGCTGGACGGCCTGACCGACTGGGCGCCAGCCCCCATGCCGCGCAAGGCCGAGAGCCGTGAAGTGGTGGCCACCGAGGAGAAGTTCTCCGGTTTCGTGTTCAAGATCCAGGCGAACATGGACCCGAAACACCGCGACCGTATCGCCTTTATGCGCATCGTGTCAGGTACTTACAGCAAGGGCATGAAGATGCGCCACGTGCGCATCGGCAAGGACGTAAACATCTCCGATGCCGTCACCTTCATGGCCGGTGACCGTGAACAGGCGGTCGAGGCCTGTGCCGGCGACATCATCGGTCTGCACAACCACGGCACCATCCAGATCGGCGACACCTTCACCCAGGGTGAAGATCTCAAGTTCACCGGTATCCCGAACTTCGCACCTGAACTATTCCGCCGCATCCGCCTGCGTGACCCCCTCAAGCAGAAGCAACTGCTCAAGGGGCTGGTGCAGCTCTCCGAAGAGGGGGCGGTGCAGGTGTTCCGTCCGCTCATCAGCAACGATCTCATCGTCGGTGCGGTCGGTGTGCTGCAGTTCGACGTGGTGGTTTCTCGTCTGAAGAGCGAGTACAACGTCGAGGCCATCTACGAGGCGGTCAACGTCGCTACCGCCCGCTGGGTGGAAGGGACTGACGTCAAGAAGTTCGAAGAGTTCAAGCGCAAGAACGAGGTCAACCTGGCCCTCGATGGGGGTGACAACCTCACCTACATCGCGCCGACCATGGTCAACCTGCGCCTGGCACAGGAGCGTCACCCGGACGTTCACTTCCGCCAGACCCGCGAACACTGATCACCCCGCCCGCACCCTGCGGGTGGCGGATGACCAGAGAGACCCCGCTTCGGCGGGGTTTTTTGTTATGGGGCGTGTCATTGGAAGGGGCGACGATCCCCATCCGGGGCTTGATGGTTGAATAAAAATCAAGGATAAGTGATTTAAATTTCATTCATGGAGAGAGACATGTCCGTCACCCAACCCGTAGAGGCGCAGTTTGCCGCCTACAATGCCCACGATCTCGATGCCTTCGTGGCCTGCTTTGCCCCGGATTTCAAAGGCTATCGCATGCCGACCGAGACGCCGAGCACAGTCGGCAAGGGGGCGCTGCGGGCCTTCTATGCGGAGCACAGATTCAACAACCCGCTGCTCAAGGCCGAGCTGCTGTCACGCACCGTCTTGGGCAACAAGGTGTTCGATCACGAGAAGATCCACGGCCTCTCCCCAGAGCCCATCGAGAGCGTGGCGGTGTTCGAGGTGAAGGAGGGTCTTATCCAGACCGCCTGGTTCTATTTCCCCTCTTAAACCCGACACTGTATTTGCCATACGGCCCCATCCTATTGCACCGCTGTGCAGGGAAGGGTGACAAGGAGATGCCATGCAGATATTCCAGGCCACGTTGGCCCACATTGAAGAAACCAGCCGTCTGTTTGATGCCTATCGGCAGTTTTATGGGCAAGCGCCGGACAGAGATGAGGCAACCCGATTCATCGGAGAACGCCTTCAGGGGGCGGATTCAGTTATCTTTCTGGCACGCAACGAGGCGGGAGAGTGGGCAGGCTTTGTCCAGTTGTATCCGGCATTCTCTTCCGTCGCGATGAAGAGGATGTGGTACCTCAATGATCTTTATGTCGTCGAGTCAGCTCGCCAGCAGGGTGTGGCAAGAGCGCTGCTGAAACGGGTGGCCAGCTTTGCCAGGGAGACAGATGCCCTGACCGTCAAACTGGCGACGGCTGTCTCCAATCAACCTGCAAAATTACTTTATGAATCAGAGGGGTATCAAAAGGTAATCGCCTTTGATCACTATACCCAGCGGGTTGGAGCCTGACAGGCGTTATGTGTCACTGTCCATGAGATGGATGGCAATCGCTCTTCTGGGGAGGCGCGGTGTCAGCCAGGGGCCGTGATACGGGGTAAACGGGCTCGCGGGGTATCGACAGATTGCCTGTCCGGCCCCCTTCTACCCTTGAGGGAGAAGGGGGGATGAGGGGGGAATTGGCGCTTCTGGCTAGAAAGTTCGCAGCAATCTGGCGGGGTTGCCGGCATAGGTGCCAGGGACAGTGATGTCCCGGGTCACCACTGCGCCTGCACCGATGACGGCTCCCTGGCATATCCGTACCGGCAAAATGGTGGCGTTTGAACCGATGGATACCCCATCCCCGATGTGGGTTCGGCCCCAACTGGCGGGATCCGGGTCGGGGGCGCCGCTTTGAAAGAGGTCATTGGCAAACATGACGCCGTGACCGATAAAACAGCGCTCACCTATGGTCACATGCTCACAGATAAAGCTGTGGGACTGGATGCGGGTTGCGCGACCTATGGAGACGTTCGACTGTATCTCCACGAAGGGGCCGACAAAGACATCGTCAGCCAGGGTACAGCCGTAGAGATTGACAGGCTCAACCAGCTTCACCCTTTCACCGAAGCTGACATCTCGTATGCCGACAGAGAGTCGGGTTGGTTCACTCATCTCCCCTCCTTCCCGTCGAGCGCCAGTACCATGCAGATCTCGCAGGCGTCGTGGCCCGTGCAGCCAAGGGGCCCCGGCAGGTGTTCGAAGCCCAGGGATTCATAGAGGGCGGTGGCTTCCCGCAGCACGGCGGTGGTCTCCAGATAGCAGCGCTGGTAACCGAGGGCGCGAGCCTCGGCCAGCGCCTGCAACACCAGCCGCCGTCCCAGGCCCAGCCCTCGCAGGGCGGGCAGGAAGTACATCTTCTGCAGCTCGCACACATCCGGTGCCCCCGCCAGCGGCGCTATGCCGCCCCCGCCGAGAATGGCGCCGTCCGGTCCCTCAATCACCCAGTAGCGGCTGCGCTCCCCCTGATAGGTCTCGTGGAGAAAATCGAGGTTGGGGTCCGCCACCCCGTACCCCTTGTCGGCGGTGAGGCCGTATTCGGCGGAGACG
Source organism: Aeromonas sp. R7-1 (assembly GCF_040908115.1). NCBI lineage: Bacteria > Pseudomonadati > Pseudomonadota > Gammaproteobacteria > Aeromonadales > Aeromonadaceae > Aeromonas > Aeromonas sp. R7-1. The sequence goes on along the minus strand of NZ_JBFODD010000013.1, from coordinate 34,618 downwards.
GCGCGCACCACGGCGGCGATCCGGGGATTGTCGGCCGGGGTGATGGGGCGGATGACGAACCCCTGCTGGCGGCGGGCGCGGGAGAGGGCGCTGCGATAGAGCCGCATGCCCTCCCAGATCTGCTCGCACTCGGCGGGGGAGAGCTGGGCCAGGGCCCCCGCCATGGTCTCGTCCATTTGCCGGTGCAGCTCCTCAAGCTGTGCCTTGCCCGGCTCGGTGAGGCTCGCCTCCTTGCTGCGCCCGTCCGAGGGGTGGGGTTGCCAGGCGATAAGCTCCCGCTCGGCGAGGCGAGCCAGGGGGCGGCTGGCGTTGGACTTGTCGATGCGAAGGCGCTCGGCAAGCTGCTGGTTGGTGGCGGGACCGTTCTCCAGCTCGATGAGCAGGTGAGCCTCCAGGGGGCTCAGGGCCAGCGAGCCGCACTGCTGGGAGAGCATGCCGAGTTCGCGTACCAGTTCCCTCGACAGGGCGCGCAGGGGGCGGGGATCCATGGGGTTGTCTCCTTGTGGTGGCATTTGGTTGTTATGCGCAACCAATACCATCTTTTGGTTGTTGATGACAACCATTTACGTGAAAAAGGGCGAAAGACAGGCAGAAAAAAGGGCCCGGGAGAGGGCCCAAACATTGGAAACCCGCGCGGGGGCGCGGATCCCATCCTTGGTCTGGCAAGGTGCCGGCGAGGGTTAGACCAGCTCGGCCAGCATGGTGTCGGCATAGGGCACCAGGGCGTCGCCCTGTTTCACCTTGGCGAGGTAGTCCGGGTTGGCGATGAGGGGGCGACCGATGGCGACGAGGTCGAAGCGGTCCGCCTCGATGGCCTCGAGCGCGGTCTCGGCGCTGTAGTTGCCCACCCCCACCAGGTGGCCGTCGTAGCGGGCACGCAGGTAGTCGGAGGCGCGGCCGTCCAGGTAGTCGAAGGTGAGGCTGTCATCGAAGATACCCAGGTGCAGATAGGCCAGAGTACGCTGGTTCAGCTCGGCCAGCAGGTGGTCGAACACGGCGCGATCCCGGGCATCCCCTTCCAGGTGCACATAGGCGCCGGGGGAGAGACGAAGGCCGGTGCGATCCCCGCCAATGCGGGCGGCGATGGCATCCACTACCTCGAGGGCGAAGCGGCTCATGTTCTCGGGGCTGCCGCCGTAGTTGTCGGTGCGCAGGTTGCTTGCGTGGTGCAGGAACTGATCGATGAGGTAGCCGTTGGCACCGTGGATCTCCACCCCGTCAAAGCCCGCTTCGATGGCGTTGGCGGCGGCCTGGGCGTAATCCTCGACCAGCTGGGCGATTTCGCTCCCGGTCAGGGCGCGCGGTACCTGATAGACCAGCTCGCGCATGCGCGGCACCGTGCCCTCATGGGCGACGGCGGAGGGGGCCAGCACTTCGGCGTGGTGGAAGAAGGGGTGGGAGAGACGGCCCACGTGCCACAGCTGGGCGAAGATCTTGCCGCCGTTGGCATGCACGGCGCTGGTCACTTTCTTCCAGCCGGCGATCTGTTCGGCGCTGTAGAGCCCCGGGGTATTGGGGTAGCCCTGCCCGTCCGGACGGATGATGGTGGCTTCGGAGATGATGAGGCCGATGTCGGCGCGGCGGCCGTAGTAGGCGGCCATCTGTTCGGTGGGCACCAGACCCGGGCCAGCCATGCAGCGGGTGAGGGGGGCCATCATGAAACGGTTCGCGAGGGTGAGGGTGTCGTTGAGGCGATAGGGCTGAAACAGGGTATTCATGATCGTCTGTCCTGAGGGAGTGATTCTTGAACGGGCATTCAAGGCGTTTTTTGGTTTGTGTGCAAGTATTTTTTGAGCAAGCGTTCAACATGGATTGACGGGGGAGGCTGGGGTAAACTTGCCGCCCTGTTTTTTCCGTCCCGCGGGACCTTGCCACCGGAGACCCCATGCGCAGCGCCGAATACGATCGGGATGCCGTCTTGCGAAACGCCATGGAAGCCTTTCGCGCCAAAGGCTATGCCAAGACCACCATGCAGGAGCTGGTGGCCGCAACCGGCCTGCACCCGGGCAGCCTCTACGCGGCGTTTGGCAACAAACGCGGCCTGCTGCTGGCGGCGGTCGATCACTATGTGGCAGAGAAGGGGGCCCTGCGCCGCCGCTGCCTGGCACAGCCCAGCCCGCTGGCGGGGCTGCACGCCTTCCTCGAGCAGGTGGTGGACGATGCCCTGCAGGGCTCCTGCCTGCTGATCCGCACCCTGATGGAGCTGGCGGAGCAGGACGAGGAGCTGCACCTTCGCTTCAAGGCCATTTACGGCGAGCTGGAACAGGATCTGGCCGGGCAGCTGGCCCTGGCAAAGGCGCAGGGAGAGCTGGCAAAAGAGGGGGACATCCCCACCCTGACCGCCTTCTTGCAGGTCCATATCCAGGGACTGGTCACCTTCGCCCAGTGTCACCCCGACCGCCCTCTGCTGACCGGTGTCGTTGCCCGGATGATGAGCGCCCTGCGGGCGTGATGGCGAGGATGGAAACAACAAAGGCTCCTGCGGGAGCCTTTGTTGTTGCTGGGAACTCCCCTCGCAGCAGGGGGTTTGCCCCCTTCTCCCGCTCATTTACAAAAGAATGGGAGAAGGGTTGGGGATGAGGGGGCGGAACTGCCAGCCGCAGCCGCTTAGCCCGGATTCACCAGATCCTTCATCAACGCCTTCAACCAGATCAACGCCGGTTGCTGGGCGTGGACCGGGTGCCAGACGCAGTTGAGGTGATAGTCCGGCACGTCGTCGGGCAGGGGCAGGCTTTTCAGCGGCCAGTGGCTGGCGAGCAGCTCGGCCACCATGCTGGGCAGCACCAGCAGGTGATCGCTCTGGCTCACGATGGCGGCGGCGGACATATAGCTCTGGCTGTTGACCGAGATGGTGCGGCTATGGCCCAGGCTCTGCAAATAGCGGTCGAGGCTCGCCTCCGAGGTGCCGAGCGGCGAGTGGAACACATGGGGCATCTCGATTAGCTGCTCGAGGGTGATGCGCTCCTCCTCCAGCTCCAGGGTGGCGCGCACCAGCCCGGCCAGGGGTTCGGTGAGCCAGGTCTCCTTGCCCAGATACCCCGGCACCTGCATGTACTCGTCAAACCCCAGCACGAGATCTATCTCGCCGCTCGCCAGCTCGGCTTCGGGCAGGGTATCGCGCAGGATGCGGATTTCGATGGTGACGCCGGGGGCCAGCTTCCTGAGGCGCTGGATAAGGGGCGGGATCAGCACGCACTCCACGTAATCCGTGGTGCAGAGCACGAAGCGGCGCTTCGACTGGCGTGGCGCGAACTCGTCCTCCTCCCAGAGTTGCTGCTCCAGCAGCCGCAGCGCCTGCTGCACCCCCAGATGCAGGCGCTGCGCCCGGGGAGTCGGCAACATCCCCTGGGGCGTGCGCACCAGCAGCGGGTCGCCGAGAAAGGCCCGCAACCGGCCGAGGGAGTGGCTCATGGCGGGCTGGCTGATAAAGAGCGATTCGGCGGCGCGGGTCACGCTCCCTTGCGTCATCAGAGCGTCAAAGGCGAGCAGCAGATTGAGGTCGAGCTGGTGCAGTTTCATGGGGGGATTATTCGCCGTGTTTATGGGACAATTAATCCTATTCATTTGATGGATGGGCGCGCAACTTCTTACACTGCGACCCACTCTTATTTTTTCAGGGTTCCCAGGCAAATCGGGAGCCTCAATCCATGCAAGGAGCCTTGCGATGAGCATCAAGACCATGAATTCCACGCCGGCCGCCGACGGCTTCACCATGCCCGCCGAGTGGGCTCACCAGCAGGCCGTCTGGATGATCTGGCCGTTCCGCCCGGACAACTGGCGGGAAGCCGGTCGCTTCGCCCAGGCCACCTTCGCCAAGGTGGCGGATGCCATCGGTGGCGCGACGCCGGTCTTTATGGGGGTGCCGGCCCAGTTTATGGAGCAGGCCCGTGGCATCATGCCCGCCCACGTTACCCTGGTGGAAATGGCCAGCGATGACTGCTGGGCCCGCGACACTGGCCCCACCATCGTCACCAACGCCGCAGGCGAGTGCCGTGGGGTGGATTGGGGCTTCAACGCCTGGGGCGGCCACAAGGGCGGTCTCTACTACCCGTGGAATCAGGATGAGGAAGTGGCAGCCCGGATGCTGGAACAGCACGGCATGGATCGTTACGACGCGCCGCTCATTCTGGAAGGGGGCTCCATCCATGTGGATGGCGAAGGCACCTGCCTGACCACCGCCGAGTGCCTGCTCAACGAAAACCGCAACCCGCACCTGACCAAAGCGCAGATCGAAGCTCACCTGCGCGACTATCTGGGCGTCACCAGCTTTATCTGGCTGGACGAAGGGGTCTACATGGACGAGACCGACGGCCACATCGACAACATGTGCTGCTTCGTGCGTCCGGGTGAAGTGGCGCTGCACTGGACTGACGATCAGAACGATCCCCAGTACGCCCGCTCCCTGGCTGCCCTCCAGGTGCTGGAAGCGGCGGTCGACGCCAAGGGTCGCAAGCTGAAAGTGTGGAAGCTGCCCCAGCCGGGCCCGCTCTACTGCACAGAGGAAGAGTCCGCCGGCGTCGAGAGCGGCAGCGGTGTGCCGCGCGAGGCAGAGGGCCGTCTGGCCGGTTCCTACGTGAACTTCCTCATCACCAACGATCGCATCGTCTACCCGCTGCTGGATGCCGCTACCGACGGCGAAGCCCAGCGCATTCTGGAAGAGATCTTCCCGGAGCATAAGGTCGTCGGCGTGCCGGCCCGGGAGATCCTGCTGGGGGGGGGCAATATCCACTGCATTACTCAGCAGATCCCCTCCGGCAAATAAGCTGGTCGAAGAGTGTAGAAATTCAAAACCCCACGCCGTGGGGTTTTATCCCTTGATGACGTGATGGTCGCCGGCGCAGATGCGGCGATCATCATGACAAACCGTCACCCTTTTACAGGAGATCCCCATGATCGAAGTGACCGAGGTTTCCATTGCCGAGCTGCGTGCCGCGCTCGAATCAGGCCGCACCACCGCGGTCGAACTGGTCGAGGCCTATCAGGCCCGGATCGCCGCCTATGACGGCCCCGAGACAGCAACCCGCCTCAACGCCGTCGTGGTGCCCAACCCCGATGCCCTGAAAGAGGCCGAGGCGTCCGATGCCCGCCGTGCCCGTGGCGAAACCCTGGGGCCGCTCGACGGCATCCCCTACACCGCCAAGGACAGCTATCTGGTCAAGGGGCTGACCGCCGCCTCCGGCAGCCCGGCCTTCAAGGATCTGGTGGCCCAGCGCGATGCCTTTACCGTCGAGCGCCTGCGCGCCGCCGGTGCCATCTGCCTTGGCAAAACCAATATGCCCCCCATGGCCAATGGCGGCATGCAGCGCGGCGTCTATGGCCGTGCCGAGAGCCCCTACAACGCCGACTACCTGACCGCGCCCTTTGCCTCCGGCTCCTCCAACGGGGCCGGTACTGCCACCGCCGCGAGCTTCGCCGCCTTTGGTCTGGCGGAAGAGACCTGGTCGAGCGGCCGGGGCCCTGCGTCCAACAACGGCCTGTGTGCCTACACCCCGTCCCGGGGCGTGATTTCGGTGCGCGGCAACTGGCCCCTGACCCCGACCATGGACGTCGTCGTGCCCTACGCCCGCACCATGGCCGATCTCTTGGAAGTGCTGGATGTGGTGGTCGCCGACGATAGCGAGACTCGTGGGGATCTCTGGCGTATGCAACCCTGGGTGCAACTGCCCAAGGCCTCCGAAGTGCGTCCGGCTTCCTATCTGGAGCTGGCTGCCAAGGCCGATGCCCTCAAGGGCAAGCGCCTCGGCGTGCCGCGCATGTTTATCAACAAGGATGACCTGGCGGGCACCAGCGACAACCCCGGCATCGGCGGCCCGACCGGTCAGCGTATCCATACCCGTCCGTCCGTGATTGCCCTCTGGGAAGAGGCGCGCAAGGCGCTGGAAGCCGCGGGCGCGGAAGTCATCGAAGTGGACTTCCCGCTGGTCTCCAACTGCGAAGGGGACCGACCCGGCGCGCCGACCGTGTTCAATCGCGGCATCGTGAGCCCGGAGTTTCTCAACGACGAGCTGTGGGAGCTATCCGGCTGGGCGTTCGACGACTTCCTGCGCGCCAACGGCGATCCCAAGTTGAACAAACTTGAAGATGTCGATGGGCCGAAGATCTTCCCCCACGATCCGGGCACCTTGCCGAACCGCGAGGGGGATCTCGCCGCCGGCATGGACGAGTACGTCAAGATGGCCAAGCGCGGTCTCAAGCGTTTCGACGAGATTGCCTCTGTGCCGGACGGCCTGCGTGGTCTGGAGAAGACCCGTAAGCTGGATCTGGAAGAGTGGATGGACGGGCTCAAGCTCGACGCCGTGCTGTTCCCGACCGTCGCCGACGTCGCCCCGGCTGACGCGGACGTGAATCCGGCCTCCGCCGATATCGCCTGGAGCAACGGCATCTGGGTTGCCAACGGCAACCTCGCCATTCGCCACCTCGGCGTGCCGACCGTCACCGTCCCCATGGGCGTGATGGCCGATATCGGCATGCCGGTTGGCCTGACCTTCGCCGGTCGCGCCTATGACGACAACAACCTGCTGCGCTTTGCTTCGGCTTTCGAGTCCACCGGCAGCAAGCGGATGGTGCCGCCGCGCACGCCGCCGTTGGGGTAAATATCCCGAATTGGTCTGGTGATAATAAAAAAAGAACCCACTCGGAATGCGGGTGGGTTTTTCTCTGCGGGTAGACTCTCATGTGAGTGTACTTATCACGAAGAAGCACATTGCCTACCTTTTTCTGGATGTAGTGCGATACATAGCGTATTTTGATCGTGTTCTTTCAACCACATACTGCAAACGGTATATCGTTAGTGAAATTCTGCTGAGTAGGGGAAGTTGCCATTTAATTACTTAGAAAACATATTGTAGAAAGTGGTTAGTGTAGTCTTCATTAGTGTTTAATAATGGACTCCGCATAGCCTTTTAACTTTGTTACAAAGTGCATCTAAATCTTGAAAAATAAATTCCTCATCAATCCCTAACGCACTTATGGTATTTAGCATCAATAGTCTGTGTTCATCATTCTTTATGTTGACTCTAATTTTATAGAATTCATCTTGTGGGCCAAAATATTGGTCTATGCTATTTGATGAACTACCATGAACTGTAAAGCAGCCTTTTTGAGTACTAACTCGCCTAATACTTTGAGTTGTATTTATTGCAACTGGCATTCTAGGTATATTAGTGAGGTTATTCTTGAGGTTGGGGCCTAGATAACCATCCAGATCTATTAATCCTTGAGATGGAGTGTTTATTACACGATTATTGATTGCAGCAGGACAGTAAAGGGTGGCTAATCCTAAAGACTTCAAATTTAACTGATAAGGGTTCATAACCCAAACAGCGCGATCTCCATTTCTTCTTGGTTCTGAAGATAGTGCAAAGTAAAGCGCCACTAGTGCTGATTCTGACCAATCAAGTAGTCGGGTGGGTAAGCCATGATGTTGCATCAGAGCAAAAATTTCCCATGAGTTCAAACTTCCTGAATTTAAATATGATTTGTAAGAAATTAAAAAAGCATGTTCTAGACTGGACTCTTGATGTTGGATATTTCTCCAAACTAACCCTGGTAATGGCTTGTGAGTCTCGCTAGATACCCCTCTAAACCATAAAGATTTATTATTTTTAAGTGACTCGATATAATCTACGTATTCTGATACATTTGTTATTTCCTTTACTTTCATTTTTCTTCCTGTGACTTCGTTATTATTACGAATAGTAAATGGTATTCGGTACTTTTCGAAAAATATGCTGCATGCATTCCATATTTAAATATGTAATGTAATTTACATCTCCAATCCTGCTTCTGCAAGGGATGAAGGGGTTGAGTAGATGTTTCCAAAACCATTCGATCTTAACTTCACATAGGGCTACTGAAGCGTATTCGGACGATCGCGATAAGGAATCGCCGAGCGGTTGCTGATATCCAGGGTTTCCTGCCTGTCTTGCCATGACTCGGTGCGCGGCGCTATGCGGACGATTACGCTGCGCTAATCGACCCTACATGATGGGGCATATTGTTACCTCCCCTCATCCCCGACCCTTCTCCCGCGAGGGTAGAAGGGAGCAAATATGCGCCTCTGATTTGGTCTGGCAACCGGGCTTCGAATTGGCACGGACCATCCCCTCTCCTTCGGGAGAGGGCCAGGGTGAGGGGCCGCTATCTGTGCTGTAGGTTCGAATAGCGAAGCGTATTCGGACGATCGCGTACAGGTAGTGGCCGAGAAGCCACTGACATCCAAAGCATGCTGCCGGTTTTGCCATGATTTGCTGCGTGGCGGTATGCGGACTAATTTTTCATTTCCTTATGTTAGTTATGGTACAACTCTACAAAATAGTGGGGGCTAGAAATATAATGGAGCGTTTTTTCTAAAGTTTTTAATTATTGTTTCCATGTCGATGTCATTACAATTAACCATACATGTAGTATCTTTTTTCTTTTGAAGAAAATCTGGTAAAGGTTCGAATCCTGATATCTTGTAGTAGTCAGGGTTAATATCGGAATAAAGAATAAATACTCTTGTTTTAAATTGGTTGCGATACTCTTTTTTTACTGCGTCTAATAGTATTCTGGCAAAGCCATTTCGCCTTTTATCAGAAACTGTAGATAGAGACCCTATACCTATGGTTGAAATGTCATAAATGGAAGGTAGTGAATAACATATAATAGAACTTAAAATGCAATTGCGTTCTTCAAGAATATACCAGGTTCCTTTTTTATATTTTTCAGAATTATTACAGGAAAACAAATACTTGTTGAGTTCTAATCCATTTCCCCAAGCATCATAACCCATTGTATAGATACTGTTCATATCATCTAACGTAGCGGTTCTGATTACTAGGTCATTAAATCTAAGAAGTGGTAAATTTTCTGCGGGTGTTAAAAAAGACATAAACCACCTTTGATAAATGGGTATTGATAACTAGTTGTAAAAATACAGGTCGGGATGTGGATTAGTATTCACAACATTATTGCAGTGGCTCGTTTGGGTCAACTTTTGTTTTTTTAAAATTAAAATGCTGCGTTGTCATGATTTTGTGTGATCTTGTATCATTCATGGAGGGTTTAACGGTATTTTGTTCCGATGAGCGGCTTTGTCGGGATATTGATTTCCACTTTTTCAGTCCGAATAAAGATACGGTGAGAGAGATGCCTGCAGATTGCTCTTCATACAAACATGGAGAGAAGAGGCTATTTTCACCATCTTCACCCTGGCTTCACACAACCTCATTTTCCCTTCACAAATCCCCCCTATCTTCTGCCCACTGATAAATGGGTCCGCTTGTCACAGGGGTGGCGAGGGCCAAAGAGAGGGGAGCAAGACGATGAAATTCTGGATCAAATACGGGTTGGCCGGGGCTTTGATACTGGTGGCGAGCTTCTGGGGCGGCAGCGTGCGGGCGGCGCAGATGCCCCTTGGCCGGGATGCTGCCCTGCCGGTACAGATAACCGGGCAAGATGCGGCGGGTCTGACGGTGGCCTCTTTCCTGTCGCTCGGGGAATAGCCATCGGTTGCTGCCGGGCTCAGCACCTCAGGGCAGGGATTGGGGCCTGTTTATCCGGATCTGGGCGGTGAGGGCGCGGCATATGGCGTATCAACACAGGCCGGGTTGGTCACTGAGCCCGATATTGCGCATCCAGCCAGGCGATGGCCTCTTGGGGGTCGTTGAATGCCCGGATATGGTCCGGATGGGTGAGAGAGAGGCAGGAGAGGGCGATGTGATGGAGCACCTTGGCCGAATAGAGGGAGGCGATGGCCACCAGATTCTTCTGGGTCAGCCACTGATAGGTTTCCTGCAGATGGGGCAGGGCAGATAGCACCATCCCCTGATGCTGACGATGGTCCACCAGGGCGCAGAAACGCTTACCGTCCAGGCTGTTCACCACGGACTTTATCTGTGCAATCCACGCCAGCATACCCTCTTCATTGAAAGGGCCGATCAGCTCGCAGGTGACCAGGTGTTCCTGCACATTGAAGATGAACTCACCGTGCTTTTTATCAAAGGACATACAACATTCTTATCCATGACCAGGGGCCGCAAGATGATGCTTATTCATTCCGAATGCATCAATGCCCGAATGAGGGCTTGCTCGTGGCAGCTGTACTGCTGCGTTGACACCAGGAGATAAGGTGCTGGCCCGTGATGGCGATACGACAACAACAGGCGGCGCCAACGTGTTGCATCCGGATGCCGGGTAGTCCGGTCTGCACCCGGGGTGGCAATGCTCCTATTTGCCCGGGCCCTTATCCCGGGGTGTCTTGCCCGGAAGGGGGGACGGCCTTGGTCAGGGCGTCGATGGCATTGGGGACGAATCGCTCGGAAAAACCGGCGATAAAGGCCCAGATGACGGCTTTGGCGGCATCCAGATTGGTTGCAGGAGAGGCCAGGGTCAGCAGAGTCTGCAAGGAGACATAGGGGTGCTCCATGTGTTTGAACTTGGGAAACAGGTCCCCCTGGAGCAGGCTGCTGGCAAAGAGTCCGTAGGCGATAAAACCGAGAATGCCGGAAAAGAGCAGGGAAACATAAAACTGCGTCACGATCACCCGGGGTTGGCTGATGTGGGCGATGGCACCGCTGTCGTGCAGCCTGGCGAGGCGGTAATAGTTGTTGATGACGGCCCCCACCGATCCGGCAAAGAAGATGGCGGTCATGATGTTGGAAATGAGCGGGATGGTTTGCAGCAGCAGTATCAGGGCAAGGCCTCCAAAGGAGATGAGGCCGCTGATGGCCAGGTGTTTGTAGTAGCGATCCATGGGTAGCTCCATATTGGGCAAGAGACCCCGTTGAGGATAGCCAGCCCATGGCGAAAATGACCCGAAAAGGCCGGTGCAGCAGTGCCCGGCCTGTGTCTGCTCTGTGAAGGCGAAACCCCGGCATAGGTGGGCGTTTCACCGGGGTTCTTGATGGGGCGCTTCGCCGGATCAGCCGGCCAGCGGTAGATAGACATGCTGGTAGGCCAGGGCTATGGCGCTGTAGAGCAGCAGGGCGGCCATCAGCAGGTTGAAGTACCTGAACCAGCGAGGATGTTGAAGATGACGTCCGATGAGGCTGCCAGCCATCGAGTAGCTGCCGGGGGCGCCGGCGGCCAGCAGGCCGAGCAGCAGGGACCAGGGCAGCAGGCTCCAGCCGTGGATCTGGGCTGCCGGGAACTGGATGCTGGTGATGGGCAGGGTGGCGATCATCGCCTTGGGGTTGAGCAGCTGGATGATGAAGCCGCTGCGCACCCCCAGAGGGCGGGCAGGCGCCTCGTTGGCACCGAGCTCGCCGCTGTCGCTGGCGATCTTGATGGCGAGATAGGCGATATAGAGGCACCCCACCAGGCTGACATAGATCAGGGTATCTTCCCGCACCAGGCGGGTGCCCGCCCAGCCAAAGAGCAGCAGGAGCACGAACATCGCCAAGCCGACCCCGAGGAAGAAGCCAAGGGAGGCGCGGGTGCGGCCACCCAGGCCTGCATTGAGGCCGATAAGGTTGACGGGGCCAGGGGTATACATGATGCCGATGGCATAGGCGAGAAGCTCAATCATGGGGTGTTCCTTGGGCTCAGCGGATCAGGCTGGCACTGTATTGGGTGGGAGTCATGCCATAGATGCGCTTGAAGCGACGGTTGAGGTGACTGAGATCGGTGAAACCGTAGCGGTACACCAGATCCTGCGCCGACTCTCCGGCGGCCAAGGCGCGCCGTGCGGCATTGATGCGGCAGTTGATCACGTATTGATGGGGTGTGATGCCAAGCTGTTGGCGAAACAGCCGCAGGAAGTGGTACTTGGAGATGTTGGCCGCCGCGCTGATGTCGGCCAGGGAGATATCCTGCTGGAAGTGGGCGTGGATAAAGTCCCTGGCCTGCAACAGGAGGCGATCGATGCGGCTCACCCGGCCATTGGGCTCAAAACGTCCCGCCTGCTGCATCACCCGGGTGGCGAGGCGATAGAGGGCAAACTCCTGCTCTATGCTGTCGGCCTGGCCGCGCACCGCCTGGGCCAGCTCGAGGATGCAGGCGCTCAGCGCCTCATCGCGCACCAGGGGCTTCAACAATCGGTAGGTCCCCATTGCCCGCTCGCCCGCAGCATCGGCAAACAGCGGGGTGAGTTCGTGGGGCGGAATGTAGAGCATGGTGTAGTCGAGGCTGGCGTTGTCACCGGCATGACCGTCGTGGACATCCCCGGGATTGAACTGGATGACGCTGCCTGCCGGGCTGGAGTGGGCTCCGCCGTGGCAGAAGAAGTTCTGCCGCCCGGCCAGAGTGACCCCGAAGGAGTACTCCTCGTGGGCGTGACGGTCGTAGCGAAATTCCGTCATGTTGACCCGCAGCGCAGTCAGGCTCGCCAGGTGCTGACTGTGTGCGAATATGAACTGGTTGTCCTGCGCCATCTTTCCCTCCTGTACCAGACTGCCCCCCTAATCTAGCCCCAAGCCTGTGTCGCCCGCTTGGACAATCTTGCTGTTTGCCGGCCCGAGTGCGCCTCGCACCGAGAAAAACGGCGCTGCCGATGGCTGGCTGCACCGACTGGCCCGTCAACGGAAGCGGAACAGCTCCCGGTGCAGCGGGACGGCCAGATGGGCATCCAGGCTCTGGGCCATGGGCTCGGGGCCGCAGAACCACACCGGGGTGTGCTGGCGTTTGCCCAGGGCGGCCAGATTCAGTCGGCCGCGCTCGGATTCCAGGTGCAATTGGTACTCGACCCCGGCCCGGCGGCACAGCTCGGCCAGCCGACCGTGATAGGGGGCGGCCTCGGCGGTGGGGGCGCATTGCAGCAAGGTGGTGCCGGGGCGTTGTTCGCCACGGCGTACCAGGGCCTCCAGCCAGGCGACGAAGGGGGTGATGCCGATACCGGCGCCCACCCAGAGCGCGGGGGCTGGATCCGGCAGGGCGAAGGCGCCATAGGGGCCGGTCACGATCACCGTATCCCCCACCTTGAGGTGGCGGTGCAGCCAGCGGGTGTGATCCCCGAGGGCGCGTACCGCCAGGGTGAGGGTGCGGCAGTCTGCCGAGACATCGACCAGGGTGTAGGGGTGGGGCTCGCCGCGCCCGGCAAAGTCGAAGAAGGCGAACTGCCCGGGGCGGTAGCCAGTAATGGGAGAGGCCTGGGTGACCCTGATCTCCAGGGTGCACTCGTCCAGAGGGATGAGGGCGCTGACCGTCCCTTGGCGGCGTGCGTCCCGTCCCACCCGGCCAAACAGGGAGTAAAGCGCCCCCAGAGTACCCAGCCCGCCGCCGATAAGCAGGGTCAGGCCGACCGGGGTCAGGGCGCCGATGCGCGGCAGCAGGCAGAGCCCGTGCAGCCAGCCCATCAGATAGATGACCGGAGCCAGCCGGTGAACCACCTTGAAGCGCTCGTAGCGCACCACCGCCAGCAGGCTTACCACCACCAGCGCCAGCAGCAGATAGAAACTCCATTCCCCCAGGGTATTGCCGAGTTCGTGCCACAGGGCATCGTTGCCAGCACCAGCACCAGCACCAGCACCAGCACCAGCACCAGCACCAGCACCAGCACCAGCACCGCGGCGCGCCGGCCGGGTCAGCCAGTCGGCGGCGACGGCCCACTTGGGGGCTTCCACCAGCAGCCAGTGGGCCACCAGGGTGCCGGTGGCCCAGAGGGCGCTGCTGCGGTGCAGGTGCAACATGCGATCCAGCCCGCCGCACCAGGCTTCGAGCCTGGGCAGGCGCAGGGCGAGCAGCAAAGAGAGGGTCATGGCGCCAAGGCCAATCAGACCGGTCAGGATCAGCAGTTCGTGGCGCCAGGGCCAGACACTGGCGGGCCACTGGGTGAGGCCAGCGAGCCAGATCAGGGTCAGGGGCAGGGCCCAGACGAGGGATGCGGGTTTCATGATGTCCTCCTTGTCCATGCCTCCATTGCACGCCTGCTTTGTGGCGAAAGTGTGCCCCCTGACTACCTCTTTTGTAGCAGAGTGTGGCAAAGGGTCGCCGGGTCAGGGCAAGCGGACTGAGGAGGAGGGCGCGGAGAAAAACAAGGGGGGAGCGGCAGGAAAGCGGTTGGCGTCACCCCACAGGCCTGGGTCTGGAGAGTGGTGATGCTGGAGCAGCCACATGGCTGCCCCAGCAAACAGTCGTGTCAGGATGTTCGTCCCTTGCCGCCCTTGTTGCCCGCGAGTGCCTGCTTTCTGGCCTTCTGCTTCTGGGCGCCCTTGCTGGCGCGGCGCGGCTCGGGGTCGAAGCGGGTGAGATCCGGTTCAAAGCCCGGGAACCACTGCTGGGGCAGACGGGTGTCGAGCACTGCCTCCACCTTCTCTAGAAGCGGCGCGTCTTCCGGGCTGAACAGGGTGATGGCGAGCCCCTTGTTGCCGGCGCGGCCGGTGCGCCCGATGCGGTGGACGTAATCCTCGGGCTGATGGGGGAACTCCAGATTGATCACATGGTTGAGATCGCTGATATCGAGGCCGCGAGCCGCCACGTCGGTGGCCACCAGCGCCTGCAAGGTGCCGGCGCGAAACGCCAGCAGCACGTTTTCCCGCGCGCTCTGTGACAGATCCCCGTGGAAGGCCAGCGCATTGATGCCCCCCTTGCCAAGCTGTTGGGCCAGCTTGTCGGCCCCCTGGCGAGTGCGGCTGAAGATCAGCGCCGGTGCCCAGCCCTTCACGGTCAGCATATGTTGGACCAGCGCCACCTTGCGATCGCTGTCCACCGCATAGACCCGCTGCTCCACCTCGGCCGCCGTGGTGTTGCGCGGTGCCACTTCCACCAGCGCCGGGTCGCGCAGCAGCACCTTGCAGAGGGCAAAGAGGTTGTCGTCGCAGGTGGCCGAAAACAGCAGGGTCTGGCGATCCGCCGGGATTTGCTTCAGCAGCGCCTTGATCTCGTCCATAAAGCCCATGTCGAGCATCCTGTCCGCCTCGTCAAACACCAGATGGCGCAGGGCTGCGAGGCTTAGCGCCCCCTGGCGCAGGTGATCGAGCAGGCGGCCCGGGGTGGCGATGAGGATATCCACCCCGGCGTTCAGCGCCTCCACCTGTGCGGCGATGCTCACCCCGCCGTAGACCAGCGTGCTGGTGAGGTCGGTGCCTCTGGCGTATCGAGTGACGCTCTCGGCAACCTGCACCGCCAGCTCGCGGGTCGGCACCAGCACCAGGGCGCGAATGGGGCTAGGGGCATCGCTCGTCGGGTGTTGCAGCAACTGCTCCAGCAGCGGCAGCACGAAGGCGGCGGTCTTGCCGGTGCCGGTCTGGGCGCCCGCCATCAGATCCCGCCCCGCGAGGATCAGGGGGATGGCGCTGGCCTGCACCGGGGTGGGGGCGGCGTAGCCAAGCTCGGTCAGGGTTTGCTGCAAGCGGGGGGAGAGGGCCAGTTCGGCGAAAGAGGCAATGGACATAGGGCACCAGTATGGGGTTATCCCGCCCCGGGGCAGGGACGGAAACAATCAGCGTGGCTGGATGGTAACAGATAGCGGGGGCGCGGCAGAAGCCGGGGCGCTCAGGGGGCCGAATCGGCGCCTGGATCGCGGACAAGGCGGATGGTCTGCCCCTGGTAATAGGCGATATTGCGCTTGCCGTGCTGCTTGACGTGATAGAGCAGGTCGTCGGCCAGTTGCACCGCCTCGGTCACCGTCAGGTAATCGCGAATGCGGGTCACTCCGGCGGAGAAGGTGATGGGGGCGGGCAGTTCGGGGATGCGCAATGGCCGCTCCAGCAGGCGGGCGGCGGAGTGATGCACCATGTTGTCATCGTCCATCCCCTTGAACAGCACGATGAACTCTTCCCCGCCCCAGCGAATGGCGACATCGCCCTTGCGAATATTGGCCTTGAGGTGAGCGGCGAAGGCGACGAGCGCCAGGTCACCCACCCCGTGGCCATGGGTATCGTTGACGGACTTGAAGTTGTCGATGTCGAGGATCATCAGGTAGTCGTGCTCCTGCAGCAGCGCCTCGTTCAGGATGTCACGGCGCGGCAGTCGGGTCAGGTGGTCGGTCTGGGCCAGGGTGCGCAGGCGAGTAACCAGGCTGCGCCCCGTCAGCATCAGCAGCAGCATGACGATGAGATAGATCTTGAAGGCCGGCCCGTAGAGCACGGCCCGGGCAAAGTCACCGTAGCGGTATGACCATTTGAGGTAGAGGTCGCTGCCCGCCTTGGTGCGCATCAGCGGCGTACTCAGGCAGAGGTGGAACGGACGGCAGGGTTCGACCTCCTCGAAGGAGAGGACGGTCCGGGTCGGGTTGAGATGTTCGAAGGGGCGCAGTACCTCCTTGAACGCCCGGTCGACGGCGATGTCGATGCCCTTGAGCCCATAGCGGTAGTCCTTGATGGCGGGCTCGTAATAGATGAAGGGGAAGTAGAGGGTGATGGCCTGCAACCCGGTGAAGGTGTCGGTATAGAGACCGGAGACCCAGGCTTCATCCGTGCTGCAGGGGACATGGGTGGCCGCGAAAAAGGCGCAACCGAAATAGTGGGTCCAGGGCTCGATGTCGCTGAGGTCGGTGTTGATGGGCAACAACTGGCTCGGCAGCATCCCCTTGCTGGCGACCATGCCAAGCATGCGGCGATCATCATAGAAGGCGTAGAGGTTGAGGACCTCGGGGTTGGAGATGACGTACTGGTAGGCGAGGAGCATCTGGTTGGCCGGGGGTAACACGGGAATGACCGCCAGGCGCTTCAGGGTGGGGAGATCATAGCCATAGGCATAGGCCGTCGCATCCCCGTTCTCGCTGAAGATGGGCATCTTGATGCTGCTGTTGTCGATGAAGGTGGCCAGTTTCTCCGGCGCCAGGATGCGAGCCCGCTGATAGAACACCTCGAACAGGTTGGGCTGCTTGGCGGTGATGAGCGCCATGTCGTGCCTGATACGAAGGTAGGTGTAGTTGCACACCAATCCGAGCCCCATCAGGGCCAGGCAGAGCCAGCCAAGCCGGGTGAGCCATCGACGGGGGAGGAAACGCAGCAGTGAGGCGGCCATGGCGTGAACGCTCCCGTGGTGACAGAGGCCTTTTTTGTAACTGATTTTGCCGGGCATCACCAGATGAAGTTGGTGGGGCGCCATGGGGTGTGCACAAAAATGAGCCAGCAATATCAAAAAGATAGACGATAAGATCGCATTCGATGGTGGGCGGGGGAAAAGGGGGGGCTGAAACAAGAGGGCATGGCGCCCTCTTGTGTGGAGTGAGACGACGCGCCTTAGCGAGCCTGGTATTTCGGCGAGCGGGGGCCAGGGAGGATGCCGTTGGGCATGTCGGCACTGAGCAGCCTGACGCTGGTGATGCCGGCGATTTCATGGCCCTTGTCGGTCAGGGTGTTGGCAATCTGATTGACCACCGCCACCACCAGCATGCCGATGAGGCCGCCCCCCGAATTGCCCTGCTGCTCGGCACTGCTGGCGCTGGCACTGCCTTCCCACAGCAGCTTGCCGGTGCGCAGATCCACCAGGCGGGCACTGGCGGTGACCACTGTCTCGCTGGAGATGACCAGATAGCTGGTGCCGTACTCCTTGATGTCGAGGTAGAGGGCAGTATCGGCTCCGTAGATCTCGTGGAGCTTCTTGATGGGCAGCGCCTGGATGTCGGCGGGCTCGGTCACGCCGTTCTGCCGGAACGTCTCGTTGGTGACCGCCACCGGCAGCACGTAATAGCCGGACTCGGCGAGCGGATAGGTGATCTGGGATTGCAGGCTGGGGCCCGCCTTGATGTCCGGCGAGTGATTCACCGGCGGCAGCACCAGAATGGAGGTTGGTCTGCTCTCCTTGAAGTTGCTGTAGTCGTAGCCGGGGCCCTGTGCACAGCCGCCCAGGAGGAGGGCGCCCAGCGTGAGGGCAAGGAGGGTGCGCAGGGTCATTGGGTCTCTCCCTTCTTGCTGGACATCAGGAAGTTCATGAAGGGGGCCGATTCGGGGAAGAGGCGCTTCTCGGTTTCGAACTGCTCGCGAGTCTGGGCATCCTTGCCGAGCTGGGCGTACAGCATGCCGAGGTGAGCGTGAAAGCCCGGTGGCACAGCCTGCCCCTTGGCGCTCGCTTCTTGCTGGTTTTTCTCCAGCGCATCGATCTGCGCTTCGACCCCGGTGTCGTCACCCTGCATGTGCTGGTAAACCACTCCCTGATATTGATCCCAGTTGTAGAGCGTCTGCGGCCCCTGGGCGCAGGCGCTCAGCAGCAGGCCGCTGACCAGCAGCAGGGAAGGACGGAACAGCGTCATCTCGTCTCTCCTCATTGGGCCGGGCGCCAGGCACCGGTCTCGATGCCGTTCACCAGATTGTTGACGGCCTCGCGGATGGCGAGATCCAGCACCTTGCCGTTCAGGGTAGAGTCGTAGCTGGCGGTGCCGCCGAAGCCGACGATCTCGCGGTTGGAGAGTTCGTACTCCCCGGCACCCTGGGAAGAGAAGACCACTTCCGAGGTGGTGACGTTGACGATGTTCAGGTTGACCTTGGCATAGGCGATCTGTGACTTGCCGCGACCCAGGATGCCAAACAGCTGATGATCACCGACTTCCTTGCGACCAAACTCGGTGACGTCGCCGGTGACCACGTAGTCGGCGCCCTTGAGTTGCTGAGCCTGTTGCTTGATCCCGGCTTCGGCCTGGATCTCCGCCATGTTGTCGCGATCCAGTACGCTGAAGCGGCCGGTCTGCTGCAGGTGGGTGATCAGCACGGTTTTCGCCTGGTTGCCCAGCCGGTCCACGCCGTCGGAGAAGATGCCACGCATGTAGCTGGAACGGTTGTCGAACTTGCCGACGGCGATGGGGCTGCGTGCGCCCTGATAGTGGCTCTGATAGGAGGCAACCTTGGGTACCTCCAGGGTGCGCGACGACTCGCTCGCACAGGCTGTCAGCAAGCCCGCCATCAGGATGACACTGGATGAAACAACAAACTTCTTCATGTAAGGCCCCGTTATCAAAGGAAAAAACAGCGGCGGACTCTAACATGGTTCGTTGCGAAGAAAGTGCCCCGTATGGGGGGCATACCCGCTCAATCCCTGTGCGTTTGACAGGGGGTGGCGGAGGGCTGGGTCTGTTGCAGGGGCTGGAACACCTCCTCCAGGGCTGCCACCAGGGCGCGCATTCGGCCCGTCTTCTGCACGTCCGGGTGCAGCACCATCCAGATGTCGATGGGATCGTGCTGGTCAGGCAGCAGGCGCACCAGGGCGGGGTCTTCTTCGGCGAGGAAGGTGGAGAGCAGGGCGATGCCGAGCCCCTGCCGGGCGGCGGCCATCAGCACCAGCTGGGCATTGCTCTGCAGGACCACGTTGGGCTCGTGGAGCGGTTCGCCGCACAGACTCAGCCAGTGACGGGCCACCAGCTCTCTGGGAAAGAGCAGCAGGTCGTGCTCTTGCAGTGCCTGACCCGAGCGGGGCGTGCCCCGCCTGGCCAGGTAGTCGGGAGAGGCGTAGAGCCCCATCTTGATGGTGGCGAGCCGTTTGACCACGAGATCTCCCTGCTCGGGGCGCACGCTGCGAATGGCGAGATCCGCCTCCTGATTGGGGATGTCGCTCACGCTGACGGCGGTCAGCAACTTGAGGCGGATGCCGGGGTGGCGCTGGCGCAGCAGGGTGAACGCGGGCAGCACGAAGCCCTGAGCCAGGGTATCCGTGGTGGCGATGCAAAGCTCCCCTTCCAGCTCTCCCAGGCTCGCGGTGCGCATCATGGCCAGGGCCGCCAGCGCCATGGCCTCGGCCTGGGGCAGCAGCGCTTCCCCGAGGGGGCTGGGCCGATAGTGTCTGGGGGTGCGGATAAACAGCTTGGCCCCCAGCTGCTGCTCGAGCAGGGTGATCCGCCGCCCGACGGTGGCCTGATCCACCCCGAGCTCGAGTCCGGCCTGCCGCAGGCTGCCCCGCCGTGCCAGGGCCAGGAAGAAGCGGGCATCGTTCCAGTTGATCATGCTTGCTCCTCACTCAAGCAGAACGCCCGATTGGCGCCGCAATATTAGATGCCAGCGGGGATGGCAGCACAAGGGGATAGACCGGGTCCGGCGCGCCCCGGCCCAGGGCGCGCGCCACCCCGACGTGATGCAGGATTGAGTCGGCGTGATGCAGAACTGCCGTACTCCGGGGTGGGCGGGATCGCTATGATGTCGCTCCCGATTGCGGTTTCATTCGTCTGCCACTGGAGTGTCCATGTCTGTCTCAAGCGTCCCGGCTTGCGGGCCAGGTCAGGTTGTCCATCCTCGTCTGCGCTGGTTTCTCTCCCTCGCCCTGATGTCGGCCCTGCTCAACAGCAGCGTGCCTACCCCGCTCTATCCCCATTACCAGGCGGCGCTGGCTCTGAGCGATCTCGGCCTCAGCCTCATCTATGGCGGCTATGCGGGGGGCGTGCTCATCGCCTTGTTCGGGGTGGGCAACCTGGCAGGACGCGTGGCGGATCTGCGCACCCTGATCCTGCCTGCCCTGGTGGCGGTCGGGGGCGGAGCCCTGCTCTTCTCCCTGGCCGACAGCTTCTGGACCCTTTTGCTGGCGCGGCTGCTGGCCGGGATTGGCACGGGCAGCCTGACCGGCGCCGCCAATGTGGCGCTGCTGCGTTTTGGCCCCAGGGATGGGGGCAAGCGGGCGGCGCTGAGCGCCACATTGTCTTTCACCGCCGGGCTGGCCCTTGGCCCCGTGTTCAGCGGGCTGGCGCTGCAGCAGGATCTCTACCCGACCACGCTGCCGTTTTTGCTGATCCTGGGGATGGCGGCCTGCGCCATCGGGGGGCTGGTGTTGAGCTGGCCCAAAGGGGTGAGGGCGACGGAGGCCGCCCCGAGCGGGCAGAGTGGCGGATCCCTGGGGGAGGGGCTCAGGGCCACGGGGGCCGGGTTCTTCCTTTGCGCCCTGGCGCTCTTCACCGCCTGGGCGGTGGCGGCCAGCTTGCTGGCCATGGGTCCCAAGGTGGTGAGCGAGATGCTGGGCATGACGGATCTGGGGCTGTTCGGCTATCTTGTCGCGGCCTATCTGGTCTTCTCTGGGCTTTGCCAGCTCTGGGCCCGTCGCCTCGATGCCCGCCATACCCTGCAAAGCGGCGTGCTGGCCCTGGCGCTGTGCGTGCTGCTCTTTGCCGGGGCCGTTCACGGCCTGCCCAGCTGGCTGGCGGGACTCGGGCTGCTGGTGGCGGGCTATGCCCAGGGGGCCGTGTTCGTGGGCAGTGCGACCCTGATCAATCGCATCGCGCCCCCGGCCAGCCACGCGCGGCTGCTCTCCCTCTTCTATGTGATCGCCTATGTGGCGAACTGGGTACCCGTGTTGCTGGGCTGGGTGAGCGACGGGGCCGGTCTTGGCGTCGCGATGGATCTGCTCTTCGTCGGCAGCCCCCTGACAAGCCTGGGGCTGGCCTGGGCGGTGTCTCGGCGGCGCTTCGAACCCGCTGTGTGACAGGGCATCACCCATCGACCAGGACGATGCTCCCGGCATCCAGGTGGTGCATCCACTCCCGCAGGATCAGCAGGGCGGCGGCGATGCGCTTCTCCCTCGGCAACTGGGCCGATGCCAGGGGATCCCCCTCCACCATGGCGGCAAGCTGGCCGAACAACCGCTCAATGTTTTCCCGGCTCTGCACCCGGTTGCCTAGCACCTCGGCCAGGGGCTCCGGGCTTTGCAGGTGCAGCACGGGGTGGGGCGGGATCCGTGCCGCGAGGGGCATCAGTACATCCTCCACCACCATGATGGCTTGCTCAAGCTCCAGGGGCGTCGGTGGATCCTGGCGAAAGGGTCCCGGGGTCAGGGCATCGAGCCCCAGTGTCAATGCAAATGTCTGGCTGGTGCCATCGGCCGCGGTGAGCGCGACCTGGCTTCGGGTATTGCCCAGGCTCAGCAAAATGGTGTCGTGATGCTCTCTGGTCATCTGATGTGCTCCCGGCGTTGGATGCCCCATGGATACACCCGCACGGGGCGGATTGGCGAGTCATTTCGCCCCCCATTCGGGCATCAGGGGTTGCAAAGATTTCCATGAGTGGCAATCTGGACGTCCAAACGTCTTTGAAGGAGCCCTGACATGGATATTCGTATCGTCCCCCGCGCCCTCGTGCTCGCCCTCTCTCTGGTGGGGGCGAGTGCCCTTGCCAACGAGGCTCTGGTGTTCCAGACCGACTTCGGTCTCAAGGATGGCGCCGTCTCGGCCATGAAGGGGGTCGCCTTCGGGGTGGACCGCACCCTGCCGCTCCATGACCTGACCCACGAGATCCCGGCCTACAACATCTGGGAAGCCTCCTACCGCCTCTATCAGACCCTGCAATACTGGCCCGCGGGTACCGTCTTCGTCAGCGTGGTGGACCCCGGTGTCGGCACCGAACGCAAGTCGGTGGTACTCAAGACCAGGAGCGGCCACTACATCGTCAGCCCGGACAACGGCACCCTGACCCTGGTGGCGGAGCACTTCGGCATTGAGGCGGTGCGCCAGATCGACGAGAAGACCAACCGCCTCAAGGGCTCCGAGAAGTCCTATACCTTCCACGGCCGCGACGTCTACGCCTACACCGGCGCGCGCCTTGCCTCCAGTGCCATCAGCTTCGAGCAGGTGGGGCCTCTGCTGCCCGCCGAGGTGGTGACCATCCCCTATCAGCCTGCGGTGGCCGAGCAAGACGGTACCCTCAAGGGCACCATTCCGATCCTGGACGTGCAGTACGGCAACGTCTGGACCAATATCGACGACAGCCTGCTGACCAAGGCGGGTATCCACAAAGGCGACAACGCCTGCATCAGGATCAGCGAAGGGGATGCGCTGAAATACGAGGGCAAGGCCCCCTACGTCAGCAGCTTTGGCGATGTGCCGGAGGGCCAGCCCCTGGTCTACCTCAACAGCCTGTTGCAGGTGTCGGTGGCCCTGAACATGGACAGCTTCGCCGCCAAACATCAGGTGCAATCCGGCGCCAACTGGCATATCAGCCTGAAGAAGTGCAATTAGACGCTGCCATCGGGCGCTATCCGGTACAAACGGGCATAGCAGTCTGAAGAAGTGCAACTAGACGCTGCCATCGGGCGCTATCCGGTACAAACGGGCATAGCAGTCTGAAGAAGTGCAACTAGACGCTGCCAGCGGGTGCTATCCGGTACAAACGGGCATAGCAGTCTGAAGAAGTGCAATTAGACGCTGCCCGCGGGTGCTATCCGGCACAAACGGGCATATCAGTCTGAAGAAGTGCGGATAGGGTTCAACCCTTCTGTCGGCGACATGTCTTTCGGGGCGGTGGGACTGGTGTCCACCGCCCCTTGTCGTTGGCGGTGGCGTCTTGCCGGGTCAGCCGGTTATCTCATCATTTGTCATCCTCGTTTAATAAAGCGCTGCCATGCTGTGGCCGGACGCCGTGATGACGCAATGATTGCGCCGAGATAACAAGGAAAAGCCGATGAGCCGTTTTGACGAGAAAGACAGTGCCAACCACCCCCGCGAGCAGGAGCCGGCGTTCAACCGCCTCATTGAGGCGGGTCTCAGCCGCCGTGGCTTCCTCAAAGGGGTGGGCGCCGCCAGCATGGTGGCCTTCTTTGCCGCGAGCCCCGTGGCCCAGGCCGTGGCCGCCGCCACCCGGCCGCTGCTTGGCTTCCAGGCCGTGCCCGCCTCAGTGGCCGACACCATAGTGGTGCCGCCCGGCTACAAGGCCGAGGTGCTGATCGCCTGGGGAGATGCCCTCTTCCCCGATGCCCCCGCCTTTGCCCAAAGCAACGACGCCAAGGCCCAGGCCCGCCAGTTTGGCGACAACAACGACGGCATGAGCTTCTTCTCCCTGGGCCCGGATCGCGCCCTGCTCGCCGTCAACAACGAATACACCAACTACGAATACCTGTTTGCGGATGGCGGCAAGACCCTCAGTGCAGAGGCTGTCGCCAAGGCCCAGGCGGCCCACGGGGTCTCCCTGGTGGAGCTGGTACGCAAAGATGACAAGTGGCAGGCCAACCCCAGGGGGGCCCTCAACCGCCGCATCACCGCCACCACCCCCATGACATTGAGCGGCCCGGCGGCGGGCCATGCCCTGCTCAAGACCCAGGCCGACCCCGAGGGGCGCACCGCTCTTGGCACCTTCAACAACTGCGCCAACGGCCAGACCCCCTGGGGCACCTACCTCACCTGCGAGGAGAACTTCAACGGCTACTTCGGCAGTGCGGGCAAGCCGGTGCTGGACCAGCGCACTGCCCGCTACGGCCTGGCCGCCGAGGATGCAGGCTTTGGCTGGTACAAATTTGACGAGCGGTTCGATCTCGCGAAGCATCCCCAGGAGCCGCACCGCTTCGGCTGGGTGGTGGAAATCGATCCCCGCGATCCCGCCTCCACCCCGAAGAAGCGTACCGCCCTTGGCCGCTTCAAGCATGAGAATGCAGCCTTCACCGTCAACCAGGATGGCCGCGCCGTGGTCTACCTCGGCGACGACGAGCGGGGGGAACACATCTATCGCTTCGTCTCGAAGAACAAGGTGGCGCCGGGTAACGATCCTGCGAACCGGGATCTGCTGGACGAGGGCACCCTCTATGTGGCCCGCTTCGACGCCAGAGAGGGGGAGCTCAAGGGCTCTGGCCAGTGGCTGCCCCTGGTACACGGCCAGCACGGCCTGACCCGGGAGAACGGCTTCGCCGATCAGGGGGAGGTGCTCATCTTCGCCCGGGAAGCGGCGACCCGGCTCGGCGCCACCACCATGGACAGGCCCGAGTGGGTGGCCGTGCATCCCCACAGGGCCGAGGTCTACTGCACCCTGACCAACAACAAGAACCGCGGCCTCAAGGAGAACCAACCTCTGGATGGGGCCAACCCCAGGGCCGAGAACCCCTATGGCCAGATCATCCGCTGGCGCCCGATGGGGGACGATCACGGGAGCGACAGCTTCGAGTGGGATCTCTTCCTGCTGGCGGGCAACCCCGGCGTGCACAAGGAGGGGCTGATGGCGGGCAGTGCCAACATCCACCCGGACAACATGTTCAACAGCCCGGACGGCATCGGCTTCGACGAGGCGGGGCGGCTCTGGATCCAGACCGACGGCGATTACTCCAACGAGAAGCAGTTTGCCGGCATGGGCAACAACCAGATGCTGTGCGCCGATCCCGCGAGCGGCGAGGTGCGCCGCTTCCTGACCGGCCCCGTGGCCTGCGAAATAACGGGCCTCACCTTCACGCCAGACTGGCGCACCCTGTTCGTCGGGGTGCAGCATCCGGGTGAGGAGGGGGCGCCCTCCCATTTCCCGGACGGCGGCACCGCCATTCCCCGCTCCGCTGTGTTGCGGATCACCCGGGACGATGGCGGCATCATCGGCGCCTGATGGCCCGGAATAACCGCTTGGCCCGTGATGACAAGAGCCGCCTTCGGGCGGCTTTTTTTGTGGGTGTGGCGGGCGGAAGACAAAAAAAGACCGGGTACGGGACCCGGTCAAAGAACCCGCGCATTCAGGGAAGAAGTGCGGGCGTTCAGGCTTGGTGGCGGGGCCGGGCATCGGCCCTCGATCCGGTGTCGGGGTGAGTGGCGTCACCCCGTCGTCAATGCGGGCTATTCGCGCTCCAGTGCGTGGATGGGATCCAGCCTGGCGGCCCGGCGGGCCGGGGCGAAGCCGAATATTACCCCGATCAGGCTGGCGCAAAGGCAGGCCACCCCCATGGCGGCAAGGGAGTAGCTCATCCGGACTCCGCTGCTGAAGTGGTCGAACAGTTGGCCCAGCACCAGGGAGAGGACGATGCCGAGCACGCCCCCCAGCAGGCAGATCAGCACGGCTTCAATGAGGAACTGCTGCTGGATGTCCCGGGTCCGGGCGCCGACCGCCATCCGCACCCCTATCTCCCGGGTGCGCTCGGTGACCGAGACCAGCATGATGTTCATCACCCCTATGCCCCCGACGATCAGGGAAATGAGGGCGATGAGGGCGATCAGCGTGGTCAGGGTGGCGCTGGTCTGGCTGATGGTCTGGCGGATGCTGTCGGTGTTGAGCAGGAAAAAGTCCTGGCTGCCGTGGCGCAGGGTGAGCAGGCGGCTGATGCCGTCCTGGGCGGCGTCCAGGCTCACCTCGTCCCGTACCCGCACGCTGATGCTGCGCAGATGGCTCTGCCCCAGCAGGCGGCTCATGGCGGTGGTATGAGGGATCCAGACGTTGAGGGTCTCGTCGCTGCCAAAGCCGCTCTGGTTCTTGATGGCGACCCCGATCACCCGGCAGGGCAGATCCCCCAGCAGGATCACCTGGCCCAGGGGGGACTGGGTCGGGGCGAACAGTTTGTCCCGGGTGTGCTCGTCGATCACCACCTCCTGGGCCAGGCTCTCCTCGCTCTGGCGATCAAAGCCCATGCCCTGGGCCAGGCGATAGCCCCTGACCTGGAAGAACTGGGCGCCGACGCCGTTGATGGTGCCGGAGACGGCGGTGTTGCCAAGGCGCAGGGTGGCGCTGGTGCTGAGGCTGGGGGTGACGCTGTGCACGTAGTCCAGCCGGGCGATGGCCTCGGCGTCCCCGATCCGCAACGTCTGTATGGTAGCGGAGCGCATGTCCCCGAAGCCGCG
The DNA here is from genome assembly GCF_040908115.1 of Aeromonas sp. R7-1. Classification (NCBI taxonomy): domain Bacteria; kingdom Pseudomonadati; phylum Pseudomonadota; class Gammaproteobacteria; order Aeromonadales; family Aeromonadaceae; genus Aeromonas; species Aeromonas sp. R7-1. Next base: position 8,274 of record NZ_JBFODD010000013.1, on the reverse strand, counting down.
GCCGGGGAACACCTCCAGGGTGCTGGTGCCCATGGCGTTGATGTTCTCCAGCACGCGCTCCCGGGAGCCCTGGCCGAGGGCCACCACGGTCACCACCGAGGCGATGCCGATGATGATGCCGAGCATGGTGAGAAAGGTGCGCAGCCGCTGGGCAACCATGGCCTTGAGCGCCATCTGCAGGGCATTCCCGAGCCCCGCCATCAGCGGGGTCTTCCCCCTGGCGGACGTCTTGGTGGCGGCCTGGGGCGCCTGGGAAAGGGCCAGTGGCTCGCGGGTGCGGCGATCGGCGATCACCCGGCCATCTTTTAGTTCGATGATCCGCTCGGCGTGGCGGGCGATGTCCATGTCGTGGGTGACGATCACCAGGGTGTGGCCCTGGCGATGCAGGGCCTGAATGCTCGCCATCACCTCGGCGCCGCTCTGGCTGTCGAGGGCCCCGGTCGGCTCGTCGGCCAGGATCACCTCGCCGCCGTTGATGAGGGCGCGGGCGATGCTGACCCGCTGCTGCTGGCCGCCGGAGAGCTGGCTTGGCTTGTGTTCGAGCCGGCTGGCGAGGCCGAAGCGGGTCAGCAGGGCCTCGGCCCGCTGGCGTCGCTCGGCCGGATCCAGACCGGCGTAGAGGGCGGGCACTTCCACATTGGTGCGGGCATCGAGATCCGCCAGCAGGTGATAACGCTGGAAAATGAAGCCGAAGTGCTCCCGGCGCAGGGCGGCGAGCTCGTCCCGGCTGAGGGTGGCAGTATCGCGCCCGGCCACCAGATAGGCCCCCTCGCTCGGCTGATCCAGGCAGCCCAGCAGGTTCATCAGGGTGGATTTGCCGGAGCCCGAAGCGCCGACGATGGCCACCATCTCTCCACGGGCGATCGCCAGATCGATGCCATCGAGCACGGTGACGGTGCGCTCACCCTCTCCGAAGTGGCGGCGGATGCCCCGCAGGTGCAACAAGGCGTCCATGGTCACATCCCCATGGGGGGCGGCATGCCCCCGGCGGCGTTGCTCTGGCCTGCGTTCACTTCGCTGACGATGACCCGCTCACCGGTGCTCAGGCCCGACAGGATCTGGGCATCCACCTTGTTGTTCAGGCCGACCTTGACCCGGCGCAGGCTGATCCGGCCTCCGTCGTCGATCACCCTGACCTGATCCCCCAGCAGGGCGATGGCGGGGATCACCAACGCATCTTTGAGCCGGGCGACCACCAGATAGACCTGGGCCGTCATGCTGATCTTGAGCTGACCATCCTGGTTGGGCACCTCGAACAGGCCGTGATAATAGATGGCACTGCTGTCGCTGCTGCTGGTGGTGTCGTCGTCATTGATGGTGTCGGGGGCGGGCTCGATGGCGCGCAGGGATCCCTCGAAGCGGCGCTGGCTGTTGCCAAGAATGGTGAAATAGACCGGCATGCCGACCCGGACGTTGATGACGTCGGCCTCGGAGATCCTGGCCTCCACCGTCATGGTGTCGAGCTGGGCGATCTTGAGCAGGGTAGGGGTGCTCTGGCTGGCGTTGAGGGTCTGCCCCTCCTCCACCGGCATGGCCACCACGGTACCGGAGAGGGGGGCCAGGATCCGGGTATACCCCAGGTTGACCCGGGCTGTGTCCACCGCGATCTCGGCCTGCACCCGCTGGGCGTTGAGGGCCCGGATATCGGCCAGGGTCTCGTCCAGGGTCGCCTTGGCGCTGTCATGGTCGGCCGTGCTGCCAAGGCCTCTTGCGACGATCTGCTGCTGGCGCTGGTATGCCAGGCGGGCATTGCGAAGGGTGGCCTCTTTGGAATCCAGCTGGGCCTGGAGGTTGTCGCGCTGGGCCAGGGCATCCTTGAGGGCGTTCTGCTGGGGCAGATCGTCTATCTCGACCAGCAGATCCCCCTGTTTGACCTCCTGCCCCAGAGTCACGTGCAGTTTCTTGATCTGGCCCGACACCTGGGCGCCCACGCTCACCTGCTTGCGCGCCTTCAGGGTGCCGTCCGCCATGATGAGCTGCTCCAGATCCCGGGTCTTTGCGCTGGCGGTGATGTAGTCGCTGGCGGGTGCCTTGGCCTGGGGGCGCCAGGCCAGCAACAGGGCGAGGGCGCACAGGGGCAGCAGCCAGAAGAGACGAGGGGAGAGCGTGGGCATGACAACCTGTATCCTGAATGACGGTAACGGCGGCACTCTACCCCAGAGCCGGGTTAAGGCTCTTTGCGCCAAGCGTAAGGGTTTCGTAAAAATGGCTGCCAAGTGCGTGGCAAGCGGCGAAAATGGCCGCCGACAAGGGAGACCGCATATGAAGATCCTGCTGGTGGATGACGATGCCGAACTGGGCGCCATGTTGAGTGAATACCTCGGGGGAGAGGGGTTTGATACCACCCAGGTGCTGACCGGAGGGGAAGGTGTGCACCATGCCCTCTCCGGCCGTTACAGCGCCCTGCTGCTGGATGTGATGCTGCCCGACTTGAGCGGCACCGAGGTGCTGCGCCAGGTGCGCCAGCGCAGCCGCCTGCCGATCATCATGCTGACCGCCAAGGGGGACAACGTGGATCGAGTGGTGGGACTGGAGATGGGGGCCGATGACTATGTGCCCAAACCCTGCTACCCCAGGGAGCTGGTGGCCCGGCTGCGGGCCGTTCTGCGGCGGGTCAACGAGGGGGGGAGCGCAACCCCCTCGCCGGATGCCCTCATCCTGGGGGATCTGACGGTCACCCCGGCCAACCGGGTCTGCCTCTGGCAGGGGGAGCCGCTGGAGCTGACCGCCACCGAGTTCAACATGCTGGTGTTGCTGGTGCGAGCACCGGAGCAGGTGGTTACCAAGGACACCCTCTCCCTGCAAGGGGTGGGGCGCCCGCGGGAGGCCTATGATCGCAGCGTCGATGTGCACATCTGCAACCTGAGGCAGAAATTGCAGCAGAAGGCGGGGGAGGCCGTCACCATAGAGACGGTGCGCAGCATAGGGTACAAGATACGGTGATCCTCAAGGGACGTTTGTTCTGGAAGATTCTGCTGGGGTTCTGGCTGGCCATCGTGCTGGTCAGCCAACTGCTCTGGCTCGGTTTTCGTGCCGAGCGTGCCCCCCCGGAAGAGCACCTGGCCCAGCAGTTGGCGAGCCAGCATCTGGAGATGGCGGCAGCCGTGCTGGCAAAGGGGGGGATCGAGGCTGCGACGGCATTGAGCCAGGCGATGTCTCCGCCGTTGCTGCAGATAACACTCCTTGATGTCTCCGATGCGCCTCCCCGGCCAGCGCCCCGGGCATCCAGGATGCCAGCCTCCAGGGAACCTGGCCCGGGCACCGTGCTGACACGCACCGTGATTGCCAGCGACGGGCAGACCTATCTGCTGCAGACCAGAGCGGACCCGCGCGTCCTCCCCGGCGGGCCGGCCCCCGGCCCCCTCTCCTGGCTCAACATTCCCCCGCCCATGCTCTGGATTGGCGGCCTGGGGGGACTCTTGTTCAGCATTCTGTTCGCCTTGCACCTGACCCGGCCCATGAACGCCCTGCGGCGCAGTTTCGATCGGGTAGCCAGGGGGGATCTGGGGGTCAGGCTGTGGCCCACTCTGCGCTGGCGCCGGGACGAGCTGACGGAGGTGGCGAAGGAGTTCGATCTCATGGTGGAGCGGTTGCAGCAGCTGGTCGAGGGGCGCGAGCAACTGCTTCACGACGTCTCCCACGAGCTGCGATCCCCCCTGGCCCGCATCCAGATGGCCATCGGCCTGGCGGAGCAGCGCCCGGAGAAGGCAAGCGACGCCCTGGCGCGGATCCGGCTCGAGACGGAGCGGATGGACAGGATGATAGGGGAGCTGCTGACCCTCTCCCGTGCCGAGCAGGGCCACGGGCTGGAGCAGAGCCACTACGACCTGCGGGCGCTGGTGGAGACCGTCGTCCAGGATGCCAGGTTCGAAGCCCAGCAATCCGGGGTCGAGATAGGGCTCGAGGCGGCGCTGGGGGAGGGTTGCCTCCTGCTGGGGCATGCGGAGCTGATGCGCCGCGCCGTGGAGAACGTGGTGCGCAACGCCCTGCGTTTCTCGCAGTCGGGCCAGATGGTGAGTGTTCGCTTGCTGCGCCTGGGCCAGGAGGTGCAGCTCTCCATCGCCGATCGGGGGCCCGGGGTGGAGGAGGGGAAGCTGGCGGGGATCTTCGACCCCTTCGTGCGCATCGGCTCACCCCGCATGGGCAAGGGCTACGGGCTCGGGCTCGCCATCGCCCGCAAGGCGGTGATTCTGCAGGGGGGCACCATCCAGGCGCGCAATCGCGCACAGGGGGGGCTGAGAGTGACCATGACGCTGCCCCTGCATGACCCGTCCTGAGGTACGCGGCTCAGGCCCGAGTGGGGTAAACACCCCGGTAATGAAAGAGGGGGCCAAGGCCCCCTGCTCGTATCTGTTCCACCGTGCGATTCAGCGCAGCGCCGCTGGCGGCGGCACCTCGGTGTAGCGCCCGTCTATTTCTCGCAGGTAGTAGTGACCCTCCCTGACGTAATAGCGGCGGCCATCCAGACCCAGGGGGATGAGCCCTGTCTCTGCCACCACCAGGACCTGAGGAGGTGGGGAGACCACCACATAGTGGTTCTCCTGCCGACGGTAGAAGATGCCGTCGAGCACATAGTAGGTGAGCCCGGCCAGCAGCAAGGTTTCCACCCCTCCCGGCAGCCTGTCGACGGGGTGGCCGAAGCCGGGGCCAGCCCCATGGCCGTACTGCGGGGCAGGGCTCTCCCATCCGCCCGGTCTGCCCATGTTCCCCGGACCCGCCATGGCGGGCAGGGCGATGGCCATGGCAAGCAGCCAGAGTGAAGGGCGGTGCAGACTCATCTCACTGCCCTTTGAGCGGCGCACCGGCGGGCTGGGGTTTGAGTGGCTGGGGCGGCAGTTCGCGCACGCTGACCGTGACCTCGTAGCGGGTATCCGGCTTGGCGGCATCAATGTTTTTGGACAGCGCCTGGACCAGGGCCTGGGGATCCGCACCCTGCTTGCTGGCGTGATAGAGCACGGAGGGGGGCGGTGTCATGGGACCTCCCTGGCGGGCGCCCATCGGGGGCGGCATCTCGCCGGCATGAAGGAGTGTGGTGCCCAGCAGCAGGGCAATGGCGACAGGATAGCGTGACATGATGATGACTCCATTGATGGGAACGCCCCCATCAAACGCGACGCGTGCGCCGGGCTCAACCACCTTTACACCCTCTTTTCGCCCTCTTTACAGTTGTGACAACGGGCGCCGTGGCGCCCGTTGTGTGTCGTGAACCGCTCGCCGGATCAAAACTCGTTGGAGAGCGCCTTGTAACCCCTGACCAGGTCGATGTTGGTGTGAGCCACATCCTCGGAGAACTCGGTGGCGTCCACGGTGACGCGCGGGATCTGCGCCAGATCGCTCTGCTGGTTGATGCGGGTGGTGGAGGGAACATAGAAGCCGGGGGGAATATCGCAGCCATCGACCACGGAGTTGTGGCGCACCACGGACCCTTCGCCGATGTGGCAGTTGAACAGCACGCTGTTGAAGCCGATGAAGACCCGGTTACCCACTTCGCAGGGGCCGTGGACGATGCTGCGGTGGGCGATGGAGCTGAACTCGCCGATGGTGACGGCAGCGCCGGATTTTGAGTGGATGACGACGCCATCCTGAATGTTGGAGTTGGCGCCGATGACGATGGGTTCCATGTCACCGCTCTCGTCCACTTCGTCTGCGCGGATCACGGCATAGGGGCCGACAAACACGTTCTCCTTGATGATCACCTTGCCACAGATGATGGCGGTCTTGTCGATATAGGCGGATTCGTCGATAACGGGCAGGTGACCTGAGGGATTCTTGCGGATCATGTTACGTCCTGTTGCTGATGAAATCGGGGAAACGTGGCGCGTCATGAAGGCCCGCCGGAGAGCCAGCTTACGCCTCTGATCCGGCAGGGGAAACCTTTTACTGGTCTGACCCACAGTGAGTAAGGCCATTTTGAGCGATTGTTCTTTGACTCCCTGTTATGGGAGCATGAGGGCGCAAAATGGGGCGCCACCGGGTGCAAAGAGATGAGGGGGAATGAGAGATGAAGCAGGTCATGGTATGGCTGGTGGGGTCGCTGTTGTGGATCTCCGCCGCCCAGGGCAAAGGCTATGCGGGGGAGTTTGACTATTACGCCATGGCACTCTCCTGGTCGCCCGAGCATTGCGCCATCAAGCCAGGGGATCGGGAGCAGTGCGCCCGCAAGCTGGGGTTCGTGCTGCATGGGCTCTGGCCCCAGTATCAGCGTGGCTACCCCGCCAGCTGCACCCGCGAGCGGCTGGATGCGGACATGGAGCAGCAGTTTGCCGGGCTCTACCCCAGCCGCTTCCTCTATCGCCATGAATGGGAGAAGCACGGCACCTGTTCCGGGCTGAGCCAGGAGGCATTTCACCAATTGGCCAGCGATCTGCGCCAGAAGGTGAAGATCCCGGCCGACTATCAATCGCCGGAAGAGCCGCTGAGAAAAAACAGCTTCCAGCTCAAGGCCGATCTGGCGAGCGCCAACGAGTGGCTGGCCCCCGATAACATCACGGTGGCCTGCGCTGATGGGGGCCGCTTCCTGCGGGAGATCTACATCTGCATCAACAAGCAGGGGACGGATGCCGTTCCCTGCTCCGACGAGATGCAGAAGCGGGAGCGCCGCTCCTGTGGCCAGCCGGACTTCCTGCTGCGCAGCGTGCGTTGACACTTCACGTTCGGGCCCTTCGCGGGCCCGATGTGCCATGAACCTCAAGGAGCCTGATGGATGAAAGCGAAGACAGGATGTCTGGCCGGGAACTGGACAGGCGATATCGCCAGACGACGTGTCAGCACGTCAGGTGCGCTCTGCCGACTCAACCCGCCTCTGGCGCACAGGCAGACTCACCATCAGAAACAGGAAACCGTCATATGACGCTCTTTGCCGAACTGGGGATGCGCTATCCCGTCATTCAGGCCCCCATGGCGGGTGTGCAGAACAGCGCCCTGGCGATGGCTGCGACCAGTGCGGGGGCTCTGGGCTCCCTGCCTGCCGCCATGCTGAGTGGTGCCGATCTGCGCCAGGAGCTGAGCCGTCTCGCCGCCAGCGGGCCGGGCCCATACAACATCAACTTCTTTTGCCATCGGCAGCATGAGCCGGAACCGGCAGCGGAGCAGCGCTGGCGCCAGGTACTGTTACCCTATTACGCCGAGTTCGGGGTGGATGCCGCTGCGCCGTCGCGAGCCCCCTCTCGGGCCCCCTTCAATGACGAGCATGCGGCCCTGCTTGCAGAGTTCAGACCTGCCGTGGTCAGTTTCCACTTCGGCTTGCCCGAGCCCGAATTGCTTGCCCAGGTAAAAGCCACAGGCGCAAAAGTGTTTGCCAGCGCCACCACGGTGGCAGAAGCGCAGTGGCTTGCTGACCACGGAGCCGATGCCGTCATCGCCCAGGGGCTGGAGGCGGGTGGCCATCGCGGCCACTTCCTGAGTGAGGATCTCAGCTTGCAGCAGGGCACCTTTACCCTTCTACCACAGGTAGTGGCGGCAGTGGATCTGCCTGTCATCGCCGCCGGGGGCATAGTCGACGGCAAGGGGATCAAGGTTGCCTTGACACTGGGGGCCAGCGCAGTCCAGATGGGAACGGCGTTCCTCTGTTGCCACGAGGCGACGACCTCGTCCCTGCACCGTGCGGCGCTGCAGGGGAGGCATGGCCAACACACCGCACTGACCAATCTGTTCAGCGGCCGTCCGGCGCGGGGGATAGTCAACCGCTTGATGCGGGAACTCGGCCCCCTTTCGGTGCTGCCGCCAGACTTCCCGTATGCCAGCGGCGCATTGGCTCCGTTGCGTGCCGCAGCCGAAAAGGCGGGTGACAGCGGTTTCTCGCCACTCTGGGCCGGGCAGAATATATCGGGTTGCCGCTCCATGGCGGCAGCCGAGCTGATCGCTGCCTGGGTTGCTGAGGCAGGACTGGTTTGAGCGTCACTTTGCGATTCTCTTCCTTTATATATGGATTGATATGGTCAGCAACCCTTCGAACAGGAGACGGGCAGAGAGGAACGGGAGGCAATAGGGTGCAGAATGAGCCCCTTCCGGGATTGTCCTGTGGATAAGCCTGTATAAAAACTGTGCTTTGATATGAATAACTAAGAATTGGCATTTTTTTGCAATTTTATTGCGATGAGAGCTTGCCAATGTGATCTATGTCTCTATAATGCGCCTCCATCGACAGGGCAAGCGGCAACGCAAACAACCCGGTCGGTAGCCTCGAAAAGCCTTTGAAAATAAGGCTTGACTCGAGAAGGCGGTTGAGTAGAATGCCACTCCCGCAGCAGCCAAAAGCTGCGTCGCTCTTTAACA
>NZ_JBFODD010000012.1:0-35596 GCF_040908115.1 Aeromonas sp. R7-1 | reverse complement strand
GGGGCCCCCTGTCGGGGGCCCCTTTTTCATGACGGCAGCGGGCAGCTTACTTGGTCTTGGGGGCAACCTTGACGGCCGGCGCCTTGGCGTGGGCAGCCTTGTGATGCTTTTTCACGACCTTGGTCTGGGTGGCGTGGGGAGCGGCGGCCTTGGTCGGGGTGGCGGCCATGGTGAAGCCGGAGGTCAGGGCGAAGACAGCGGCCAGAGTCAGGGGGATCAGCTTGTTCATATTCCAGTTCCTCGTTCGGTTTGATGACATGGAGCGTTTCTCCATGACTTCATCCTAGGGCTGTTCGACCTGCGGTTCAGTGAGCGACTGGTGACGGTTTGTATCCAAATGTACGGGCAGGGTCAGGCAGAAACGGGCACCGCTGCGGCTTGGCAGCAGTTGCACCTCGCCGCCGTGGTGGTGGGCGATGCTGCGCACGATGGCCAGCCCCAGCCCGGCGCCGCCGGTGCGTCTGTCCCGGCTCTGATCCAGGCGCACGAAGGGCTCGAAGATTTGCGGGGCCAGCGCGGGATCGATGCCGGGGCCATCGTCGGCCACCTCCAGCAGATAGTCGTCCCCCTGTCGCGCTATGCAGAGGCTTGCCTGGCTGGTGGCATGGCGCAGAGCGTTGCCGATGAGGTTTTCCAGCGCCCGGTCCAGCAATCGGGTGTCGCCGCGCCAGGGCAGAGCCATGGCCGGGCGCACGAAGTCGAGCCGCTTGTCCGGTCGCAGGGCCTGCCAGTCGGCCAGGCGGCTGCCGGCCCAGCTGCCGAGCTCCAGATCGCTGCATTGCAGCGGCAGTTCGGGGCGATCGAGCCTGGCATAGGTGAGCATCTCCTCGATGAGGGCATCGAGGGCGCCGAGGTCCCGCTCCAGTCCCTGCTGCTCCTCGGGTGAGGGAGGCTCGGCCAGCATGGCGAGGCGATAGCGCAGCCGCACCAGGGGGGAGCGCAGCTCGTGGGCGATGGCGTCGGTCAACTGCTTGCGACTGGCCAGCATGGCCTGCAACTGCTCCGCCATCTGGTCGAAGGTGCGGCCGACCCGGCCCAGGCTGCTGCCGGGCGGCAAACCGGTGCGACAGGAGAGATCCCCGTCGCCGACCCGGCGGGCGGTCTGTTCGAGCTGTTGCAGGCCGCGCCAGTGGGGGCGCAGCCAGAGCAGGATGGGCAGGCCGAGGGAAAGGCCGATGAGCAGCAGCAGCCCCACGTCCACCCAGTGCAGCTCGTGCAGGTAGGAGAGGTAGGGGACGGGGCCGACGATCAGCACCTTGTCGGTGTTCGGGATGCGCTGCAGGAAGGTGTCATCCTCCTCGACGATGACGATGTTGCCCGCCTCGAGGAAGGCCTGATCCTCGCTGGCCAGGGGCTGGTTGGCGAGGACGCCGATCTGCAGCGGCAGATTGAGCTGGCGGCTCTGCTCGCCGGTGCGGGTGGCCCAGTGTTCCGGCGGCAGCCGGGCCAGCTCGCCAGTGAGCAGGCCGAGGGAGCCTTGCATCATCCGCTCCAGATAACGGTCCCCCGCCCGCTCTGCACTGACCTGATAGACCAGCCCGATGAGCAGAATGGCGAGGGTGAAGCAGCCTATCAGCAGCAGATAGAACTGGATAAACAGGCGTCGCATCGGGGCTCTCCTCTTGCCTGGATTGCGTCTGGGCATTGCCTTGTTGCCCCTCATCCCCAACCCTTCTCCCGCAAGGGGAGAAGGCTGAGTGCATCAAGGTCATTCGGCGGGGCTTATTCCCAGGCCTGGGGCACCAGCAGGTAACCTTTCTGGCGCACCGTCTTGATCCAGATCGAGTTGTTGCTGTCATTCCCTGGCTTCTGGTGTGCAGGCGTGTGAGACACCAGCTCATTCCCAAGCCTGGGGTACGAGTAGATAACCCTTTTGGCGCACCGTCTTGATGCGGGTCGGGTTGTTGCTGTCATCCCCGAGCCGGCGGCGCAGACGGGAGATGGCCACGTCCATGCTGCGATCCTGGCCGTCGTAGTCGCGCCCCCGCAGGCTGCGAAACAGCGCCTCCCGCCCCAGGATCTGGCCGGCGTGGCAGGCCAGCTCCCACAGGAGGTCGAAATCGGCGGTGGAGAGGGGAATGCTCTCCCCATCGAGGCGCACGTCCCGACCCGGGCCGTCTATCTGGAGGCGGCCGAACTGCAGGCGCTGGGGTGGGGCGGCGGGGACCACGGCCTGCTGGCTCTGCCCCTGCTGGCGAAACTGGACCCGCAGCCGGGCCAGCAGCACCGGGGGGGGCGTGGTCTTGAGGATGTAGTCGTTGGCCCCCAGCTCCAGGCTCAGGATCTGGTTCATGTCGCTGTCGAGCGAAGTGAGCATGACGATGGGGCCGGCAAAGCGCGGACGCAGATCCCGGCACAGGGAGAGGCCATCCTGCCCCGGCAGCATGATGTCGAGCAGCACCAGATCCGGCTGCTCGGCCAGGGCCCTGTCGAGTGCCCGGTCACCCCGGGTCTCCAGCAGCACCTCAATGTCGTGGCGACCGAGCCAGCTGCTGATGAGCTGGCCTATCTCGGGATCGTCTTCAACAAACAGAACGCGTGGCATGGTGGCGTGATTCCCCGGTCATGGCGTGAGTGGGCGTGTCGCCAGCATAACGGCTGCGTCCGCGCTCTGCACCGGGATAACTAATCAATGCGGGGGTTTTTGCCCCTTCTCCCGGGGGAGAAGGGGGGACAGGATGAATCGGTTGGCATCGGGCCGCCCCCACTTGTCCCGTGGCGGGTCGGGGCGGCGCGATGAGGCAGGATCCGTGCCCTTCAGTGGCCATAGCGGCCCCGGCTGCCATGGAGCAGCCGGGGAACCGCCCGGATCAGCCGCCCTTGCGCTTCAGATACACCCCGGCTTCCATGTGGTGGGTCCAGGGGAACTGGTCGAACAGGGCGAAGCGGGCGATCTCGTGGGTTTCACCGAGCACGGCCATGTTGGCCTGCAGGGTCTCTGGGTTGCAGGAGATGTAGAGGATGTTGTCGTAATCCTGCACCAGCTTGACGGTGGCGTCGTCCAGACCGGCCCGGGGCGGGTCGACGAAGATGGTGTTGCACTGGTAGGCGGAGAGATCGACCCCCTTGAGGCGGTTGAACTCCCGCTCGCCGCGCATCGCCATGGTGAACTCCTCCGCTGACATGCGCAGGATGATCAGGTTGTCGACGCCGTTGGCGGCGATGTTGAACTGGGCGGAGTCCACGCTCGGCTTGGCGATCTCGGTGGCCAGCACCTTGCGAAAGTTCTGCGCCAGGGCGATGGAGAAGTTGCCGTTGCCGCAGTAGAGCTCCAGCAGGTCCCCCTCGCTCCCCTTGGTCACGTCCAGGGCCCAGCCCAGCATCTGTTCGTTGATGGCGGCGTTGGGCTGGGTGAAGCTGTTTTCCACCTGCTTGTAGACCAGCTCGCGCCCCTGCACGGTCAGGCGTTCGATGACAAAGTCATCCCCCAGGCAGATCTTCTGCTTGTGGGCGCGGCCAATCAGTTGCAGCTCGAACCCCTTGGCACGCAGGTCGGCCTGCAGCGCCTCGGCGGCCTGCTGCCACTCGGCTTCCAGCTTGCGGTGGTAGAGCAGGCTGACGCAGATCTGGCCGGACTGGGTGGAGAGATAGTCGATCTGGAACAGCTTCTTGCGCAGCACGGGGTGCGGGCGCAGCCCGGCCAGCAGCACCGGCATCAGCCGGTTGATGAGCAGGCTGGCGGTGGGGAAGCTGTCGACCCGGATGATCTCCTTGGTGGCCGGTGCATACATGCAGTGGAAGAGGTCGTCCCCCTCGTGCCAGATGCGGAACTCGGCGCGCATCCGGTAGTGCTCGGCGGGAGAGGCGTGCAGCTCCAGCGCAGGCGGATTGAAGGGGGCGAACAGCTGGGTGAGGCGATCGCGCTTCTCGTCGAGCTGGGCCTGGTAGTCGGCAGGAGTCCGTCTGCCCTGGGCGTCGGCGGAAGAGGGCTGGGATTGAGTCATGGATACCTCGCATGCACCGGGCTGAGCCGGGGAAAGACCGGGGGAAGGCCGCAGCCAACCAAAGGGTGGGGATTTTAAAAGGCCGTTGCGGATTGTCCAAGTTTTTTGTGGTCAAGAAGTGGCCAGTCGGGCCGATAACCGATCCACCACTATAGGCGGGAGAGTAATGATGCAAATTGATGGCATGGGCGCAGCCCAACCCAAGGGAGTGGGCATTGCTCCCAAATCGCCTCAACAGACGGAGTCGAAGGCGGCGGACAAGGGGGACGAGGTCTCCCTGAACAAGCCCCCGAAATGGGCCCAGGTGCTGATCCAGCAGGCGCTGCAATTTGCGCTGGAGATCAACGGCCAGGGCTACAAGGCACCCAAGGTGCAGGAGCCCCAGGAGGTTACCCCGGAGACCCTGTTCGATTTCCAGTCGGTGGCGGACAACGTGTTGCAGTTCGTCACCGGGCGGATAGGCGCGGCCCGTGCCGACGGCAAGTCCGACGACGACCTGACCAAGATGATGGAGCAGGCCCGCAAGGGGGTGGACAAGGGCTTCGGTGACGCCAGGAAGCTGCTCGGTGACTGGGCGGACAACGAGGACATCAAGACCGGCATGGATCAGAGCTACAAGCTGATCCAGAAGGGGCTCGACGAGTTCGAGAAGGAGTTCTTCGGCAAGGTGTCGACCACGGATCTGGGGGATGCCAGGATGGCCAGCCGCCAGCAGGCCCTCCTCGAGATCGAGACCCGGGACGGGGACAAGGTGATGCTGCGCTTCAGCGACAGCTGGCAGTTCAAGTCCCAGAGCGACGGGGGGGGCAGCCAGTTCAGCCTCAAGTCGAGCCAGAGCTTCGACTTCTCCCTGGAGGGGGATCTCGACAGTGCCGAGATGGATGCCATCGGCACCCTGGTCAAGGGGCTGGACGAGCTGGCCGGGCAGTTCTTCAAGGGGGGCGACGGCAAGACCCTGGCGGACGGGCTGAGCGGGCTGCAACTGGATGACAGCCAGCTGGTCTCCTACTCCCTCAAGCTCAAGCAATCGGCCAAGTTGAGTCAGACCTACCAGGGGGCCAGTTCCCTGCAGGAGAGCCTCAAGCCCCTGGCGGACTACCTGCCGAGGCTCAGCCGGTTGCAGCAGCAGGCCGACGCCCTGCTGCCCCCTTCCCAGCAGGAGGCGCTGACACCCACCGTGCTGGCGGCGCGGGGTCAGGACGGGGCGACCCAGGGGGCAGGCTTCATGGGCTTCAACCAGCGGATGCTGGAGGCCATGAGGCTGCTTGGCCAGCAGATGGCGACCGGCTAGTCTGGCGACGCCCCCGTGATGCTGGCGGGGGCGGGGTGTTTGCCAGCCCGTCCCCGGGCTGGCACACTGCCCTTTTCCCCAGCCCGGCGATGCCATGAACCCCAAGAAGCCAAGAGACAAGCGCGAGCTCTGCTACCCCTTCATCTTCGAAACCCAGTTCCAGTGCGACTACGAGATCGCCACCGACGAGCTCTGCTGCCAGGTGGGGGCCGTGCTCTCTCATCTGATGCCGGATGAGGATACCCGGCCCGTGATGGCGGATCTGGCGACCCTGCAGCGGCTCATCTACAACCTCAACGGCTCGGTGCGGGGACGGCTCGGCATCTTCGAGGAGGATCTGGACTGGCTGAAGGGACGGTACGATCACTACAACGAGGCGAGTCGCGGCCGGGTGACCGGCTTCGTGCTGCCCCAGGGGCCCCAGCCCGTTCCCACCCTGCACCTGTGCCGCTGTGGCAGCAAGAAGGTGGTGCGTCTGCTGGTGCGTCTCGAAGAGAGCGGCGTGCGCTTCGATCCTATCCTCTATCGCTTCGCCAATCTGCTGGCCAACTTCTTCTTCGTGCTCACCGTCTACCTCAAGCAGGCGTGGGATGTGACCGAAGTCCCCTATGTCAGCATCAACTACTGATGAAGAGATGATGTTTGATGCATTCGTCGCATCACACATGACGGCGTAGGGTTATTGGATCGAAAAACAGCGATGAGGCAGCATCCGTCACTTCGGGGGATGCAGGCATAAAAAAACCGGCGCCCCGAGCGCCGGTTTTCTATTGCCGCTATCCCTAGCTCGACAGCAGTACCCTGGCGGAGTTGGCCGGGATGGTGAGCTGCACCTCCCCCTGCACCACCTCGAACTTGTCGCCGTTGAAGGCATCGGTGAAGCGGCTGGCGGGGCTGGCGGTCTGCCACAGGGGCAGGCTGATGGTGCGCGGCTCCGTGGGGTGGCGGTTGCAGGCGACCACCACCTGATCGCTTTGCAGGGTACGGGCGAACACATAGCTGTGAGGGCCGGCGTAGAGGGTCTGGATGTCTCCCCGACGCAGGGCCGGGCGCTGGCGGCGCAGCTGGATCAGGCGGCGATAGTGGTCGTGCAGCACGTGATCCCAGTCGGTGGTATCCCAGGGGAAGCAGCGGCGGCAGTCCGGGTCGTTGCCGCCGGAGAGCCCCACCTCGTCGCCGTAGTAGATGGAGGGCACGCCGATGTAGGTGATGAGCAGGGTGGCGGCGAGTCGCATCCGCTGCTTGTCTTCCCCCAGCAGGTGCAGGAAGCGGGCGGTGTCGTGGCTGTCCAGCAGGTTGAACTGGGCCAGCTGGTTCTTGAACGGAATATGGGCCCGCGCCAGCTTGAGCCAGTGATCCAGCTCGGTGGCGCTGATCTTGATGGGGTGATAGGCGATGTCCTGCCCCGCCAGGAAGGCGCGGATGGGGTGGGCGAAGCCGTAGTAGTTCATGGCGCCGTCCTCCTGATCCCCCTGCAGCCACTGGCTCGCCTCGAAGAAGTGCTCGCCCAGCACGTAGGCGTCCGGATTCTCCTGCTTCACCGCA
The DNA here is from genome assembly GCF_040908115.1 of Aeromonas sp. R7-1. Lineage (NCBI taxonomy): Bacteria > Pseudomonadati > Pseudomonadota > Gammaproteobacteria > Aeromonadales > Aeromonadaceae > Aeromonas > Aeromonas sp. R7-1. The sequence continues at coordinate 28,816 of NZ_JBFODD010000012.1, read as the reverse complement.
CCGCGAATGGCGCGCACATGGCCGCGATTGCCCTCGGCAGTGCCCCGCTCCCCCAGCATGTGGATGACGTCGAAGCGCCAGCCATCGATCTGGTAGGGGGCGCGCATCCAGTAGCGCAGAATGGCGTTGTCTGCCCGATAAACGGCGTCCTGCACCTGTTCACTTGAGAAATCCAGCTTGGGCAGGCTGCGGATCCCTTTCCAGCTAACATAATCCCCTTCCTGATCGAAGGTGTAGAAGCTGCGCCAGGGGGAGTCCGGGTTGCTCTGGGCGCCCAGCGGCGGGCAGAACCAGGGGTGCTCGGTGGAGGTGTGGTTGACCACCGCATCCAGGATGATCCTCATGCCGCGCTGGTGCAGGTTGCGGGTCAGCTCGGCAAACTGGGCATTGGTACCGAGGTGCGCATCCACCTTGAAGTAGTCCTGGGTGTCGTACTTGTGGTTGCTCGGCGAATCGAAGATGGGGTTGAGGTAGAGCGCCGTCACCCCCAGGGATTGCAGGTAGTGCAGTTTGGCGTCGATGCCCGCCAGATCCCCGCCGTAGAATTCACAGGCGCCGTGCCCCTCTTCGTGGCGGCTGACCGGCTCGCCCCAGGCCTTGCTGATGACCGCCTTGCCCCTGTACTCGTACTCGTGATGCTTGACGCTCAGCGACGGGTCGCCGTTGCAGAAGCGGTCGGGGAAGATCTGGTAGAACACCTGATCCTGCACCCAGGCCGGGGGCTGGTGATGGCTGTTGAAGCGGAAATGCTGCTCCCGCGGCGGCATGGCGGCGCTGACGCCTGCCCCGTGCAGCCACCACTGCTCCTCGTCGGTGAGGCACTTGAAGCAGTAGAGGTGGATCTCCTGCCCCCTGGCCAGCGGCAGTTCGACCTGCCAGACCTGAAGCCTGTCCCGGGTGGCGACCGGCGTCATGGCGACCAGATACTCCTCGTTGTCCGGCTCGTGGCGCAGCCACACCTCGCGGATGGGGGCGTCCAGCTCGCTGAACAGGGTGAGCTGCAGGGTGTCGGCACTCTCTTTGAACCAGGGTGCCGCCTGGGGGTGAAACAGGAAGGGATGGGTCATGGTATCTACTGTGTCAGAGAGGCTCAGGAATGGGGGATGGGCGCAGGCCATCTTATCCCGTCCATGGGCGTGTGTATGTGACGACCGGCCAGAATGAGACGGTGCTTCCGGCTTGGCTGGGCGGTCTGCCGTGACGCTATTGGGTCAGCAAATCGGCCAGGGCGTTGCCTTGTTCGTGCAGCTGTTTGAGCTGTTCCGCCAGAATGAGACGGGGATCCGGCTCCTGCTGATCGGCCGTTGTACATCTACTGGGTCAGCAAATCGGCCAGGGCGTTGCCCTGTTCGTGCAGCTGCTCCAGCTGATCCGCCAGGCTGGCGGGATCCAGCCCCAGCTGGTCAGCCAGGGTTCTGGGGAAACGGGCGATGATGGCCTGGGCCGGTACGCCGGCCTGCCAGGCGAAGGAGACGAAGACGGCGAGCCGGATGAGCACGGCCTCCTTGCTGACCGGATCGTGGGAGAGGGGGTCGAGCTGCTGGGCGATGGCATCCACGAAGGCGGGCGACAGGTTCCAGCGCCGCGCCAGCTCTGCGCCGAGCTGGGCATAGTCGTAACCCAGCATCTCCCGCTGGGCATCGACCCGGCTGCTGCCTTTCTCGATGGCCAGATTGATGAGCCCCGCCTCTTCCGGCAGGGTGCTCTGGATCAGCAGCTCGCCAATGTTGTGAATGAGGGCGCAGGTGAAGGCGGTCTCGGGATCCACCGAGGTGGTCTGCTGTGCCAGGGTGCGGGCAATGGTGGCGACCTGGAAGGTCTGGGTCCAGAAGTGGAGCTTGTCAAAGCCGGGGGGGGCCTTGAAGCTGCTGATGATGCCGGAGGCGACCACCACGGAGCGCAGGCGGTTGAAACCGAGGCGGATCACCGCCTGTTCGATGGAGGTGATTTCATTGCCACGGCGCAGGGCGGCGGAGTTGGCCATCCGCAGTACCTTGACGCTGATCACCTGGTCCATGGCGATCTTGGCCGCGATCTCGTCGATGCGGGCATTCTCGTCGTTGAAACTCTGCATCAGCTCGTGCAGCAGTTTCGGAATTGTGGGCAGTTGCTTGATCTTGCCAAACAGGCGATCCATCGACATGGCTGAGGCAGCCTCCATTGCTAACAATGCCTCATATTGTGCCACAGCCTGGCCAGTTGTTCCTGCTGGCGAGCGGTTTTGTGAGCCCTAGTACACCCAGTCTTGCAGTCTGTATTCCAAACGGTGCCGTTTTCCCTGGAGGATCAGGGTCTGGGTGGAGCCGCTCAGTGTGGCCCCCTCCGTCAGGGTGGCGAGCACGGCCTGCTCTATCAGATCGAGTTCGGGGGGGCAGGTCATGGCGGTGCTGCCGAGGCTGGTGACCCAGAGCTTGTTCCCCTTGAGGTGACCCTGGCCGAAGTAGCGGTTGCAACCGGCGATGCCGTTGACGGTGAAGTGTTCACCGATCTCGATGTCGGGGGGATTGCTGCGGCGGCTGGCGATGGCCTGGCCATCCAGCCGATCGAGCACCCAGTGATGGTGTTGCAGATCTTGCGAGGCAAAGCGGGGAGCACTGCTGCAGGCGCTGAGCAGAAGCAGGGCGAGCAGCAGTAGCAGGTATCTGGGCATTGAAGGGGCTCCGGTGGTGGGTATGACAAGCATACCCGTCCCCGGGCCCGGGCGGCAGGGCGAGGGGGGAGGAGCCCGACCGCTTCTGTCGCCCCGGGGGAAGAGGGGGTGTCGGCAAATGGCAACACCCGCCCCGAGCGAACCTGTCTACCGGTTGCCCATGGCTCCCCTGGCCGTTTCAGTCCGCAAACAGGCGCTCGGCATAGCGGGCGAGGCCCGAGGCCACCGAACCGAAGTCATCACCCCCCTCCAGCGGTACCTTGGGCAGTTTCTGCTGGATGAAGGCCTTGATGAGGGGGGAGCGGGCACTGCCGCCGGTGACGAAGACCCGGTCAGGCTGCACGCCTGCCGCCAGGATAGCCTCGTCCATCAGCTCGCCAATCTTCTCCAGCAAGGGGGCGGAAGCACTGGCCAGCTGGGGGCGGGTGAGTGCCGCCTCCAGCCCTTTTTCCAGCTCGTTCAGGGTCTGGTGATTGTGCTCGTGGTCGGAGAGGGCGATCTTGCCCTGCTCGGCGCGCCACACCAGTTGATGGCTCAGCTTGTGGGCCCGCAGGCTGGCGAGGCGCGGGAGCTTGCTGCCGGGCTGGCTGTCGAGCTGGAGATCCTGCAACTGGCGGGCGGTATCCAGGCTGTAGAAACGGCTCTGGGCACTGACGTCATTGATGGCGGCGGCGTCCCAGAACAGGGGATGGGGTAGCGGCTTGCCGGTCTTGAGGGTCTCGTGCATGCCGAGCAGCGGCATCATGCCCTCCACGGTCAGGCGGATGTCGAAGTCGTTGCCCCCGATGCGCTGGCCGCTGTGACCGAGCAGATCGCCGTCGCGATCCAGCTGGTCACGGTGGCTCGGGCCCATGCGCAGTACGGAGCAGTCGGTGGTCCCGCCCCCGATGTCCACCACCAGCACAACCGCATCCTCGGTGAGGCGCGCTTCGAACTCGAAGCCGGCGGCCACCGGCTCATAGAGGAACTCCACCCGCTCGAACCCGGCGAGGCGTGCCGCCTCCCTCAGGATGGCGATGGCCTGGCGGTTGCTCTCTTCCCCCGCCAGTCCCTGGAAGTTGACCGGTCGGCCGATCACCGCCTGGCGGATGGTGCTGCCCGTCTGCTGCTCCGCCTCCCGGCGCACGTGCAGCATCATGGCGCAGACGATGTCCTCGAACAGGGCGATCTGGGGAGCCTTGAGGCCATAGGCCCCGAGAAAGGATTTGGGGGACTTGATGTAGTAGCCCTCGTCCGGCTCTTCCAGATAGCGCGCCAGCGCCGCACCGCCGAAGCTCAGCTCGTCGATGAGTCCCTCTTCGCGCATTTGGCGGCGCACCGCCTGGGCCCGGGTCACCACGGGACCGCGCAGCTTGAGGTATTCGCTCTGCTGGACGGGGGCCAGCCCTTCGGCCAGGAGGCCGGCGATGGCGTCCCGGTGGGGGGCGTGCAGGGTGGAGGGAAGGTAATGGGAACCGGAGAGGGTCAGCAGCCTGGGGCTGCCCTGTTCCATCACGGCGACGGCACAGTTGGAGGTACCGTAATCAAATCCGATGAACATGCTGGCCAGACTCCTGTACAAAAAAGGGCTGGTAGCCTACCCGATGCCGCCGGGTCTCACAACCCGGCGGCGGGATCAATGGCGTGGCGACAACGCCTCAGGGATCACTCCACTTCGTTGTCAGAGCGGCCCTGGCTCTCGATGGCCTGGATGTTGCTGAGGGTGGTGTCGGCGATGGCGTGCAGCGCCTCCCGGGTCAGGAAGGCCTGGTGACCGGTGAACAGCACGTTGTGGCAGGCAGACAGGCGGCGGAAGACGTCGTCGGTGATCACCTCGTTGGACTTGTCCTCGAAGAAGAGGTCTTCCTCCTCCTCGTAGACGTCCAGCCCCAGGGCGCCGATGCGGGAGGTCTTGAGGGCCTCGATGGCGGCGTTGGAGTCGAGCAGGCCGCCCCGGCTGGTGTTGATGATCATCACCCCGTCCTTCATCTTGGCGAAGGCCTCCTTGTTCAGCAGGTGATAGTTCTCCTTGAACAGGGGGCAGTGCAGGCTGATGACATCGGACTGACGGAATAGGGTGTCGAGATCCACGTACTCGGCGCCCAGATCGATGGCCGCCTGGTTCGGATAGGGATCGCTCACCAGCAGGCGCATGCCGAACCCCTTGAGGATGCGCAAGGTGGCGATGCCGATCTTGCCGGTGCCTATGATGCCGGCGGTGCGGCCATGCATGTTGAAGCCGACCAGCCCCTCCAGGGAGAAGTTGGCGTCCCGGGTGCGCTGATACGCCTTATGGATGCGGCGGTTGAGGGTCATCATCAGGCCCACCGCATGTTCGGCAACGGCCTCGGGGGAGTAGGCAGGCACCCGCACCACCTTGAGTCCCAGCTCCTTGGCGGCGGCCAGATCCACGTTGTTGTAACCGGCGCAGCGCAGGGCGATGACCCTGGTGCCGTACTGCGCCAGCTCGGTCAGCACTTCGCGGTCGGCATCATCGTTGACGAACAGGCAGACCACGGGGAAGCCGTGGGCGAGACGGGCCGTCTTGGCCTCCAGCCGCACGTCGAAGAACTCCAGATCGAAACCGTACTGGGCGTTGGCCTGGTGGAAATGTTCCTTGTCGTAGCTCTTGGTACTGAAAACGGCGACTCTCATGGTGCGCTCTCCGTAGATAATGATGTGGTTAAATTACAACAAATAGTGACCGTCATCACGGGATAAGTGGTGCTGTTTCAACCCCAGGGCATGATGGGGACGGCACTCACTGCACTCTTGTACGAACCATCCACCAACTTGGTGCTGTAAGTCAGATAGACAAGGGCATTGCGCTTCTCGTCGTAAAAACGCACCACCTTCTGCTCCTTGAACACCAGCGAGGTGCTGACATCGAACACCTCTTCCCCCGCCTTCAGCTTGGCGGGCAGGGTGATGGGGCCGATCTGGTGGCAGGAGAGGGAGGCGTGGGAGGGATCTTCCGCCAGCCCAAGGCCACCCTTGACGCCGCCGGTCTTGGGGCGGGCCAGATAGCAGGCGACACCGGCGATTTTCGGGTCGTCGAACGCCTCCACCAGGATCTTGTGGTTGGGTCCGAGCAGCTTGAAAGCGGTGCTCACCTCGCCGACGGGATCTGCCTTGTCGGCCAGCACCGGGCCGGCCATCAGTGCCCCCAGCAGCAGGGGCAGGGGGCGAGCAAGGGTCTGAAGATGTCTCATGGTCTCTCCTGTTGGCCTCCCTCAGAAAGGGATGCCCAAACGACGATAGAGGCTGGCCAGCACCCAGGCGGGGCCTACCAGCAGAAATTGCAGGTCGGTGAGAAAGGAGGGGCGTTTCCCCTCGATATGGTGACCGACGAACTGGGCTATCCAGAACAGCACGAACCCGATGAGGGCAGGCCACAGCAGCGGCCCCTGCCAGACGTGGCAGAAGGCCAGTCCCAGGGCGGTCAGGGCCGTCATCCCCGTAAAGATCGTCAACGACAGCCGCAGGTAGAAGACCAGCACCGGGATGGCCGCCAGCCCCGCCCAGTTGAGGGACGCTGGCAGGGGACCGGCGGGCAGGCACCAGAGCAGTGCCAGGATGCAGAGGTAGATGCCTGGCACCGCCACCTTGTGGATGGCCACATTGACGGGGTGTTGATGGCTCTGGCCGTAGTCGCGAAACCAGTCATCCAGTCGTTTCATGGCACCTCCCTGGTGCGCGTATTGAGGCCGGGCGACCTCGCGTTCCTGTGCGTCTGCGGCGGGCTGCGCCCACCGGATGGGATGACCCGCGGCTGATCACGCTCCCGGCGGCGGATATTCCCAATGCCGGGATACCGTGTCCGTTCATGCTCGCAGCGGTGGATATTCTCAACGCCGGATATCGTGTCCGTTTACTCCTGCGACGGTGGATATTCCCAATATTGGGCCGGAATGCTTTTGAGCAAGGGGGTCATGTCGGGATTGGGCAGGGCGATGGTGACTCTCTGCTCCAGATTGGCGCTGGCCAGGGCCTCGCGGATCTTGGGGTTCTCCCGAAAGAACGCCATGAAGCTGCCGTCGGCATAGGCACGCTCGAGGCCGGTCTGGATCGCCTTGGCCAGCTTCGGCGACTCCGGGCTGACGAAGAAGAACTCGGCGAAGGGGTAGCGGATCAGCAGGTGCTGATCGATCACCAGGTTGGGATATTGTGCCGCCAGCTCGCTGCGTTCGGCGAAGATTTCCACCAGACCACGGGGGAAGAAATCCAGCTTGTCGCCGTCATTCATCAGGCGAAACAGGTTGCTGTAGCGCCCGGCATAGGTGGGAATGCCTGCCAGTTCCAGGATCTTGTTGTCGGCCCAGCCCACCCCCTGTGCGGCTTTCAGTTTCTTGAGGTCTGCCAGGGTGTTGATCTGGTTGAACCGCTCCTGGGCATCAGCGTGGATGAAGGAGAGGCGCAGCCCTTCCAGGCCACGAAACAGCGGGATTGGTACTGCGGTGAGGGAGGATTCCAGCGCGCTGGAGGTACCCATCCAGAACACATTGATGACCTTGCCCTTGGCAAGCGCCTGCTGGAGGCTGTACTGGTTGAGATTGAGGTCGACCCGCTCCAGCTTGTAGGGCTGCCCGGCGTGGTTGAGCGCCAGTTCCAGCAGCTTGAGCTGGTATTCGTTGTCGAGATCGTTGATCGGTCGGCTGGGGACCTTGACGGTGAGCGTCTGTGCTTGTGCCAGCAATGGCAGGCACAAGCACAGCCTGATGAGCCATTTCACGCTTTGATCTCCTGTAGGATCCGGGACTTGCCCGGAGTCTAACAGAAGTTGTCACGCTCTTGCTGTGAAAGGGGCCGGGGATCACCCGGCCGCGTCATCTTCGGGCATGACCTGCCCTGTGCCCGGCTCGTACCGAGGCCGGGCTTGTTCGCCGCATCAGGCGACGCGACGGAACACGTGAGTGTCGTTGAATTCCTTGGTGCTCTGGCATTCAACACAGAAGCGGGACTCGGGACGGGCCTGCAGCCGCTTGAGAGAGATCTCGTCGCCACAGGATTCGCAATAGCCGAAATCCCCTTCATTGATCCGCTTCAACGCCCCTTTCAGCTTGCGCAGGTGCAACTTGTCGTGCTCGATGCGGTTCAGCTCCAGGCGACGGGCCTCCTCGACACTGGCACGGTCAATTTCATCCGCCATCTCGTTGGTATCGGTGGCGATAGCCTGGCTGGCCTGGGAGTTGAGACGTTCTTCGAGCTCAAGGATTTGTCGCTCGATCTGGCCTTTGTAGAAGGTCAGTTGGTCTTCTGTCATGAAATCACACATACGGTTTGCTACCAGTCAGTTTCCCAATGTTACCCATTGATGGGGGCTGTCTGTCGTCAGACCAAGCCCTTGTATCCCGTTTTGCACCAAATCCATGCAGGAGAGTGCAAATCAGGGCGGGCCTTGTACCAAAAAAATGCAGACATGCAAAGGAAATTGGATAAGGAGTGTGCGCCCTTGCAAAGAAATGGGCCTTCTCCGACAGGGTCTGACTGAGTATCGAACGAGATCCCGCCGCCGTTGGCATCGAGCTTGCAGTGGGCTGATCGTGACACAAAGTGTTTAGTATTTGGTGCCGCGCTGGTCATTATACAGGCCGTTGTTTATAGTTTTTTAAACACCGCTGCTTGACAAAGGCCTTTATCACGGGCTTTTATGGTGTGGTCGATTACATTTTCTTAACAAGGGTGTTCCTTATATTAGACACCCTTGACAATGGCAACCGTAAAGTCGGGGTTTAACATGGACAGTATCAAGGGCTGGATGGAGAGCAATCGCATCACGGAAGTGGAGTGCCTGTTTCCGGATTTCACCGGCAATGCCCGAGGCAAGATCATTCCAGCCAACAAGTTTCTGCGCGAGGGGGGCATGCGGCTGCCCGAGGTCATCTTCACCCAGACGGTGACCGGCGAGTACCCGGATGACGACAGCATGATAGACCCGCTGGAGCGGGACATGCAGCTCTATCCCGATCCCAACACCATTCGTTTCGTACCCTGGGCGCTGGAGCCCACCGCCCAGGTGATCCACGACTGCTTTGACGTCAACGGCAAGCTCATCGACATCGCTCCCCGCTCCGTGCTGCGCCGGGTTCTGTCATTCTACGAGAAGCAGGGCTGGAAGCCGGTGGTGGCGCCGGAGCTGGAGTTCTACCTGGTGACCCGCAACGAAGATCCCGACTATCCGCTGGTGCCGCCGGTGGGCCGCAACGGCCGCCCGGAAACGGCCCGCCAGTCGTTCAGCATCGATGCGGTGAACGAATTCGACCCCATCTTCGAGGACATGTACGACTACTGCGAGGCCCAGGAGCTTGAGGTGGACACCCTGATCCACGAATCCGGCGCCGCCCAGATGGAGATCAACTTCCTGCACGGGGATGCCATCGATCTCGCCGACCAGGTGTTTCTGTTCAAGCGCACCATGCGCGAGGCCGCCCATCGCCACGGCATCTATGCCACCTTCATGGCCAAGCCCATGAGCAACGAACCGGGTTCCGCCATGCACATCCACCAGAGCCTGGAAGACATGGATGGCAACAACCTGTTTGGTACCAGCGAAGGGGGCAACTCCGATCTGTTCATGCATTTCATCGCCGGCCTGCAGAAATACACCCCGGCAGTGACCGCCCTGCTGGCGCCGAACGTCAACTCCTACCGCCGCCTCACCTTTGGCGAGAGTGCGCCGCGCAACGTGCAGTGGGGGGTGGAAAACCGCACCTGCGGCCTGCGGGTCCCCTTCTCCGAACCGAGCGCACGTCGGGTCGAGAACCGCTTCGCCGGGGCCGATGCCAATCCGTATCTGGCTCTGGCCGCCACCCTGGCCTGCGGTTACCTCGGCATGCTGGAGAAGCTCGAACCCATGCAGGAGATGAAGGCGAGTGCCTATGACCTGCCCTACAGCCTGCCCCGCTCGCTGGAGGAATCGCTGAGCCACCTGGAGCAGTGTGAACCCATCAAGGACATGCTGGGGGAGCGCTTCATCCGCGCCTTCGTGGCCGTCAAGCGCAAGGAGTACGAGACCTACTTCGGCGTGATCAGCCGCTGGGAACGGGAATTCCTGTTGCTGAACGTCTGATCTGTCCCCGGGGGAGGCGAGGCCTCTCCCCGTCATATCGCAAGCAAGGTGCCGAAGGCCCGTCTCGCGGCGGCGCCCGCGACCCGGAAGGCACCGAGTATAGGTGAGGCCCGCTCCCGCAATGGAGAGGGGCGTCACCTGCAATCAACTGGCGACGATGTTCGCCCCATGGAAAGGCATCGAGCAGGCAAGAGAGTGCCAGCCCCGTGAATGGCAGTGACCGGGCAGGCCACCCGTGCCCTCATGAATGGCGACAAGATTCGCCGAATCGAAGGAACCGAGGAGCAAGCAATGCAGCACACCACCCGTGAGTGGCAGCAACTGGAAGCCAGCCATCATCTGCATCCGTTTACCGATTTTCAGGCCCTGAACAAGAAGGGCAGTCGCATCATCACCAAGGCCGAAGGCGTCTATCTGGAAGACTCCGAAGGCAAGCGCATTCTGGACGGGATGGCGGGTCTGTGGTGCGTTAACATGGGCTACGGCCGTCAGGAGCTGGTGGATGCCGCCACTCGCCAGATGCAGCAACTGCCCTACTACAACCTCTTCTTCCAGACCAGCCACCCCCCTGCTGCCGAGCTGGCCACCCTGCTGGCCGAGATCACGCCTTCCCACCTCAACCACGTCTTCTTCACCGGCTCGGGTTCCGAGTGTAACGACACCGTGCTGCGCATGGTGCGTCACTACTGGGCCAGCAAGGGACAACCTGACAAGCAGGTGATCATCAGCCGCCACAATGCCTATCACGGCTCCACCGTGGCGGGGGCCAGTCTGGGGGGCATGAAGGGGATGCACGCCCAGGGCGGCTTGCCCATTCCGGGCATAGTCCACATCGACCAGCCCTATCACTTCGGTGAGGGAGAGGGCATGAGCGCCCACGAGTTCGGTCTGGCCCGTGCCCGCCAGTTGGAAGAGAAGATCCTGGCACTGGGGGTGGACAAGGTAGCCGCCTTCATCGGCGAGCCTATCCAGGGTGCGGGGGGGGTCATCATTCCGCCCGAGAGCTACTGGCCCGAGATCCAGCGCATCTGCGACCAGTACGGCATCCTGCTCATCGCCGACGAGGTGATCTGCGGCTTTGGCCGCACCGGCCACTGGTTTGCCAGTGACGGTTTTGGCATCAAACCCGATCTCATGTGCCTGGCCAAGGGCATCACCTCGGGCTATCTGCCGATGGGCGCCGTGATGGTGGGGGACAGGGTAGCCAGGGTGCTGGTGGAAGAGGGGGGCGAGTTCAACCATGGCTTCACCTATTCCGGCCATCCGGTCGCCTGCGCCGTGGCCATTGCCAACATCCAGCTTATGCAAAGGGAGAGCATAGTTAAGCGAGTTCATGATAGTATCGGCCCCTATTTGCAGCGCCGCTGGGCTGAGCTGGCGGACCATCCGCTGGTGGGAGAAACCCGTGGAAAAGGCCTGGTCGCCGCGCTGGAAATAGTGCAGGACAAGCAGACGAAACGTCGCTTCCCGGCCGAGCTCCATGCCGGGATGACCTGTCGGGAGTTCTGTTTTAACAATGGCTTGGTGATGAGGGCTGTCGGCGATACCATGATCATATCGCCCCCCTTGGTGATCACCGAGGAACAGGTGGATGAATTGGTCAAACTGGCCAGGCTCAGTCTGGACCTGACGGCTGCAAAGCTGCGGGAATAGGCGGGAACCGGGCAGGTTGGCTTACGCATACAATTTGCTTAGGAGACAAGGACTATGTCTTTTAAAAAGGGAATGATGGCTGCTTCTGTGGCGCTGGTCATGATGAGTACCGGGGCGATGGCCGACGAGAAGGTGCTGCACGTCTACAACTGGAGCGACTATATCGCGCCGGATACGCTGGAAAACTTCCAGAAGGAGACGGGCATCAAGGTGGTCTACGACGTGTTCGACAGCAACGAAGTGCTGGAAGCCAAGTTGCTGGCAGGCAAGTCGGGCTATGACATCGTCGTACCGTCCAACCCCTTCCTGGCCAAGCAGATCAAGGCAGGTGTCTTCCAGAAGCTGGACAAGTCCAAACTCTCCAACTGGCAGAACCTGGACGTCGACCTGCTCAAGGCGCTCGAACCGAGCGATCCGGGCAACCAATACTCCATCCCTTACCTGTGGGGCACCATCGGCTATGCCTACAACGCCGAGAAGGTGAAGGCCGTGCTGGGGGCCGATGCGCCGGTCAACTCCTGGGATCTGGTGTTCAAGCCGGAGAACATGGCCAAGCTGAAGGAGTGCGGTGTCTCCTTCCTCGACTCGCCGACCGAAATGCTACCGGCCGCCCTGCAATACCTGGGCTTCAAGCCGGACAGCCAGAAGCCGGATGAACTGAAGAAGGCAGAGGAGCTGTTCCTCTCCATCCGTCCCTATACCGCCTATTTCCACTCCTCCAAGTACATTTCGGATCTGGCCAACGGCAACCTGTGCGTGGCAGTGGGTTACTCCGGTGACCTGCAGCAGTCCAAGGCCCGTGCCGCCGAGGCCAAGAACGGTGTCAGCCTGACTTACACCATTCCGAAAGAGGGGGCAGGCAGCTTCTTCGACATGATCGCCATCCCGGCGGATGCCAAGAACGTCGAGGCGGCCCACACCTTCATCAATTACCTGATGAAGCCGGACGTGATCGCGAACATCACCAACGTGGTGCAGTTCCCGAACGGCAACAAGGCGGCCACGCCGCTGGTGGACGAGGCGATCCGTACCGACCCGGGTATCTACCCGACGCCGGATACCCTCAAGAAGATCTACACCTTCCCGGATCTGCCGGCCAAGGTGCAGCGTCTGATGACCCGCAGCTGGACCAAGATCAAGTCAGGCAAGTAAGAGTGACGAGTACCCCTCCCGGTCCGCAGTTCGGCCGGGAGGGTGGTGACCACCCGACAGGTTGGACGGCGCGTATGGATGCGCGACTGGCAAAATCACACAAATGAGGACTGATAAGTGCACATGACCAAGATGGCAACGCTGGCCCTGACCCTGGGGTTTGCAAATCTGACCCAGGCAGCCCCTGTGGTTCATTTTTACAACTGGTCCGATTATATCGGCGAGACCACCCTCAGTGACTTTCAGCAGAAGACCGGGATCAAGACCGTCTACGACGTGTTTGACTCCAACGAGACGCTGGAAGGCAAGCTGCTGACCGGACGCACCGGCTACGATCTGGTCGTGCCCTCCAACAATTTCCTGGCCAAGCAGATCAAGGCGGGGGCCTTCCAGAAGCTGGACCTCACCCTGCTGCCAAACCTGAGCAACCTGGACCCCTTGCTGCTCAAGCAGCTCGAGAAGGTGGATCCGGGCCATCAGTACGCCGTGCCCTACCTCTGGGGCACCAACGGCATCGGTTACAACGTCGACAAGATCAAGGAAGTACTGGGTGTCGACAAGATTGACTCCTGGGCGACCATCTTCGAGCCGGAAAACATGAAGAAGCTCTCCCAGTGCGGCGTGGCCTTCCTCGATTCGGCGGACGAGATGATCCCGGCGGCCCTCAACTACCTGGGGCTCAACCCCAACAGCCATGAGCCGGCGGACATCAAGCGGGCCGAAGAGCAGCTGCTCAAGGTGCGCCCCTATGTGGCCTACTTCCACTCCTCCAAGTACATCGGTGACCTCGCCAACGGCAACATCTGCGTGGCGGCCGGGTTCTCCGGCGACATCCTGCAGGCGGCGTCCCGGGCCGAGGAGGCGGGCAAGGGGATCAAGATTGCCTACAGCATCCCCAAGGAGGGTGGCAATCTCTGGTTCGACATGATGGCGATCCCGGCCGATGCCACCAACGTGAAAGAGGCTCACGCCCTGATCAACTACATTCTCGAACCGCAGGTCATCGCCAAGGTGAGCGACTATGTGGGTTACGCGAACCCGAACATCAAGGCGGGAGAGTTCATGGACAAGGCCGTTCGCGAGGACGAGTCTGTCTATCCCCCCCAGGCGGTGCTTGAACGTCTGTATGTGCAGGAAGCACATCCCCGTTCGGTGCAGCGCCTGATCACCCGGAGTTGGACCAAGATCAAATCCGGAACCTAACCTTGGTGCCCATCCCGGGGCGCCAGATTGTATTGATGGATCGGCCCAGGCCGGAATCACCTTTGGGAGTTTGGTAATGGCGATAGCCTCCAGTGCCTACAAGAAAGCCCTCGAGGGCAGCCAGCAGCGTAAAGAAGTGCTGGTCAAAATAGACAGGGTAAGCAAGCAGTTCGACGAAACGCTGGCGGTCGACAACGTGTCTCTCAACATCCACAAGGGCGAGATCTTCGCCCTGCTGGGTGGGTCCGGCTCCGGCAAGTCCACCTTGTTGCGGATGCTGGCCGGGTTCGAGCGACCCACGGAAGGACGGCTGTTCCTCGACGGCGTCGACATTACCGACATGCCGCCCTATGAACGCCCCATCAACATGATGTTCCAGTCCTACGCCCTGTTCCCCCACATGACGGTGGCCCAGAACATCGCCTTCGGCCTCAAGCAGGATGGCCTGCCCAAGGCGGAGATTGATGCCCGGGTGGAAGAGATGCTCAAGCTGGTGCAGATGACCCAGTACGCCCGCCGCAAGCCGCACCAGCTCTCCGGTGGTCAGCGTCAGCGGGTGGCCCTGGCCCGTTCCCTGGCCAAGCGTCCCAAGCTGCTGTTGCTGGACGAGCCCATGGGGGCGCTCGACAAGAAGCTGCGCTCCACCATGCAGCTCGAGCTGGTCGAGATTATCGAGCGGGTCGGCGTGACCTGCGTCATGGTGACCCACGATCAGGAAGAAGCCATGACCATGGCCGAGCGGATCGCCATCATGCACCTCGGTTGCATCGAGCAGATCGGCAGCCCGATGGACATCTACGAAACCCCGGCCAGCCGGCTGGTGTGCGAGTTCATCGGCAACGTCAACCTGTTTGACGGCCTGCTGGTGGAGGATGAGCAGGACCACGCCATCATCGCCTGTGCGGATCTGGAGCAGCCCATCTATGTGGGTCACGGCATCAGCTCCCGGGCGGAGAACAAGAAGGTCACCTATGCCCTGCGTCCGGAAAAACTGCTGATGAGCCTGCAAAAGCCGGAAGAGATCGAGCATCCGGACTTCAACTGGACCAAGGGCGAGGTTTATGACATCGCCTATCTGGGCGGCCATTCCGTGTATCACATCCAGTTGCCCTCGGGCAAAATCGTTCAGGCTTTCATCGCCAATGCCGAACGCCACGGCAAACGGCCGACCTGGGATGACCAGGTGTTCCTCTACTGGGAAGATGACAGCGGCGTGGTGCTGCAATCATGAAGGCATTGAGACGACTCAAACAGGTGGGAGGGCGGCAGCTGGTCATCGGCATCCCCTTCTTCTGGCTGTTCCTCTTCTTCCTGCTGCCCTTCATCATCGTCGTGAAGATCAGCTTCGCCGAAGCGGACGTGGCCATCCCGCCCTACACGGACGTGGTGAGCTGGGCAGACAATCAGCTCACCATACTGCTCAACCTGGGCAACTACCTGCTGCTGCAGGAGGATGAGCTCTACATCGCGGCTTATCTGGGGTCCCTCAAGATAGCCCTGGTCAGCACCCTGCTCTGCCTGCTGATCGGCTATCCCATGGCTTACGCCATTTCGCGGGCCAACAAGGAGACCCAGACCGTTCTGCTGCTGCTCATCATGATGCCGACCTGGACGGCGATCCTGATCCGGGTATACGCCTGGATGGGGATCCTCAGCAACAACGGCCTGCTCAACAGCGTCCTGCTGGGCATCGGGGTGATCGACGAACCGCTGCAGATCCTCAATACCAACCTGGCGGTCTATATCGGCATCGTTTACTCCTACCTGCCGTTCATGGTGCTGCCGCTCTACGCCAACCTGGTCAAGCACGACCAGAGCCTGCTGGAGGCGGCCTCCGATCTGGGTGCCCGCAACCTGACCCGGTTCTGGCAGATCACGGTGCCACTCTCCAAGAACGGCATCATCGCCGGTTGCATGCTGGTCTTCATCCCGGTGGTGGGCGAGTTCGTCATCCCCGAGATGCTGGGTGGTCCGGAGACCCTGATGATCGGGAAGGTGTTGTGGCAGGAGTTCTTCAACAACCGTGACTGGCCGGTGGCCTCCGCCCTGGCGGTGGTGATGCTGGCGGTGCTGATCATTCCCATCATCCTGTTCAACCGCAACCAGGCCAAAGAGCTGGAGGGCAAGGCATGAGACGTTTCGGTTTTGCCAAGCTGATGCTGTGGCTGGGTCTGCTGTTCATCTACCTGCCCATGATCATCATGGTCATATACTCCTTCAACGCCTCCAAGCTGGTGACGGTGTGGGGGGGGTGGTCGCTCAAGTGGTACTTCGGCCTGCTCGACAACAAACAGTTGATCGGGTCCGTGTTCCGCTCCCTGGAGATCGCCTTCTACACCGCCATCGCGGCGGTGGCGCTGGGGACGGTGGCGGCCTTCGTGCTGACCCGGATCCCTCACTTCCGTGGCCGGACCCTGTTCGGCGGCATGGTGACGGCGCCGCTGGTGATGCCCGAGGTGATCACCGGTCTCTCCCTGCTGCTGCTGTTCGTGGCCATGGCCCAGCTGGTGGGTTGGCCCGCGGAGCGGGGCATGCTGACCATCTGGATAGCACATACCACCTTCTGTACCGCCTATGTGGCGATCGTGGTGTCGGCGCGGCTGCGGGAGCTGGATCTCTCCATCGAGGAGGCGGCCATGGACCTGGGTGCCAAGCCGTGGAAGGTGTTCTTCCTGATCACCATCCCGATGATCGCCCCGTCGCTGGCGGCGGGTGGCATGATGTCGTTTGCCCTGTCGCTGGATGACCTGGTGCTGGCGAGCTTCGTCTCCGGCCCGGGTTCGACCACCCTGCCGATGGAAGTGTTCTCGGCGGTGCGCCTCGGCGTGAAGCCCGAGATCAACGCCATCGCGAGTCTGATCCTGCTGTCGGTATCCCTGTTCACCTTCGGTAGCTGGTATCTGATGGCCCGGGCGGAGAAACGCCGTCGCGCCGAGATCGCCATGACCACCCAGATGCAGGCAGTTGCCTGACCTGCCCCGTGATAAGATCCGCATTCCCCCATCCGTCAGGAGAATGGAATGCGGATCTCCCTCTTCATCGGCCAGAGCGCCGAACTGAACCCAGAGCAGGCCCCCGGCCTCATCAGTGCCATCCACAAGCAGCCTGCCGACGCCCCTCTGTGGTGCGATTTCCTCGGCCTTCGCGGGGATGAGCAGAGCGACAGACGCCATCATGGCGGCCCGGATCGAGCCCTGCACCATTACCCTGCGGAGCACTACGCCTGGTGGAAAACCTGGCAAACCGCGCTGGGACTGCCTGTACCACGCACACCCTGGCAGCCTGCCGCCTTTGGCGAGAATCTCTCTGGTCTGGGGCTGACCGAGGCGCAGGCCTGCATCGGCGATGTCTATCGACTTGGGGAGGCGCTGATCCAGATAAGCCAGCCCAGATCCCCCTGTTTCAAGCTCAACCAGCGCTTTGGCTATGGCCAGCTCTCCCAGGTGATGCAGCTGAGTGGCCGCTGTGGCTGGCTGCTGCGGGTGCTGGAAGAGGGAAGGGTGGATCCGCAGGGGGAGCTGACACTGGTGGACAGACCCTACCCTGAGCTGACGGTGAAGCGCACCGCCGACATCCTGTTCAACCAGGCCCGCAACGAGGAAGAGCTGCAACTGCTGCTGGAGAACCCGGCGCTCTCTCCCAACTGGCGCCAGCATGCGGCTCATTGGCTGGAACATGGAGTGGTGGCGGATTGGAGCCGGCGTTTGCTGGGGCCGACCGAGTTCAGGTTGCCTCGACAGGGCTGAAGGCAGGCGGAAAGATGCCTTGTGGCGATTTTTGCTGCGACTCGCTGAATTATTGAGCGTAAAGCCATTTTTTTAGAGTGAATGCAAAAAAAGGCTTGTGTCGGGTCGGGGCTTTCGGTAAATTCTCGCCCCGCAGACATCGGTGTGTAGCGCAGCTTGGTAGCGCACTTCGTTCGGGACGAAGGGGTCGGAGGTTCGAATCCTCTCACACCGACCACATTTGAAAAGGCCGCTCAATGAGCGGCCTTTTCGCATTTGGTCTGTTGAAGCAAAGCTGACATTTCCATTGCCGATTGCTGCTCCTGCTCCTGCTCCGATCCCCCTCATTTGCCCAACTAAAAGGGCCACCGCTCGGTGGCCCCACTGGTGGAGTCTGATCCTGACTCCGGCACTCTAGATTGTGACAATCTCGTTATGGGTCTTGTCGATGGTGCCCTCCTTGCGCCCCAGGCGCTCATTCAGATATGCCAGTGTTGATGCCGCAATGCCTTGAAACCGTGTTGGGTTTGCAGGGCCGCATGCTTGGGGTACTCACTAATGAAATGTGCTATTCCCTCCATCAGTTGTGAACGCAGCGAAGACACGGGCTCATGCCAGGCTTGCAGGCAGAGATGACCAGGGATCAGCTGCTCTCGATACGCTTCCAGCAGTGATTCCGGCCAGGGCTCGATATGGGAATCGTGACGCAGTAAATAGTGGGCGGCGGGTTCACGGGCATAGATGAACTGAACTTGGGCCAGGTCGCGTTGGCTTAGCGTTTGGCTGCCGATATGGCAAGTCAGATATTTCCCCGTCTTCAGATTCAGGAAGTGACCGCGTTGCCGACAGGCAATGATGCGATACCAGGGCAGGGGTGAACAGAGAGAATACCCCTCCAGCTCCTGTTCCAACCAGTGACGGCACTCTGGGGTCTGCACTTCTTCACGCATGGCCTCAAGTCGTGTCAGCAAGGCTCTGGATGGTTGGGTAGCCAGTATCGCGCTCATCGTCTGCAATCCTCCCTCTGCACAGAATCCCGACTTTCAGTATGGACCCTGAGCGGAAGAGGGGGTGAGAATTCTAATGATTAAAATCAGCTTAGAAGCGCACTTTTTATGCAATAAAAACCATTAGCCGACGAGGTAGGTCCCCGTGCCGAAGGCGATGTGAGTGCCCTCTTCGTTGTGCAGCTCCATGCGGGCGACTGCGACCTTGCTGCCTGCCCGGATGATGTGGGCGGTGGCGATGAACTCGTTGCCGCGACCGGGACGAAGATAGTCCACCCGCAGATCGATGGTGCCAAGTCGCGAGAAGCGCTCCTTGAGATAGCTGGGGGAGAAGTCCTCCAACTCGTCGATGCAGGAGGCGGCGACTATCATGCCGCCCGCCACATCGAGCAGGCTGGCGGTGACGCCGCCGTGCAGTATGTTGTGGAAAGGGTTGCCGATGAGCTTCTGTTCCATCTTGATGCGCAGCTCCACCTTGTCGAAGTCGTAGTGGGTGACTTGCATGCCGATCAGCTTGTTGAAGGGCATTTTTTCGGCGAACAGGTTGGCTATGCCACTGAGCGCCATCTTCTTGAGCATCTGTTTCATTCCTTGAGTCCGCCCTGTCATTAAAGCCGAGTAAAAACTCCAGCCAGTCTGCAACACTTCCTTAACACTCGCAATGGCAGGTTTATTGTGGGCGGCGGCTGCTTTAGAATGGCGACCCCAAAGGAGAGCCCATGACCGTCATTGCCGAAACCCTGCCTGACCCTCAGCCAGAGAATCCCCTTGCCCTGTTGCAGGCGGTGTTTGGCTATCAGCAGTTTCGGCCGGGCCAGCTCGAGATCATCGAGCAGATAGCGGCGGGGCGCGATGCCCTGGTGCTCAAACCCACCGGCGGCGGCAAGTCGCTCTGCTACCAGATCCCGGCGCTGCTGCGACCCGGGCTCGGGGTGGTGGTCTCCCCCCTCATCTCGCTGATGAAGGATCAGGTCGACACCCTGCGTGCCAACGGCGTGGCGGCGGTCTATATCAACTCGGCCCTGAGCCGGGAGGAGATGATCCAGAACTTTGCCGCCATGCGCCGAGGCGAGATCAAGCTGGTTTATGTTTCCCCCGAGCGTTTGCTGCAGCACGAGTTTATGGACCGGTTGGCGGAGCTGCCGCTCGGCCTGTTCGCCATCGACGAGGCGCACTGCGTCTCCCAGTGGGGGCACGATTTTCGGCCGGAATATGCGGCGCTGGGACGGCTCAAGCAGTGGTTCCCCCAGGTGCCCGTGGTGGCGCTCACCGCCACCGCCGACGAGGCGACCCGCAGCGACATGCTGCACCGGTTGGAACTGAACGATCCCTTCATCCACACCGCCAGCTTCGATCGGCCCAATATCCGCTACAGCCTGGTGGAAAAGTTCAAGGCGGCGGAGCAGCTGCTGCGCTACGTGCAGAGCCAGAAGGGCAACTGCGGCATCGTCTACTGCTCCAGCCGCAATCGGGTGGAGGAGGTGGCCGAGCGGCTCTCCCGCCACGGCTGCAAGGCGGCACCCTATCATGCCGGTCTGCCGCTGGAGCTGCGTCAGCAGACCCAGGAAGCCTTCCTCAAGGATGACATCGAGATCGTGGTGGCGACGGTGGCGTTCGGCATGGGCATCGACAAGCCCAACGTGCGCTTCGTGGTGCACTACGACATCCCGAAGAACATCGAATCCTACTATCAGGAAACCGGCCGCGCCGGGCGTGACGGCACTCCGGCCGAGGCGCTGCTGCTCTACGATCCCGCCGACATCGGTCGGGTGCGCCGGCTGCTCGACAACATCGAAAACCCCCAGCAGTTGCAGGTGGAGCAGTACAAGCTCAACGTGATGGCGGCCTTCGCCGAGGCGCAGACCTGCCGCCGTCAGGTGCTGCTCAACTACTTCGGCGAGTACAACGACAAGCCGTGCGGCAACTGCGACATCTGCCTCGATCCGCCCCAGAGTTATGACGGCACCGAAGACGCCCAGAAGGCGCTCTCCTGTGTCTGGCGGGTGGGACAGAATTTCGGGGTGGGTTATGTGGTGGAGGTGCTGCGCGGATCGCTGAACCAGCGCATCAAGGATCACGGTCACGACAAGCTGTCGACCTACGGCATCGGCAAGGATCAGAGCCACGAATACTGGATGAGCGTCATCCGCCAGCTGATCCACAAGGGGTTGCTGACCCAGAACATCACCCGCAATCTGGTGTTGCAGCTGACCGAAGCGGCTCGACCCGTGCTGCGTGGCGAGATGAAGCTGGAACTGGCAGTCCCCCGCCTGCAGCCCATCTCCAGCCGCAAGGAGAAGCGCAACGGGCTGCTCGACAACGCCAACTACGACAAGCGGCTGTTCAAGGAGCTGCGCGCCCTGCGCAAGCAGATCGCCGAGGATGAAGAGGTGCCGCCTTATGTGGTGTTCAACGATGCGACTCTGGTGGAGATGGCGCAGCTCATGCCGATGACCGAGGAGGAAATGCTGGCGGTCAACGGTGTCGGTCACCGCAAGCTGGAGCGCTTCGGTGAGGCCTTTATGGACCTGATCATCGACTACTGCCGCCGGTAGGGTCGGCCCTGGTAGACCTTGTCATCGACCGCAGCAGGCCCAGGCCGGTAGGCTGGCACAACAAACAGTGGAAAGGCGCCCGTTGGTCGGCGCCATGCATTATTTGAGGTTGGCGTAATAGGCCGCCAGATTCTCCATGTCCGCCTCGGTCAGCATCGCCATGAAGGGAACCATCAGTGGCTCGGTACGGGAACCCTCCTTGAATGCTTTCATCTGCTTGAGCAAATAGGCCTGGTTCTGGCCCGCGAGGTGGGGGTAGGTCGGGACGCTCGCCTTGCCATCCGCGCCATGACAGGCGGCACAGACCACGGATTTGGCCTTGCCTGCGTCTATGTCGGCCGCCTTGGCCTGATGGCCCCAGGCAAGCGCCAGCAGGGGCAGGGTATAGACCCACTTTGGCATCGTCTTCTCCTTGAAATGAATAATCGTGATCGCCTGTTAGCCTCGACGAGCCGACGGCGGTATAAAGAGTGACACGAGCATACGCAGGGACAACCCTCATCACCATGAAGTTGATCAACACTTTTGCCACCGAACTCCCCTGGGCTTGCGAGCCCGTTGCCCCGCAGCCGCTGCATGGCCCCAGATTGCTGCATCTGAACCGTGCGCTGCTTGGTGAGCTGGGGCTCGGGGAGGTGAGCGAGGCGCAGTGGCTCGCCTGTTGCGGCCAGGGGCAGCCCCTGCCGGGCATGCAGCCGGTGGCGCAGGTCTATGCGGGCCACCAGTTCGGTGGTTACAGCCCGCGCCTCGGGGATGGCCGCGCCCTGCTGCTGGGGGAGCAGCTGGCGCCGGATGGCAGCCGCTGGGACCTGCACCTGAAAGGGGCAGGCAAGACGCCATTCTCCCGCTTCGGCGACGGCCGTGCCGTGCTGCGCTCCAGCATTCGCGAGTACCTGGCTTCCGAGGCGCTGCATGCCCTCGGCATTCCCACCACCCGGGCTCTGGTGCTGCTGGGCAGTGACGAGCCTGTCTACCGGGAGCTGGTGGAGAGCGGGGCGACCGTGCTGCGCACCGCGCCGAGCCATCTGCGCTTCGGTCACTTCGAGTATTTCGCCTGGAGCGGGCAGGGGGAGAAGATCCCCGCCCTCATCGACTATGCGCGGCGTTACCACTTCCCCGAGCTGGCCGATGGCGCCGAGCTGTTTGCCGAAGTAGTGCGCCGCACCGCGCGGCTCATCGCCAAGTGGCAGGCGGCGGGGTTCTGTCACGGGGTGATGAACACCGACAACATGTCCCTGCTCGGGCTGACCCTGGATTACGGCCCCTACGGTTTCATCGACGCCTATGTGCCGGACTTCGTCTGCAACCACTCGGATCCGGGCGGTCGCTATGCGCTGGATCAGCAGCCTGCGGTCGGCTACTGGAACCTGCAGAAGCTGGCACAGGCGCTGGCCGGCCATGTGGATGGCGACGCGCTCGCGTCGGCCCTGGCCCAGTACGAGCACCAGCTGATGTTGCACTACTCCGAGCTGATGCGCGCCAAGCTGGGGCTGGCGGTGTGGGAAGAGGACGATCCGGCGCTGTTCCGCGAGTTGTTCCGGCTGCTGGCGGCGCACAAGGTGGATTACCACCTCTTCCTGCGACGGCTGGGGGAATTGACCGCTCAGGGTGACTGGCCCGCCCGCCTGCTGGCCCTGCTGCCCGATCCTGCCGTCTGGCAGGGGTGGCTTGAGGCCTATCGGGCGCGCCTCGCCCGGGAAGGGAGCGTGGATGGCGTGCGCAAGGGGCAGATGGACGCAGTCAATCCCAAGTATGTGCTGCGCAACGCCCTGGCCCAACAGGTAATAGAGGCGGCAGAGCAGGGCGACATGGCGCCGTTCGAGCGGCTGTTTGTGGCCCTGCAGCACCCCTATGATGAGCAACCGGAATACGAGGATCTCGCCACCCCGCATCCGGGCTGGTATTGCGGGGGCGAGCTCTCGTGCAGCAGTTGAGGAGCCGCAGATGAACTGGCGTATCACGCAGACAGACAGGGAAGCCGGGGTGGTGATGCTGACCTGCCCGGACCTTGACTGGGACAGCTTCCCGACTCTGGCCGAGGCCCTGTTGCAGGAGTGGGAGCTGGCGGCACTCGAGCGGGAGTGGGGGGCGGATCGCCACAGCTGGCTGCTGGAGTTTGAAGGCAGCCGCTTTCGGCTCGAGTACGAACATTACAGTGGCTGCTGGCTGGCGGCGGTGCAGCCGGACGGCGCGGAGGCGCTGCTCTGGCTGGCTCGGCAGTCCCGGGAGTGAGCTTGGCGTGCGATGCGAGTCAATCCCTTGAGATAACCGCATAAAGATTGAACTATCAATTTGGGGGCGTATAATCTCGCCCCTTGATTATCGCCATGGTGGCGATATGGGTTCCCTAACCCCATTAACCAAAAAGGTCACAATATGAACCTGACTCCGGCTCAGTACCAGACGGCACTGATGCGTCTCTCATTGTTCCACATCCTGATCATTGCCAGCAGCAACTACCTGGTGCAGCTGCCGATCACCATCTTTGGCTTCCACACCACCTGGGGTGCCTTCAGCTTCCCGTTCATTTTCCTGGCCACCGATCTGACGGTGCGGATTTTCGGCGCCGGCCTGGCGCGCAAGATCATCCAGACCGTGATGCTGCCGGCATTGACCGTGTCCTACGTGCTCTCGGTACTCTTCTTCGAAGGGAGCTTCCAGGGGGTGGGCAATCTGGCAGAGTTCAATCTCTTTGTTGCCCGGATCGCGTTAGCCAGCTTTATGGCCTATCTGGTGGGCCAGTTCATGGACGTGGTGGTGTTCAACCGCCTGCGCCTGCTGAAAGCCTGGTGGGTGGCTCCGGCGGCCTCCACCCTGTTCGGCAATCTGGTGGATACCATCGCCTTCTTCAGCATCGCCTTCTGGCGCAGCACAGATCCCTTCATGGCCGAGCACTGGGTCGAGATCGCGACCGTGGATTACGTATTCAAGTTGCTGATAAGTCTTGGGTTGTTTGTGCCGCTTTACGGTGTGCTGCTGCGCTATCTCAGCCGCAAGCTGGTGGGGGAGGCCGGATTGGCTGGCCTGCAAGCTGCTACGCGACAAGCCTGACGAGATTGACCACCCCCATGGGTGGTCAATTTTTTTGCGATCTTCGCAAATAAGGCTTGCACAGTTAAATGAGAATGATTATTGTTACCTTGTTTTCCGGGAAAGACTTCATTTGTTCCAACGTGATGGACTTCTTGTGAAGGCACGACATTGCTCACATTGCTTCCAGTTAAGGGGCCAGTAGTTTACTGGCCCTCTTTTTTGCGTCTTTTCCGCCATCAGCGGGCATAAAAAATGGGAGCCAGGGCTCCCATTTTCACTCAGCGCTGTTTACTCGATGTCGAGGGCATCGGGGGAGAGGATCACCCCTGTGGTATCGGCATAGAGGTGGTCATCCGGCAGGAAGGTGACGCCGCCGAAGTTGACCGGCAGATCGGTTTCCCCGATATCCTTGCTGTCGGCGCCCACCGGAATGGCCGCCAGGGCCTGAATACCGATGTCGAGATCTTCCAGGATATCGACCTCACGGACGCAACCGTAGCAGACGATCCCTTCCCACTCGTTTTCGGCCGCCGTGGTGGCGATCTCGCTATCGATCAGGGCACGACGCATGGAGCCGCCACCGTCGATCAACAGCACGCGACCGACGCCGTTCTCCTTGACCAGTTCACGGATAAGACCGTTCGATTCAAAGCACTTGACCGTGGTAATAACGCCGCCGAAAGAGGCGCGGCCGCCGAAGGAGCAGAGCATGGGTTCGAGCACATCCACCATGTCCTGATAGATGTCGCACAGTTCTGAAGTGTTGTATTCCATTGTGTCAGATCCACCGCTGGAAACAGGTGGATCCAGTATAAGGAGTGGGGTTGGCATTTCAACGACTATTCCTTGCCCAGTGGCGGGAAATGCCGTTTTTGCGCGAAAGCGGCCCCGCGTCATGGCAGGCGCCGCAGACGGTCAGCCTCGGGCCCTAGAGCAGGAACAGGGTCGCCAGCCCCAGGAAGATGAAGAAGCCGCCGGTGTCGGTGATGGCGGTGATCATCACGCTGGCCCCCACCGCCGGGTCGCGCCCCAGCCGGCTCATGGTCATGGGGATGATGACCCCCATCAGGGCCGCCACCAGCAGGTTGAGGATCATGGCGAGCGTCATCACGCCCCCCAGCGCCGCATCCTGATAGAGCAGGAAGGTGGCGATGCCCATGATGCCGCCCCACACCAGGCCGTTGATCAGGGCCACCCCCAGCTCGCGCCACAGCAGGAAGGAGACGTTGCCTGTCTGGATGTGCTGCAGCGCCAGCGCCCGCACTATCATGGTGATGGTCTGGTTGCCGGTGTTGCCGCCGATCCCGGCGACGATGGGCATCAGGGCCGCCAGCGCCACCAGCTGGGAGATGGTGTGCTCGAACAGGCCGATCACCCGCGACGCCACGAAGGCGGTGCAGAGGTTGATGGCGAGCCAGGCCCAGCGGGTCTTGACCGCCTTGGAGACGGGGGCGAACACGTCTTCTTCCTCGCTGATCCCCCCCATGCGGCGCAGGTCGGTGTCGCTCTCTTCATAGACCAGGTCCACCACCTCGGCGACGGTGAGCCGTCCCATCAGCTTGCCCCTGGCATCCACCACGGCGGCGGAGACCAGGTCGTCCCGCTCGAAGGTGCGGGCGGCGGCCTCGTCGTTGTCTTCCGGATCGAAGGTGACCGGATCCTTCTCCATCGCGTTGCTCACCAGGGTTTCGGGCTTGTGCAGCAGCACGGCGGTGAGGGGCAGCTCCCCCTGCAGCCGGTTGCGCCGATCGGTGACAAACAGCTTGTCGGTGTTCTCTGGGATCTGGCCGCGCAGGCGCAGATAGCGCTGGACGGTGGCCAGGGTCACGTCGGGCCGCACCGTGATGAGCTCGAAGTCCATCATGGCGCCGACTGTGTGCTTGCCGTAGCGGATCACCTCCCGCACCTTGTCCCTGTCCACCGGCGCCATGGAGGTGAGCAGCCGCCCCATCAGGTTGCGGGGCAGGTGCTGGCCCAGGTAAATCTGGTCGTCGATGTCGAGGGTGCTCAGGGCGTGCAGCAGCTCCTTGTCGCTCATGCCGCTGATGAGGCTGTCCCACACCGTCTCCGACGCTTCCACCAGGATCTGGCCGTGCTTGTCTGCATCCACCTGCTGCCACAGCACGTGGCGCTCGTCCGGCGGCAGGGACTCCAGCGCATCGGCGATATCGGCGGCGGGCAGGCTGTTGACCAGCCGGGTCAGCTCGCTGGTCTGGTCCCGAAGCGCTGCGTCCTGCTCCCCTTGCGGGTCGAGCAGGCTCTCGGTGAGGGCGTCATCGGCCAGCAGCAGCGTGAGGATGCGGGCTCTGTCGTGTTCACGCTGTTTGGCGCTGTTCTTGGGGGGGAGGGACATGAAGCAGAATTCCTGAATTCGGTGATCCGGCGGACAGTCCCCATAGGATACCAGACTCAAAACAAGAGGTTATGACTGTAAATGCAGAAAAAGAAACGCCACCCGAGGGTGGCGTTGGAATGGATGCCGCGATCAGGCCGAGGCCAGGGCCGCGTTGGCGGTGCATCCTTGCTCGAACCAGGCAAGCTGGTCCGCCAGGGTCACCACCGAACCCACCATGATGAGGGCCGGGCTCTCGACGCCCACCGCCAGCGCGGGCAACTGATCGAGGGTACCGCGAATGACCCGCTGGCTTGGCTGGGTGCCTCGCTCGATCAGCGCCACCGGGGTGCTGCCCGCCTTGCCGTGGGTCAGCAACTGTTCGCGGATGGTGGCGCAGGAGGAGAGCCCCATATAGAAGACCAGCGTTTGCCGATCTTTGGCCAGCAGCGGCCAGTCGAGATCCTGAGCGCCCCCCTTGCCGTGGGCGGTGACGAAACGCACGCTCTGGGCGTGATCGCGGTGGGTCAGCGGAATACCGGCGTAGGCCGCGCAGCCGCTGGCAGCGGTGATCCCCGGCACCACCTGAAAACCGATGCCTGTGCCGACCAGCGTCTCCAGCTCCTCGCCACCACGGCCGAAGATAAAGGGGTCACCCCCCTTCAGCCGCACCACCCGCTGCCCCTTCTTCGCCTCCTCCAGCAAGAGCTGGTTGATCCCCTCCTGCGGTACGCAGTGGTTGCCCGCCTGCTTGCCGACGAAGATGCGCTTGGCGTCGCGGCGCACCAGTGCCATCACCTCGTCGGAGACCAGCCGGTCATAGACCACCACGTCGGCCTGCTGCATCTGGCGCAGGGCGTGCAGGGTGAGCAGACCCGGATCGCCGGGGCCAGCCCCCACCAGCACCACTTCGCCACCGGTCTGGCTTTCATCGGCAAACAGGTTGTCGGCCAGCTGATTGGCAGAGGCGCTATCGCCCCGTGCCAGCGCCTGACCGAGCCGATCCGCCCCGAGCAGCCGTTCCCAGAAGCGGCGCCGCTCCCCCATGGTGGCGAAGCGGGCCTTGACCCGCTCCCGCAGGCTGCCGGCGAAGGCCGCGACGGCGCCAAGATGTTGCGGCAGCAGGGCTTCGAGTTTTTCCCGCAGCAAGCGAGCCAGCACAGGCGCCTTGCCACCGGAGGAGATGGCCACCATCAGGGGCGAGCGATCGATGATCGACGGCATGATGAAGCTGGAGCGTTTCGGGTCATCCACCACGTTGGCAAAGATCCGCGCCATATTGGCGCTCTGGTAGACCAGGGCATTCACCTCGCGCCGATCGGTGGCGGCCACCACCAGCCACTTGCCCGTCAGGTGCGCCGGTGCAAACTCGGCGTCCAGCCACTCGATGGTCCCGTTGGCAGCCAGTTCCGCCAGCTCGGGGTCGAGATCGGGCGCTACTACTGTGAGCTGGGCACCGGCATCCAGCAGCAGGCGCGCCTTACGCTCCGCTACCTCGCCGCCGCCGACCAGCAGCACGGGTTTGTTGTCGAGTCGGCAAAAGATGGGCAAGTAGTCCATGGGGCCTCCTGATCAGGCGGTTTGGGTCTGGCTGGCAGTGGTGGTGGCGTCGCTCACCGCGACCGGGCGCTCAGCCTTGGGGGTGGCATACCAGTAGCCGAGGCCCATAAAGAGGGCGCCGGAGACGGTGTTGCCCAGGGTCACCCACAGCAGGTTGTGGCCGATGCCGTTCAGGGTGTAGGCCTCCGAGTGGGCGCCAAACCAGGAGAGGGCGAACAGGGTCATGTTGGCGACCGAGTGCTCGTAGCCGGAGGCGATAAAGGCCAGCAGGCACCACCAGATGGCGATGAACTTGGCGGCACCCTCGGTGCGCAGCGCCATCCAGATGGCGAGGCAGACCAGCCAGTTGCAGAGGATCCCCTTCATAAACAGGGTCAGCGCCGGTGCCTGGGTCTTGGCCAACGCCACCTTGTGGGCCAGACTGCCTGCGTCCGGCAGCAGGCTGCCGCCGTAGGAGTAGATGAGCGCCACTGCGATGGAGCCGAGCAGGTTGCCAGCCCAGGTCTGCGGCAGGATGCGCAGCAGATCCCCCATGGAAATCTTGCCGGTCTTCACCCCGAAGGTGAGGAACATGGTGTGCCCGGTGTAGAGTTCGGAGCCGGCGATGATGACCAGCGTCAG
Organism: Aeromonas sp. R7-1; assembly: GCF_040908115.1. Lineage (NCBI taxonomy): Bacteria > Pseudomonadati > Pseudomonadota > Gammaproteobacteria > Aeromonadales > Aeromonadaceae > Aeromonas > Aeromonas sp. R7-1. The sequence continues at coordinate 277 of NZ_JBFODD010000012.1, read as the reverse complement.
GGCGATGCCGAAGGTGGCCCCCATCACCAGCGGTCGCACAGTGGGATCCACCAGGTTGCCCAGGGTGAAGATGAGGATGATGCCAAGGCCCACATAGGCCCCCGCCATGGCGGAGCTGAGCCAGAAGCCGAGCTTGTCGCTGCGCTCGAAGCGGTTGATGCGGGCCGCGTTGGCGGCGCACTTGTTGATGGTTTCGGTATACATCTTTGTTTCCTTCAAGAGGGCCGCCCGCGGGCAGCCCTGACTGTTTTTTAACCCCCTCCCTGCCTCCCCCTTG
>NZ_JBFODD010000011.1:0-1218 GCF_040908115.1 Aeromonas sp. R7-1 | reverse complement strand
TGCCGCCGTCCAGCTCGAACCAGACTTCGGTGCTGCTCACCTTCTTCGCCCGATGCTCGCCGTTGTAGGCGGCCGGGCTCGCCCCGCTCACCTCGATCACGGAGTCCTGCAGGTAAGCATGACCGCCGGAAAACGTGGCCTTGGCGGCACCCTCGGCAGCATCCCACATCAGGGCATTAATCGTGAGGTTGCCGAACCCGGTCACCAGCACCGCTTTGAGCAGGGCCGTCAGGGCCCCGGCGGCGGTGTCCCCCAGGCTTGGCGCTCCCTGCATCGCATTGCTGTACCATTTCACTGGAAAATCCATGATGCACCCCTTTTCTTTAGCGCCAAGGCCCGACAAGATCAAAACCCATTAATGATCTTGGATCAGTGTTAAAGGTATTGATCTGATAGGTAGGCCGGATAAAACGCACTAACTTGCCAGGCAAGGCGGGCAGGTTAGCGAAGTTATTACGATGCCAATCCAAGACGTCGCCATAGGGCACGATCAGACCCGGCATATAGCCACGTAAGTGGTTGCCAGACTCCACTACCATGATGGGGTCTGTACTCATATAAAAACTGTTATCGGGGGCGTTTGGAACAGAAAGACCAGCACCGAAGCGACCGAAAAGCCCCTTTAACCAGTAACTGGTAACACCAAAGAGTTGATGAAATGGGCGAGCAAGAATACGGAAGCTAGAATCATCAAAGGCTGTGAACGCCGTGGCACAAATATTATTGTTGGTGTTTTTATTTGCCATATGCAAACTACTATTGGCCGGGTTTGTCGTGGTGTAGGTATGCAGCATGGCATGATAGCGATCCCCTGGACGAACCGATTTCAAATAGCCAAAACAGAATCCAGATTGAAAGCTGGCGTTGCCGATTGCAGGAAACCAGTAGAATAACTGTGAGTCACCAATTAAGTCCCAAATCTTGGCGCTGTAACGCTGGGTAGCTGGCCAACAGTGTTCATAAATAGTGGTGTAGGTATCAATATCCACCACATCCTCGACCATGGCTATTTTGGCAAAGTAGCTAGCTGACCCAGAGGAAGTCGTTCCTGTCCAGCCGCTGAATGCGGTGTTGTCGATGCGCAAGGAAACGTTCCCCGACTCGCTGACATTGGTGGGGCGATAGATGGCCACCATGCCGTCACCGCTCTCATGGGTCAGAGTCCAGCCGAGGGGGGCCACCTTCATCGACATGATGCCGCTGCCAGCACTACCCGGG
>NZ_JBFODD010000001.1:0-9968 GCF_040908115.1 Aeromonas sp. R7-1 | reverse complement strand
CCCGGGTAGTGCTGGCAGCGGCATCATGTCGATGAAGGTGGCCCCCCTCGGCTGGACTCTGACCCATGAGAGTGGTGACGGTCAGGTGGCCATCTACCGGCCGAGCAACGTCAGCGAGTCGGGTAATGTGAGCCTGCGCATCGACAACACCGCATTCAGCGGCTGGACAGGAACCAGTAATGCCTATCTAGCAAAGGTGGCGATGGTCGAGAATGTGATCGATATCGACACATACACATTGATTTTCGAGCACCGCTGGCCAGCGACTAAGCGTTATAGCAATGGTCGTTGGGATTTTATTGGTGACAGCCAATTATTTTATTTTTTGCCTGCCTATGCGTCTGCCAATTATCAGTTTCTGTTTTGTTTCGGTTATCTGCTGTCGGTGCGACCAGGTGATCGTTACCATGCGGTGTTGAGCCATTACCCAACTACGTCCACATCAGAACTGTCACGCAACTGGGCGACCAATGCCGGATCTTCAAATACCAGTTATGGCAATACATTCCCATTGTTTGATAACACCAGTTATAGGGTATTGGCGCGGAATTTTACCCAATTGGCAGGGACGATTAATAATTGGTGGACCAAAGGATTGTTTGGCCGACCAGGCAATGGAATGAACTACCCAAACGGGCCTGATAATGCGTTTTATGCGAGTGCATCCCCGCCTATGGTGATGGAAACGGGTAATGAGCTACGTGGTTACTTGATTGGCCTCATTCAGCCATTTGTCAATGTAGCAGCACTTTCAGGCAAGAATTATATCGGATTGCCCGCATTGCCTGGAAAGATAGTGCGCCTGATCCAAGTCGGTTATGCAGAGTCGCAAGCTACAGCAGGTCAAATAACTCTTATGGGCTTCGACCTGACAGGCCCGTGGAGGTAATCATGGCGGATACCCTTCCGTACACACTTGTCACTGTGCCGATGGCGATTATCCCCATCAACAAGGAGGCCCGTAGCCAGTTCCAACCTCAGGATGTGGCCTGGCGTGGTGAACCACCGTTTTTCGCAGGCCCAGTGCGGCAGTTGTTTGTTAGCATGCCGACCAAAATCTGCGTTGGACAAGACTATTTCTGGCTCCGTGATGGGATACGTAACGTTGAGCAGGGCTACATCGAGAGCACGGTCACCATCGACGGGGAGGGCGTCCGGCGCCGGGTGCTCTGCCTCGACCAGGCGGGCAACCTCATCGGGGAGACCTACAGCCGCGCCAGCGATGGCAAGTACCGGTTCGATCTGCTCTGGCTCAACCGCCGTTACATGCTGGTCGCCCAGGACGATCCCGCGTTCGGCCCCGCCGATTACAACGCGGTGGCGGCCGACTACCAGCTCCCCACCCCTTACGCCCCCGGTGAGGGGGTTGGCCTGGCCTGATAGGGCCTCACCAGGAGGTACTATGTTCACGTATGCAGATGCACTGCGCACCAGCCGCGCCCAGCTGCTGGCGGCCGCCATCGACGAGGGCAGCGCGGGGCCAGCGACCCTCAAGATCTACACCGGTGGACGCCCCGCCCCAGGGGCGGCCATCACCAGCCAGGTGCTCTTGGTGACGCTGCAGTTCACCCACCCCTGCGCCCAGAGCGTGACGGGCGGTGTGCTGACGCTCAAGCCCCTGGCCGAGCAGATGGTCACCGCCAGCGGGGTCCAGGCCTGGGGGCGCATCACCAACCGGGACGGCGACTTTGTGGCGGATCTCGACGTGGGGCCACCGGAGAGCGGCGCCGACATCGAGATCCCCGCCAGTGAGCTGTTCACCGGCGCCATGGTGCGCATCAACGACGCCATCTTTACCGAACCCTAACCGCTCCCCGTGAGCCACGAGGTCAGCATGGCCAGAACCGACGCCCGGCTGGAGTTGCAGAAGGCCCGCAAGGCCAGCGCCGCGCTGGAGCTGAACCCGCTCCAGGTACAGCGCTATGCGGCCGTGCTGCGGGGCACCATCCTGCCGCCCAGCCTGACCTGCTCCCCGGGCCTGGTGCTGCCGAGCGCACTGCAGGGGACGGGGCCAGCGACCCAAGCCAGCCTGGTGGTGACGCCGGTTTACCCAGCCGCCCTGCTTGCCACGGCGCCGCTGCCGGCGGTCGAGATCGGCGCCGCCGTGGTGATCGAGGCGACCCTGGCCAGCACGGCCCGCCCCCTGATGCCCGCCATCGAGGCCGGCCACGACATCAACGTGTTTCGGGGGCCGAGCCACACCAGCGCCGATCATTTCGAGCGGGCCGGCTTGGTGACCCGGGCGGTGCAAAGCGACTGGCAGCAGCCAGCCCTCGTTTCTGCCCCCTGTCAGAACCATTGGCAAGAGGCCAGCCCCTTGCAGGCTGAGTGGGCCGGTCTGGCCGAACAGCTGCCCCGGGAGGATGGCACCGTGCGGGTGCCGTTCGATGAGGGGTTGGCCCTCGACGCAAGCAATGGCCATGGCTTCGACAGCCTACCCCCCGGCCATGCCGTGACCCGTTCGCTCTGGGTCGAGGGGGCCCCGGTGGGGCGCTGGCAGGTGAGCGGGTTTCGCAACCCCCCGCGCCAGGACAAGGAGTGGCAAGCCGACCGCTGGCAGGAGGCCACCCCGCTCGGTTTCACCCTGGGCGGCCAGCGCTGGCAGCTCGGCCTGCAGCTGCACAAGGGCTGGCTGTCGCGGTGGGAGGAGGCGATGCAGCCCCCCTGGGGGACCAGCCCGCCCCCCAAGCCGCCCATCAAGCCGGAGCGGCCAGACAAACGGACCAAGGTGCTGGCGTTCGGCCGCCCCCGGGGTGACGCCTCCCTGGAGTTCGTCTGGTATCCCGACAATACCCATGTCATCCCGACCAGGAGGGTCTATTTCGTGATCAACAGCGCCACCATCAAGCGGCTCAGCGACGGCATGCTGATCCCCGCCGAGAGCATCAACGTCGAGATCGATGCCGACGCCTGGGCCTGGCAGTTCAGCGCCCAGCTCCCCCTCATCAGTCTGGCCGAGGCCGTTGACAACGAGGAGGTGGAGATCCTGATCAACGGCCACCGCTGGGTGTTCAAGGCCGAGCGCTGGAGCGACGCCAGCGCCTTCAATGAGGAGTCGGCGACCATCAGCGGCCGCAGCCTGACGGCCTACCTGTCCAGCAGCTATGTGGTGCCGGCCAGCGACACCGAGGCCAATGACCGCACCATGGCGCAGCTCGCCGAGCAGCAGCTGCCCACGGGCTGGACCCTGGACTGGCAGGCCGCGAACTGGTTGGTGCCCGGCAATAACTGGTCGTTCGAGAACGAGACGCCGATCACCGCCATTCAGCGTCTGGCCGAGGCCGCCGGCGCCTTTGTGCTGCCGGACATGGCCAACAAGGCGATCACCGTCAAGCCGCGCTATCCGGCCCTGCCGTGGCAGCTGGCCAGCACCCCGCCGGATGTGGTGATCCCGCGCTCCATCATGCTCACCAAGGGGCGCCAGCGCGACCGGGGCAAAGAGGTGAACGGGGTCTGGGTGAGCAGTGGCGGCAACGTGCTGGGGCCCTGCCTGGTCAAGCGTCAGGGCAGCGGGGCGGATCGCCTGCTTCCGGCCCAGCTCAACCCCCTGATGGTGGACACCGATGGCATCCGGGCCTTTGGTAGCGCCTTGCTCGCCGAGGCGGGGCCCCGCACGGATGACGACATCGACATCCCCCTGTCAGAGGACACCGGCCTGCTGCTGCCGGGGCTGATTGCGGCCACGCCGGACGGCAAGGGGTACACGCGAGGGCTGCGGATCAGCGCGAGCTGGTCTGAGCAAGAGGGGCTGCTGGTCAGCCAGGGGCTCACCATTGAACGGCCGGAGGTATAACCGTGGCGAACATCTACCGCATGCTGGTCTCCCTGCTGCCGGAGCATGACCAGCGCAACATCGGGCAAGTGGTCAGCTATGGCGGGGGCTACACCCAGCTGCAGACGCTGGGGGGTGGCACCGTCAAGGTGCTGGGGGAGGGGGTGCCGGTGGGCAGTATGGCGTTCTTCAAAGGGGGCAGGCTGGAAGAGGCCGCCCCGAACTTGCCCAGCTATGAAATCGAGGTCTAGTGCGCGGCGCCATCATCCCGTTTAGCCAGAAGTTGGACGCGCTGGCGCACCTCGCTCAGGTCTAGCCGGGGCATCGTGCCCCGCTCGGCCTGCAGCTGGATCACCTCGTCGAGATCGACCAGGCTGCGATTCAGCTCGGTGACACGCCGCTCATAGTGACGCATCGCCGCCGGTGACCCGATTTGCTGGATGAACGGCAGGACATCAAGCTCATCGCCTATCCCCGCGATCTCGCGCTCGATTAGTTTTACAATCACTGCAACCTCCCATGTTGTTGTTATGCAGCGGCGTCATGTAAACTTGCCCCGTGACTCGCGTCAGGATCTTTCGCTCCTGCGCGGCTGGCTTGATCTCCTGCACGTCACACGACACGACTCTGGCGGGTTTTGTGTCACCTCGCGGCCACTTCGGTGGCCGCACCTATTTACTGTATTTCTATACAGTAATCCTATCCCCCAGGCCTTGCAATACTGCGCCGCTTCCCATCCCTGTTACTACCGTGAAAACACTCTATAAGCCCTTGAAAACCAAATTTGGGTTATCTGCTTCTAATTTGCCATAATTGGGTGTCAGAACTGACAGTTGACAACAATAATGGTTGAACGGGATGCGCTGGAGACGTACTTAATGGCCATCCGAAAGGTTTATGTCACAAAAAGGGCAAGGCAGTTCTTGAAGTCAGCAAAGCAACACTTGGCCACGTTGATCCGGGACGGTGGTTATAGCCTGGCAGATGTGAGCTTTGAAACAAAGATACCGCTGTCGAACTTGACGCGCTGGGTGGACGTGAACAATAACACCTTCATGCCTCTGGACGCTGCGGTCGTGATAGCCGACTTCTTGGGGATGCCGGTCAGGGATGTGCTGCCGCCGGAAAACATCCCACCGACCGAAAGCGAGCGCTACAAGGCGCTTGAAGTGTTTTTGACGGCCCCCGTACCCCATGTGGTCATGATGGCCGACATTTACCGCAAGATGGTCAGGGTGATCAGGGAGTAAAAAAAGTGGGGCAGAATGCCCCACTGTTATTTCATCCGCTCCTTGGTGAGGATCACCTCGCACCCGCTGAACCTGTCCTTATTGCCCCGCGAGGGGTCTTTGCGGGGTGGCACCACGGCCTGGCCGTCCAGTTCCCCCGTGCTGACCCAGTGATAGAGCCTCCCCTCGGTCATCCCCAGCAGCAAGGCGGTCTCCTTCATGGAGTAGCTTTGCCGCAGTTCAATGTCGTCCCGCGCCTTGTCGAACGACCCCGCCACCATCTGCAGATAGGCCCGCTCGGCCAGCTGCTGCGCCGCTGCCCCAAACCGTGTTTCTGCATAGGTCGCCTTGTCCTTGCCGTGCCGCGCAGTCCAGGTCCCCTTGCTTACCGATACCCCCACGCTTTTCCCCTTGGTTGAATCCCATCCCTATAGCAGCGCCCAGACGGCCGCCGGCACCTTGCCCGGGTCATAGAGCCGCCTGGCCGCGATCTCGGCCCGGCGGTGGTCGATGGCCGCAATGACGGCCAGCTCCTCCTCCTGACCGAGCGCGGCCGCCTTGTTCTGCATCCTCGGCGCCACCGCTTCCAGGGTGTCCCGGCTCTTGAACCGCCGCAACCTGATCACCAGTTCGTTCATCCCTGCTCCCGCTGCACCTGGTTACAGCCGCTTGACGCTGATCTCATACACCGGTTTGCCATCTTCCGTGCTGATGATGACGGCCCCGTCATTTTTCAGGGTGTGCTCGGCCACGGCGACCAGCGCGGGCACGGTGACATCCGTCTTGTCAGCACCCCAGCGCTGGCTTTTCAGCAGGGTGCCGGCGTAGATATTGCCGGTCAGCCCGGAGTGGGCTACGTGTATCTTTTTCATCCCATTCCCCTATATGTCAGAGAATCTGTGCCCGCATGCTGGGCATTCATAATTCACCCAGTCCACGTCGCATCCGTTGGATTGAGTGGCACCACCACTACCAACCTGTTTCATGGCCGTGCCGCACTTCTCACATCGCACCAGCTCGGATTCGTCGCTTATGTTTTCTGATTGGTCATTCATGGGCTGTTTTTCCTATAACAGTTGATTGCGCCCGGCCGGCCAGCCGGGCCTCCTTCCGTGGTTTACTGCTCGGCGCGCAGCGCGGTGACGATCTCCTGACAGGTGGCGCGCATCACCCGGATGTTCAGCAGCATGCCGGAGCTGGCGGCTGACCAGCCGTGCTCGGCCATGGCCTCGGTGAACCTGGCCAGCAGCAGCGGCTCCAGTATGCTGGGGGCCACCCCCAGCTCGACGCATACCTTGCCCAGCTTCTCCTGGTACTCCAGGTATGACTCCTTGGTCAGGTAACCCCCGCGCAGGGCGGCCGGCAGCTCATAGTCGAGCATCAGGGCGGCTATCTTCTGCTCCAGCTCCTGCCGTTCGTTCTGGGGCATGCTCACATCGAGCTGCAGGGTCAGCTTGCTGCCGGCGACGGTCAGCTTGCCCTTGGCCCAGGTGTGGGTGACGGGGGCCGCCTTCTCTGCCTTGCCCTTGGGCCTGGCCGCCGGTGCCGCCTGAGTGGTCAGCAGCGGCTGCCAGTCGCGCAGGAAGGCCACCAGCGCCTCGTCAGCATCCTCGGGGTGCTCGGTCTCCAGCCAGTCGTGCTCGATCTGCTCGCTGGCCTCGGCCAGGGGCAGGCCGCCCTTGACGATGGCGTCCAGCGACTCGGCGATCTGGCTGCCCTGGTCGGCGCTCAGGCTGCTGGGGTTGCGGAACAGGTGCATGATCTGCAGCGGGATCTCGGCGGTCTTGATGCAGCGGGTGATGGTACGGCGGCTGACGTTTTCGCCTCGCCCCTGCAGGTACTCCTCGACCTTGCGCAGGCTGCCATGCTGGCGTTCAAGCCGTGCATAGCGCTTGCCGCGCTCCCAGGGGCTGGTCGGGTTGTAGTGGTTGCCCACCTCGGCCAGGTGCTGCATTTCCTCGTCGGTCAGGTCGTCGCACACCAGGACGTTATAGGGTGCGCCCTTGATGATGCAGCTCATGCGCCGGCGGCTGCCGTTCGGCACCTCGATCACCCCGTTCACGCGCCGGCCCTTGGCGAACTCGTCGTTGCCGTGGACCGGATCCAGGGTGGCCAGGATGTCGCCCAGGGTGATGGTGTCCAGCAGGGCCTGCTCGCGCTCGTTGCCGAGCCAGACCATGGTGGCCTGCTCGACCTTGTCGGCGGGCACCTGAACCACTTCCCAGACGATGTCGCGCCCCAGCAGGGTGTCTTTGATCTTGTTGCCGGCGGCGTCGTTCGCGGTGACGCGACGGGCCAGGCGGGTGACGCTGGGGATGGCAGAGATCGGGGTGATGGGTTGTTGTTCGTTCATGGGGGGATCCTCAGTAGTCGGTCATATCGAGCGGCGAGCGCAGCCCGAGATAGGTGGGGTGGCGCGGCTTGTCTTTCATGCCGACCGGGAAGTGTTTGAACTTGACAAGCTGGCCCACTAGGTCAGCGCGCTGTTGCCAGAGCTGGGCCCGTTCCTCGGCGGTGAAGCCGGTGCCGATCTCGAACTCCACCCCTCTCCAGCGGGCCACCAGATTGCCGAGTACACCGGCTGGCACCAGCCCCGCCTTGGCGCTGCTGCGCTTGGCCAGCCCCAGCTCGTTGCGCTGGGCAGCGTTCTGGTTGTGCATCTGTTCGGTGGTGCCGATGATCACCGCCTCATCATCGACAAAGCGCTTTAGCTTGAGCAGCCAGCCCTGCTTGGCGGTGCTGCGGCCATGTTTGTAAGCCCCATCCGGGCAGCGGATCATCACCCCCTCATACCCCAGCTCACCGACCCAAATGCTCTCAAAGTCGTCCAGCTCTTGCGGCTCGCTGATGAGCTTGGCGGGCACCACCTCGATCCAGCTGCGCAGGGCATAGGGTAGGGTTGCTACCCTGGCCTGCAGTGCCTGCAGACGTTCGGCATAGCCGCCCGGGTGGTCGAACAGATCGAACACCCTATAGGTAAGCCGGGGTTCGCCGTCCTGGCTCATCACTGCGCTATTGGTGGCGCGGTATACGTCAGGGGCGCTGGGGTGACCCACGGTAAGTTCGCCATCCAGCCCGTGCAGGGCGGGGTCGGCAGCCAGTGCCTGCAGGTGGCGGTTCGGCAGTGGCTTGAGGCTGTTACTGAGCGCCTGGCCCGTCATCATCACGCACCGGATACCATCGATCTTCGGCATGGCCAACAGTGGGAAGCGCGGCGCCCCTTCCAGATCGCAGCCCTTCATAGGGCGGAAGGTGCTCATGCTGATGCCCCCCAGCGCGGTTTAAGCAGGGTCTCATTGACCTCGGTAAACAGGGCATCCCACATGCCGCAGGCGTTTTTCCAGGCCGAGGGGCTGCTGCGTTCGCTGCGGTCCTGTTCGTACACGGTGCGCATCCTGATCTGGGCCTTGCCCACCTCCTCGGTGACGCGCACTGGGTTGGCCAGCACCATGCCGCCCCAGGCCTTGTGAATCTCTTCCTTCACCTTCTGGCTGCTGCTGCCGGCGACGTTGGCCAGCTTGGTGACCAGGATCCGCACGTCAGGGATGGCCCAGACATCCTCGTCCGGCACGGCGCTGGTGATGTCGCGCAGCAGGCTGAAAAACTGTTCGGTCGATGCGGTGTCATGCACCTCGGCCGGGGTGGGGCAGATCAGCACGTCAGCGGCGAACACCTGGGCGATGGTGCCATCGGCCAGGTTCGGGGCGCCGTCGATGATCACCAGGTCATAGTTGGCGCTGATGGTCTCGATGCCGGCGCGCAGCATCAGGTGCGGCGGGTAGGGCAGTTCCAGCTTGTCCATTTCCTTGTCGATGCGCTGCAGCTCCTGATTGGCGGGGATCAGGTCGATGCCAGGCCAGCAAGTGGGATGGATGGCATAGGCCAGGCTCTGCTCGCGCCCCAGCATCCAGGGGGCGATGGTCTTGCCACCATCGACCCAGCGGGACGACCAGCCGAAATAGTCGCCGGCCGTGCCCTGGGGGTCTGAGTCGATCAGCAGCACCCGGTAGCCCAGCAGGGCGAACCGTTGGGCAGCATGCACCGCGACGCTGGTCTTGTAGGCCCCGCCCTTGTTGCTGGCCACGGCCACGGTGACAGCGTGGGGCTGTACCAGGGCGGTGCCGAACAGCTCGCGCATCCGCTGTATCTGGTAGAGGGTGTAACCGAGCTTGGCGCCGTGCTCGTTACGGTCTGGGGGTGGCAGGCGACCATCCTTCTCGGCCTGGTCGATAGCGGCCCGGGCGACGCCAACCAGCTCGGCAGTCTCGCTGACATTGAACCGGCGGGTGATGACGCGCTCGGTCGGCGAGGTGGTGCCAATGGCATCTTTCTGCAGCCGCTCGCGCATGCTTTGTGAGTTGTTGACACACTGGTTAAACAGTGTCGTAAGTTGTTCTTTCATCTGGTTTGATCTCCTGTCTGTTTCGACCACCTAAAGATTACACATTTTTGGCCAAAAGCAATTAAAAAGTGTAAGTAAGTTAAAAATCTGACGGAGCTATCACGCCCACTGTCGGCGAATGACTGTCGCAGCCTGGAGGTATCAGCCATGCCTGCCGATGCCAATGCACCATAGAGCGGTGCAAAACCGTCGCGCTGTCAGCGCACTTCCGCCTGAGCAGGCAGATAGGCAAGGTAAGACAAGGGGTTATGGCGCACTCTGCAAGCAGGCGGAAGTGCGAGCCAAGCTGCACACCCACCACCCTGGCCGGCTCGATTGACCTAGCGGCCATTGATTCACGCGCCACTACCTTAATCCGGCCACTGCCACCGCCAACAATCACACCCCATCACAAAATAATCTTTGTCGCCATGTCGTTAGCACCACGCCATGACAATCACACCCCAAACACCATGCAATAACCACACCCCATTCACGTATCACACCCCAAGTAATGGTGATTACCACACCCTCAGCGTTAAATATAAACGTTTATATTTAACGCTGAGGGTGTGGTAATCACCAT